>NZ_JBGSQY010000021.1:0-424614 GCF_041737835.1 Bythopirellula sp. | reverse complement strand
CGAAATCTTTTACAATCGTCAGCGGCTCCACCAGTCGCTCGACTACAAAACCCCAGAACAATTCGAAGCCGAAAACGCCCCGGCATTAGCGGCGTAGAAAAACTGGCCCGCCGCTGTCCGAAAGTCCTGGGCTATCGCAGTAGAGAAAATGCCAATGACATTCGATCAACTGTTTTTAGGAGTTATTACTTTTGTTGGTGGGTTGTTTGCTGGTTTCCTGGCCACCTATTTCAAGGCAATGTTTGATACTGAAAAGACTCGGTTCGATTTCCGTATGAAAGTCTTACGAGACTTATGGGGGGCAGTAGTTTACGTGCGGTCTTTGGCTGCCAATCTTGACCCTATTGGAGATTTTATCGACTCTTCAGAGAAGCCAGAGGACAGGATAAAACGTAGGTTAAAAGAGTTCTTTCCCGCTCACTTAGCAGCAAAACGAATCGTGCGTTTTAACGAACCGTTCTATCCCGAAGAACTTGAGGCGATGGCGAGTAAGGTTTTGCTAGAGTCTATATCATTAGCTCGTTTAGTTGCTGATGAGTCGCGTCGTAATAGAGACAATTACTATGGCAAGATAGGTCGAAGAACTAAAAAGCTTAACGCCCTTACTGACGAGTTACGAGACGCGATTCGTCGGGAAGTCCATCGATCACCCTTCGTCCGACCAATTGATGAGTGAACGACAGAGTCGCTTACTAGACTCCGTATTGCGCAGCACAAATGGCGTCGATAATAGCATTATTCATAAATTCTCCCTGTGAAGGCCTCATACATAATTGAGCCCACACCGCATTCGAGCACTGCCACAAAAACATTTGCCCCCATCCCCGTCACTTAAAATATCACGCCTTTGCTACTCCCGGTTTACGGGCTAGAATTAGTCGGAAATCAATTCACGGCTGATCGCTCTTCGAGAAATCACCGGGAAAAGTGAGCAATTCGGTCGGGTGGCAGAGTGGTCGAATGCACCGGTCTTGAAAACCGGCGAACCTCCGGGTTCCCTGGGTTCGAATCCCAGCCCGACCGCTCTTTGGCGTTCATGTTTCAACGCCGTTTCGTGACCACCGTCTGTTAAGCGGAATCCTCCGTTTTCGGTTGAGCGAAAGTGGGGTTCTGTCAGTTTCTGCTGGGAAGTTCGTGATGCCTGCTTACGACGCTGTGTTAGTGGTTTCGTTTGGTGGTCCCGAGGGCCCGGACGAAGTCATGCCCTTCTTGGAGAACGTGCTGCGCGGCAAGCCGGTTCCTCGCGAGCGGATGCTGGAAGTTGCCGAGCATTATCAGCACTTCGGCGGGGTGAGCCCGATCAACGAACAGAATCGGCAACTGATCGCGGCGCTTAAAAACGAACTCGCGGCGCACGGCCATGAACTCCCGATCTACTGGGGCAATCGGAACTGGGACCCTTTGCTGGCCGACACGCTCAAGCAGATGGCCGACGATGGCGTGAAACGGGCGGTCGCATTTTTCACCAGCGCGTTCAGTTCGTATTCCGGTTGCCGGCAATATCGTGAGGACATCATGCGGGCCCAAGAAACGGTTGGCCCCGCGGCACCACAGATCGACAAGCTGCGGGTGTTCTACAATCATCCCGGCTTTATCGAGCCCATGATCGAAGCGGTCCGTGAATGTCTGAACAAAATTCCTGTTGAACGGCGGGACGCTACTCCGCTTCTCCTCACGGCCCACAGCATTCCGCTCAACATGGCGGACAACTGCCGGTATGTGGCCCAATTGCAGGAAGCTTGTCGGCTGGTCGCCGCCGGGGTTGGCCATGCGAAGTGGGAGCTTGTTTACCAAAGCCGTAGCGGCTCGCCTCATCAACCGTGGCTGGAGCCCGACGTGTGTGATCGCATTCGCGAGTTGCAGGCCGAGCAGCCGCTGGCCGACTTGGTGATCTTGCCGATTGGTTTTATCTCGGACCACATGGAAGTGCTGTTCGACATCGATACCGAAGCTCATGATCTTTGCGAAGAACTTGGAATCCAAATGCATCGCGCGGCAACCGTGGGCACGCATCCCAAGTTCATCGAGATGATTCGTTTGTTGATCGAAGAACGCTTGAGTGACGATCCCAAACGGATCGCCCTAGGCACGCTGGGCCCGAGCCACGATGTTTGCCCCGTGGATTGCTGCCTTTATACGCCGGCGAAACGATAAGCCCACAGCTTTTCCAGTAGTCTGCTGTATCAAATTTGCCGGTTGATGCGATTCTCGCATCGGTACGGGCTTCGCGGTGTTTGAAAACACCCGCCTTCTCACAGTGGCACGACCTAAGTTTAAGCAGCCGCGAGCACCGCCGTGCGCGCGGAACGCAAACTTGGATTCCGGAGCATTCGCTGATGAAACCTTATTTCCCTCTCTTGGAAAACTGGACTCCCGAGCAAGCCGCGCGGATGGAAAACGCCATCTTCGTGGCTCAGCATCGCCTGCAAGAGTTGGAAATGTTTCGCGACGAGCATTTGATCGAAACGTTGGATCGCCATCCCCGCCAGGATCTCGGCATCAACACCATGGGAACAGACCCACAGCTTCACCATGAGTGGCAAGAAGGCCGGGCGGGAAATTTAACTTCCGAGCAATTGTTCGAAGCGGTGAGCCGCGGCAAGATATGGCTGAATCTTCGCCGGGTGATGGACCATCATGCCGAGTATGCCGAGATCGTGGACCGCTTGTACGGCGAGTTGGAAGCGACCTGCCCCGGGCTGCACACTTACAACCGCTCGGCGAATTTGCTGATCTCGTCGCCGGATGCGATCGTGTATTACCACTTAGATTGTCCGGTAAACATGCTCTGGCATATTCGCGGCCAAAAGCGCGTTTGGGCTTACCCGCTTGAGACGGGCATCGTTTCCGACGAAACCATCGAAGGCGTGCTCTGCGGCGAGAAGTCGGAAGAGCTCGAATTCCAACGCGAATGGGATGAGCTGGCCGTGGTGTACGATCTCGAACCGGGCGAAATGGTCACCTGGCCGCAGCACACGCCTCACCGCGTGGTAAATACGAAGGGCGTGAACGTGTCGCTTTCGACCGAGCACATGACGAGTCGCGCCGCACGACGCAACAACGTTTTCTTGGCGAATCGCCACTTCCGCCATTTGTTCGGCGGTGAGTTTCGTTCGACCGAACTCACAGGCTGGCGGCCCGCGATGAAAGAATTCGCGTTACGCGTGATGCGGCGGTTGCCACTTGTCGCGCCGCAAGAACCCAAGGGGTTCAAGTATCCGGTGACGTTTGAAGTGGATCTCGACGCCCCCAATTGTGTGCGGCCGCTTAAGGAAGTGCGCGAGCATTCGCTGGCTTTGATGTAGGATCGGCGCTAAGCCGCGAGCAGCTTAGTGTTCGACGGTCTTGGTGTTCACGGTCATGCCGATTTGCGTGGCGGGGCGATCCAGGAGCGGACCGACTCGCTTGGCAAAGGCTTGCGGATCGACGTACCCTTCCATGAAGTCGAGGACTTCACCTTCCGGCGTGATCAACAGCGACGACGGATAGCCGCGAATGCCGAGCTTTTTGATCAACGCCGCATAATTATCCGAATGAGCCATCACCGATTCGGTCCGGCCGCGGAGCAGTTCTTTGACCTGCTGATTGCTGTAAGTGTCGGCAATCATCTTGCGACAGTAGGTGCAGTTGTTCGACGTGAACATCACCAGCAGCGGTTTTTTCTTTTCGATGGCTACCTTCCAAGCATCTTCGACCGTCTTGTGGTCAAAGACTCCTTCAGGTGCCGCGTGCGAGTGATCCCCGCGCGGCTTCTCGGCGCGAGCTTCGACGGCGAGAATCGCGAACAGCATGATCAAGAAGGCAATTTTTTTCATGGTACGTACCTGCGAGGCCAGCATCATCGGGTTTGCGTGGTTGACGATCCCTTGGCCGAGGCGATTCCTAATTGCAGACGGCGTTTGAACGTGTTGGCGTCGACATAACCTTCGATCATGTCGAGCACCTTGTTGTTGGAGCTCACCAGCACCGTGGTTGGATACCAACGAACGTGAAGTTTGGAAACCAGAGTCGCGTGCGTGTAACGGCCCGCTTGCAAAGTTTCGAAGGAACCCTTCACCAGTTCGTCGACTTCCGCTTGCTCGTAAGTTTCGTCGAGCATCTTGGTGCAATGAGGGCACTGCGGCATCGCCACATAGACCAAGATGGGGCGGTTTGATTCCTGGGCGGCGGTCCATGCGTCGGGATAGCTCTCGTGCTTGAACCGCGGCAGGTCCTTAATGTCGACAACTGCCGGAATTGCGTCTTCCGAAGCAGGAGTCTCGGCGACCTCGACCGCTTGTGTTTCGGTGGCGGGAGCTTGCTCCGAAGTCGCGGGGGACTCGGCACAACAGATGGCAACGGGTCCCAAAAGCGTGACGATGGCAAACCATCGCGTCGTGCGGGTCATTGTCCGTTCCATGCCGAGTTCCTCCATCGGAAGCGAAACATTTCTGTTTGAGCTAACGAGAAATATCGGCGGCTGCTAGCAGCGGCATGGATGATAATTTCGTGCGACGGAGATTCCGCACGACGGCTTTAGCTTCGCGCTCCCCTAGCGTGCGCAACTTCGTTACAACCGGACGTGATTTCGAGGTGACCAGTGGGATAGCCACGATTCAACGAATCGCAGGTCCCGGCGATTTGTTGAATCGCGGCTAAGCGGGAACCGCCCTATACGGCCACGCCCTGAGCGCGGGCCTTTTGTACGCCCGCGAAGCCGATGCGGGCCTTCATGCAGGTTTGCCGGAAGGATTCGGGATGAGGGACGCCCAAGAGGCGGAAGGTTTCGATCTGGCCGTTGCGGAAGATCAGATCGCCGGCGGGATACCACTCCTGACCCGGCTGAACGTCGAGTTCGATCGAGTCGAAACGGTCGAGCGAGACACTTTGCTGTTCGCCGCCACCAAACGCCTGCTCGACGAGAACCCGTTTATTGGTCAGCCGATAGCGCCGGCAAGCGGGGTTCGGCACGCCGAACACTACGAACGGCAGCCGTGGGATCAGCATGTGGAAGTAAAGCGGCAGAATAAACGGGATCGAGACGAGCGCCAGGATGCGGCCAATCGTAATCGGCAGGCCAAACAGGGTGATCCCGATGTCGTTGGCGAAGCGGCGTCCCCACCAGCGGCCAAAAGGAGTCGCGGCGATCGACGGCCAAACCGTCATAATCGTTACTTCTTTTTCAGTGGCAGGGGCCACACCGGCGATGGCAGTCGACATGTCAGGAATCCGCTGAACGAAAATACGTCAATCCAAGACCAGCAAAGTACCAAAACCGGCGTTAAGTGGCTAGTGGCGAGTCCAGCGAGCGGGGGACGTCAGTCCCCTGCATTTCTGGAGAAGTTACCGATGCAGGGGACTGACGTCCCCCGCTCACCTTGTGATGTTCGTCGTACAAAAAAACGGCCCGCGACTTTCGCCGCGGGCCGTTTGTCTTTTTTTACCGTTTTCCCGGCCACTGTGCAGACGTGGCAGCGTGCTTAGCTGGCAAAGCCAGCCATCACTTCGGCAGTCGCAAAGCTCTGACGCTCAGCCATGATCACATCATAGAGCTGAGCCGGCACCTCGGTCGGCGTGACGACCACTTGGGTCTTCCGGCGGCCCCGTTTAGGAGCAACCTTCTTCACCAACTTGCCGCCAACGGTTCCCCGACAGTTGGGAGAACCACAGCAGCAGTCGAACGCCCGGAACAAAATATCCTCCGTTTCATCGTAGTCCATGGTGAGCAATTCACCGGCTGCGATGTCACGAGTTGCGAAGTAGATGCGAGTTTCCACGTCGAGCCACGAATTGGGGCCACAACTGTGGAGCACCTTGCCCGCAAGGTAAGGATCATCCAGGTGGAGCCCTGGCGCCATTTGCAACGAGTGCAAAGTCATCTCCGTCGTAAGCGTGCCATTCATCCTAAATAGGACGCTGCCTTGAGAAAAATCCCGCAGCACAAGCACCCCTTGTCCACGCTCTCCATCGACGTCGAGGACACGGAAGTCTTCCCAACGGGCTTCGTTGGGAACCACTGGAAAGTGGTCGGGATAGAACCTTTTCATTTACGGTAAACCATCTCACTTGTGATACTTGACGGGGAAAAGAACTGCTCGAGCACTCGGTAGACGGTTGCTTCCTCGTATGGCTTGCAACTAAATACGTCGAGGTACATGTCGCGGTGATTGTCGTTCGAGTGGAACGAAATCTGGCTGGTCTCGATCAACTGGACGCCGGAGCAGCCAGTTTCGTGTCCTTTGCCGAAGCGGGCCACGATCGGAGGTCCAAAGCGGACCATGTCGATGTCGTCGGCCATGACGGTCAGGAATTCGTACAGTTTTTCAATCGAGAGAATCGCTTCGTTACAACCCAAAGCCGTGACCATCATATGTTGGCCGTAATGCTTTTCGCCGTTGTGAACGAGTCGTCGATACTCCGGAGGTGCTTCAGTCAACACAGATTAAATCTCCGTTCGTGCGGGTAGAACAAACATGGGGGTGCAACCTGCGACAACGCGTCGCATGAAAAATTGAGTTGCGTATTGCCCTGGCAAGGAAGTTAAAAATGCCGAGAGTACAGCCTTGAGCTAGCCAGCTTGCAGTCTTTGCGGGGTGGTCTGCTGAAAGTGTGGTGGGCGGATGAATTCATTGATCAGAGATTTTTATGCAAAGGCACCCCCCTTCGTCTAGTGTGATTCGCCGGTTTGGACCAAGAATGGGCGAAAAAGTGGAAGAAAGTTTATCCCGAAAAATTCTGGAAAAATTTGTTGGCCCTGAGTGCCGCGCTGCAGGCCGCTCACGCCACGCAGAGCCCCTCACGAAGCTCGAAGCCGAATTCGAACTCTCACAATTTCACACTCCGTGCGTGTCACACGCGCGCCGTGCGCTGGCAGTGCGGACCTGCCGCCAACAGATTTTCTTGTCGAGCGATGCTGTCGCGGTAAATCACTCTTTACTCAATTGCGGCTATTCGTTCCACGACACCTTAACAAAAGCGTTGCCTCCACTCGGGAGGCAACGCTGTGCGACTAATACTCGTAGAGAATCTGCTGTCCTAACCGTGTCGGTGACGCAGTAGGGCCCAAATGGCAGAGCTACCCGCCAGCAGCAGGGAGCTAGGTTCGGGGACGATTCCCGTGCTCGTCGATATATAGCCAACTGCAGCCTCATGGACGGCTTCGTCGACGCCCGAAGCGAGGACCCAATAAACTGGCTCCGAGTCGGTGAGCCCACCGACGGAGAACGTCGTGGCGAAGGCATACACCCCTGCAGAGGGACTTCCGACACCAATCCCTCCCGCACCGACCAGATCAAACAGCAAGTCTGCATGGATAAACCCTGCGGGGTCAGGCCCGCTGCCATCGGCGGTCAGGGCAAAATCGAATCCCGGGACCGCGCCACTTCCGTCAAACTGCAAGGAAAACGTCTCAGTCGGATCCGAGATCTTCAGTTCGTGGGGTGCTGCGAGTGAAACAAAATCGGGACTTCCCACGCCGTTCCAGTAAAACAAGCTCTTAGTCGATCCGCCGAGCGTGAACGTAGTGACGTTGAAGCCCACGAGCGCTCCGCCGGGAAGTGGCGTCTCGCCATGCACTGCCAATTCGTCGGGATCGGATTCCAGTCCGGGCTCATCAGCGCGATAAGCCGGGTTTGGCGCTTCGCCGAATTCCCCTTCCGCGATCCGTGGCTCAACGGCCACTTGGCCGCCCTCGTCAAACATTTCCAAATCACTGTGCTGAGCAGTTGCTGTGTCGATCATCACAGCACTTACTAGCAGCAACCAAACCATGCGTTGCCAATTCATCGTTAGCACCTCCAAAAAAATATACTTATGAATAACTACCACGGGAGGCACTGAGTTCACGGATTTGGTAGTTATCCAAGAACTAAGTACCCGGTGCCCCCCGTGGTAGCGATTCGATTTATGGTCTGCGTCCCACGGCTAATACCAAGAAACCAAACAGCAAAGCAGCGGACGCTGGTTCAGGAATCAAGACGGCTCCTGCGAACGAACCTCCGCTGAATCCCGCGTAGCGCTGCCAAATTAAAAAGTCGCGGCCGTCAACAACCGAGTTGCCATTGAAGTCGCCCGCGGCCCAACCTCCACTCGTCCCATAGTTGGTTTGCCAGACGGCAAGATCAGCCGCATTCACAAAGCCATCGAGATTCGCATCGCCGAATTGAGTGCCGAGAATATCAAACAACGTCGCCGCGTCAGCGTTATCAAGTATCGTATCAGCATTGAGATCAAAAAGCGGATCGCTGCTCTCGTTCTGAATCGCACCCAGCAGTGCGTCAATGTCGGCAGCATTCACAAGGTCGTCGGGCAGTTCATCATCACCCAACGGACTGACGTCGCCCAAGAGTCGAAATTCAGAAAACTCGTTGGCGAAAAATACATTCGCCGCCGCCATGGCACTTGTTTTCAAAGCTCCGGGTGGACCGTTGAACCATGCGACATAATGTGGGCGGGCAGTTTCTCGGACCAAATCACCGGTGAGATCCATTTGAAACTCCAAAGCCGTCAGAAAGATACCCGTGCTGGCCGCGGTGGAAGAGTTGTTATCGACGTCGAAATCAAAGTTCAAATGGCTGTGAATGCCCCCCGTTGGATCGGTTGCCGTGAAATCAAAGCCGGAGACATTTTCTGCTGCACCCGTCGCAATGGCCGACCCTAGCCCAGTTCGCACTTCCAGGCGATCGTTCAGATTCGTAACCGGTGTAAACTCGATCTCGCCGCTGCCATTCCAATAAAACAAGTTGGATGCAGGACCATTTTCAACACGAAAGGTTTTGATGTTGAAGCCCAGCGTCTTATTGCCAGGCAATGGCTGATAGTCGCTACTGGCAAAGAACGAGTTGTTCGCATTGATTGCGCTGATCCCCGGATTGCTGTCGACGAATGGAACGAACCCAGCAATGTCGTTGACGTGAAATCGTGCGCCGACGACATTTTGACCACCCGTATCCGGATCGGCAGAGCCTTTGCCGGTTAACAGCAGGCCATCCTGTTGGACGAGAAAGATATCGGCGTGGAAGGCCGAGGCTTGCGAAGCAAAGAGTGATAAAAAAATGGTTAATAGGAATCTGTTTATCTTCATGTTTCTAAATCTCTCACAAGCCACAAGTAAGTAGAGAGTACAAATAAGTCAGAGGTTTTACCCTCTGCACACTCTGCTTCCTCCTGTACTCACTCCTATCGAGTAATTGGTTTCACGAAATTGCTGCTCGCGGTTCCTTCCAGACACCATTGCTGAATCTGTTCCGAAGAAATCAGCTCGACGTGGCCGTCGCCGAACAAATAGTTGGCCCCGGTTCCCTGATGTTGCTCGGGGGCGATCTGCAACTTGTAGGCCTCCCACACCAAAGGCATTGCTGGGGTTTGATATTGCAGGTTGTAGCCGTTGAACCACTCCCATCCGTGAGTGTGGTCTTTGTCGTATCCTGCGACAGACTCGAACATGAGAATCACCTTGCCCGACTCGGCAACGTCCCACAAATTCCGAACTGCACGGTAGTTGTCCTGCATCTCGGGGGGCATATTCTCGAAATCCGGTGGATCGACAGCCAGATAGCTGTTGAGGACATAACTGGTTTTCTTATCGCGCAGGCGCTCGTCGGCCTGCGGATCTTCCGGACAAATCCGAATCGCGTCGACACTCTCCATGTGGGGTGCCAGCGAGTAGATCCATGATTGGTTCGTGCCCGTCGTGTGATCTTCGGCCTCTGGCATTTGGCCTGTATGTATGTTGGCATGCTGGTGGATCGCCAAGCCGATCTGGCGCATATTGTTGGCGCATTGCGTGCGCCGTGCTGCAGCTCGAGCCGCTTGCACGGCCGGCAACAGCAAGGCGATCAACACGCCAATAATGGCAATCACCACCAGCAGCTCCACCAAGGTGAAGGCTGTTCGAGCGCGCATGGGCGCATCTCCTCAGGGCATGTTTTCCAAGAATTGATGCGTACGAGTGAGCGCGATCACAAGCGAATGCGCAGCAACACACACATCGGAAAGAAGGGCCTGGATTTAGGCCACTGGTGGACCGCGCGCGGCATGAATCCCCGAGAGAGGGGCCACATAAGAAGCGTCATGCAAAACGTAATGAACAGCAGCCGGCCCAACATCGGCCGTAGCAAATTCAATTACGAAAGGCGTTTGAGCCTGAACCAAGAATTCGCAAATGGGGCAATCGTCGGCCGCCGATTTCCACGAATCGTGCTGCTCGTCGCTTTGAGCCACCTCAGCTGCGTGATCGTGATCATGATGGCACCCGTTGCCATGATCGTGAGGATCAGCATCGTGAGGATGAGCGTGTGCCACCCCCTCGGCGTGAGCATGGGCGTGGCAATGATCACCACAGTCCCAAACCGCGTGCAGGCCGTAGCCCAAGACTCCAGCCGACCCATAGGCCAACAGCAGAAGCCCGGCGATTATGCGGAATCGTGCGTTTTTGCTTAAAAGTCTCATCGTGACGACATCATACACTGCCAAGATACAAATGGCAATAGATTTGCAAATGAATTGCAAGTAGGTGGCGGCCCTTGTCCCTGTATTCGTTTAGGCATATATTTGTTCAGGCGAATATGAAAACAACAACATCAATAACTCCTGATCAGATTTTTCGCGCGCTCGCGGATCCAACTCGGTTGCGAATTTTGAATTTGCTCCGCGGCGGCGAGTTGTGCGTTTGCTATATCGTTGACGCCTTGAACATGCCTCAGCCGAAGATCTCGCGTCATCTGGCTTATCTGCGTAAAGCGGGCCTCGTGCTGGCTCGCCGCGAAGGCTTGTGGATCCACTATCGACTCGCTTCCCCGGCGGACGCATTCCATCAAAAACTGCTTGATTGCCTCGACAGCTACTTTTCGGAGGCCCCTGCCTTGCTGAAAGAAAGCAAGCGAGTTGATCGGTCTCGATGCTGCTGAAAGGTTTTTCATGCCCGGTCTACCTAAAGTTTTGTTCCTCTGCACTGGCAACTCCTGTCGTAGCCAGATGGCCGAGGGTTGGGCCCGTGCTTTGAAAGCTGATTCTATTGAAGCTTATTCAGCAGGTATTGAAACTCACGGCCTCAACCCTAACGCGGTGAAAGTGATGGCCGAAGCGGGTGTCGACATCAGCCAGCAAAAATCACAGCACGTCGATGAGTTTCGTCATGTGAATTTCGACTACGTTATCACCGTCTGTGATAACGCCGCCGAGTCGTGTCCACGGTTCCCAGGTCAAGCAAAGGTTATCCACCGCGCGTTTGATGATCCCCCGCGATTGGCCAAGCAAGCCGCCTCAGAAGAAGAGGCCCTCGGACACTATCGCCGAGTACGGGACGAAATTCGTGATTATGTAGCCACTCTCCGGGAGAGCCTTGAGGAGCATTCCCATGTCTAGCGATTGTTCCTGTGCCCCCGATTGCTGCCCGCAACGAAAGCTTGGTTTTCTGGACCGATTTCTCACGCTGTGGATCTTCTTGGCAATGGCCGTCGGCGTCGGGCTCGGCTACTTCTATCCTGGCGTCGATGGCGTCATCAATCGGTTTCAAGTTGGTACGACGAACATACCTATCGCGCTGGGATTGATTCTGATGATGTACCCACCCTTGGCTAAGGTGAAGTACGAAGAGCTTGGCGATGTGTTTCGCAACTGGAAAATCTTAGGCCTGTCACTGGTTCAAAACTGGGTCATCGGGCCGGTGCTCATGTTCGCGCTCGCAGTGCTGTTCTTGCGTGACTATCCCGAGTACATGACCGGGCTCATTCTGATTGGCCTGGCGCGCTGCATTGCGATGGTCATTGTTTGGAACGAGCTTGCGCGTGGCGACACGGAGTATGCCGCTGGACTGGTTGCCTTTAACAGTGTGTTTCAAGTGCTATTTTACAGCCTTTATGCTTGGCTCTTTATTACGTGGCTCCCTCCTCTTTTAGGCTTGGAAGGGAGCGTGGTTGAAGTCAGCATGGCCGAGATCGCCAAGAGCGTGTTCATTTATCTGGGCATACCGTTTCTAGCAGGCATGATCACTCGGTTTGTCCTTATCAAGGCCAAGGGTCGGCCGTGGTATGATTCGCAATTCCTGCCCCGGATTAGCCCACTAACTCTCATCGCCCTGTTATTCACGATCCTGGTGATGTTCAGTCTCAAGGGAGAACAAATCGTACAGATCCCCTTCGATGTCTTACTGATTGCCGTCCCGTTGTTGATTTATTTCGTTGTGATGTTCCTCGTGAGTTTCTACATGGGCCGCAAGATCGGTGCGGACTACTCGAAAACGACGACACTCGCGTTCACCGCGGCGAGTAACAATTTTGAACTCGCCATTGCCGTCGCGGTGGCTGTCTTCGGCATTGATTCCGGCGCTGCGTTCGCCGCCGTCATCGGTCCACTCGTGGAAGTTCCCGTAATGATTGGTTTGGTGAGTGTGGCAACCTACTTTCAAAGAAACTATTTCAATCCACTTACTGTTCCCAAAACAGTCAACTAGAACGGAACTAACATGAGCATCGAACAAGTCGTCCAAGATAAGTATGCGGCCGTCGCACGTAGTGGCCTTTCCACGGATCATGCTGGCGTGAAGGCCGTAGCTGCGGCATTTGGCTATTCAGATAATGAGCTCAGCTCGATCCCCGCCGAAGCCAATATGGGGCTCTCCTGTGGCAACCCCACGGCGTTTGCCAGCCTTAAACCGGGCGAAGTGGTCGTTGATCTCGGCTGCGGCGGCGGTTTGGATGTGTTCCTCGCCGCGGCAAAAGTCGGTCCTACCGGCAAGGCCATCGGCATCGACATGACGCCCGACATGCTGGAACTTGCCCGAGCTAACGCGATTAAAACTGGCCACAAGAATGTTGAGTTCCACGAAGCGACCATCGACAAGATGCCGCTGGCGGATGCGTCGGTGGATTGTGTGATTAGCAACTGCGTCATCAATCTGGCTGCAGATAAGCAGGCCGTGTTCAGAGAGATTGCCCGCATACTCAAACCGGGCGGTCGGCTGGCCGTTAGCGACATTGCGCTCAAGCAACCTTTACCACCCGAATTGGGCAATGATCTGATGGCCTATGTCGGCTGCATTGCCGGGGCCATTCCGATTGACGACTATGTTGCCGGCTTGAAGGCCGCGGGATTCGATGCAGTGGAAGTCATTGACAGTCAGTCCGATCTGAATGCCTATGCGAAAGTGGAGAATCAATCGGGCTGTTGCTCGCCTGCGATGACCGAAGGGCTTCCCGTGGTTTCGTGTTGCACGCCGACTTTGCACGAAAACATGGCAACCTTGCTTACCAAATACGACGTGAACGACTACGCCGCAAGTGTGAAGGTGTATGCGGTCAAACCGTAATTATGCCACGCTCGTGGCGTGCAGCTGCCGAAGTTCCTCAGCCATGATCCGCAGGCCATCGGCCACGGTCGCTTCCGATTGCGAGAACGTGACCCGCACGCACTGATGGCGATGGGGCCAATCCAATTCCGCTGGCAAGCCAAAGAAAAAATATTCACCAGGCACGAGCAGCATATTCTTTCGCTTAAGTCGTTCGTACAACTCGCGCGACGTGATCGGGAGTTCCGGAAACCACATCCACAAGAAAAATGCCCCTTCGGTGGCGTGAACTCGATAAGGAAAGTCTTCGCCAAATTCTTTGGCCACGATTTCGAGCGCGAGTTTCGCTCGGCGCTCGTAGAAGGGCTTAATAACTTCACGGCTGAGTCGCAATAGTTCTCCGCTCTTTAGCAACGGTCCCGCGATCGCTTGCCCAATATTGTTGTTCGCGAGCCCAATCACGGCCGTCATGGCCGCCAGTCGGTCGGCGATTTCCTCATGCGCAACGACAATCGCTGTGCGCGTCCCCGGAAGACCTAATTTGGAAAGGCTGAAGACCAACACCAAATCTTCGTCCCAACGTGGCAACTCGGCATCCGTGAAAATCGCGCCAGGGAACGGCAAGCCATAAGCATTGTCAAGCAACAAAGGCACGCCACGTTTTTTGGCGACACCGCGTAACTTCTCGACTTCGTCGTTGGTGAGCACGTTGCCGCTCGGATTCGTAGGCCTGCTCAGCGCAATCGCCCCGATGGAATCAACTTCTTCGACTCTCGCGAAATCGACGTGGTACTTAAATTCATGCTCGCCTCGGTATTCAATCTCCGGCTGACAGCCAGCAAACATCTCGAGAGCGACGCCCTGGTCGGAATAGCCGATGTACTCAGGCATAATGGGCAGCAGAATTTTTCGCTGCGACTTCCCGGCTGTGCCTCCTAACAAATTGAACAACTGAAAGAAGGCAGTTTGGCCCCCGGATGTGATCGCGATATTCTTCGCCGTGACATTCCAACCGAACTCGCGCTGAAAGGCCTCGGCCACAATCTCGCGAAACGCGGGGCTTCCGGCAGGGCCGTCGTAGTTCACCAGCACGCGGTCGCAGTAATCGGCCTTCGCAAGAATTGTGCTCAGCCGCTCCCGCCAGACTTCTTGGACTTCAGGCACCGCGGCCGGATTTCCCCCGCCGAGCATCCGCATTTCCCCTTGAAAAGCCCCGCTCAAAGCCTCGCCTAAATCGTCCATCAACTCAACGATTCCCACGCGCCCGGAAAGGCGTTTTCCCACATCACTGTACACAAACTTACTTTCAGACATATCGAACCAAACTTGTTATTTCGTCAAGAGTTACCAACACACCGATTGTGCATTTCGCCCGGGGTTGCGACAAGCTCCGTGGGTATGGTCCACGGTACTCAATGACACCTGCTTCTTGACCACGTATCAGTTTAACCACAAGAAATTCCTATTTTTATATTGCATTCTCAAAATACCCCCGGCATATTATGTGAACATTTGTCACCTATTGGCCATTTACCTGCCGGGGAGGTGTGTAGTGCTCGCAAAATTACATACTTTGTCGCTGTTGGGAATTGATGCGATCCCTGTTGAAGTGGAAGTCGATGTCTCCCCTGCGGCGATGCCCAAAGTCCTGCTTGTGGGTCTGCCCGAAGCTGCCGTCAAAGAAAGCACACATCGCATCGAGCGAGCGCTTGTGAACAGCGGCTATGTACGACCACAAAACAGGGTGGTAATAAATCTGGCCCCAGCAGAACTTCCAAAACAAGCGGCATCCTTCGATTTGTCGATTGCCCTGGGGTTGCTTGCAGCTAGTGGGCAACTTGAATCTGATTTATTCGACCAATATGCCGTTGCCGGTGAATTAGCACTCGATGGCAACACGCGACCCATCAAAGGTGCGCTTTCGATGGCCATGTCGGCCGCCGGCCTGGGCAGCAAAAAGCGTATGCGCGGCATCGTTGTCCCCACAGCCAACGCCGCCGAGGCGGCTGTCGTTGAAAATATCGAAGTCGTGGCGGTCGACAGTCTTGCGCAAGCCGCCGCATTTTTTGCTGGGCATCTGCCCATAGAACCGACTCCATCGCAGCTGGAAGAATTATTCGAACAGTTGGGCGGCTACGAAGTTGACTTCGCCGACGTCCGCGGACAGGAAATGGCCAAGCGTGCGATTACCCTTGCAGCAGCCGGCAACCACAATCTGCTCATGGTCGGCCCCCCTGGTTCCGGTAAAACTATGCTAGCCAAGCGGGTGCCAAGTATTTTGCCTGGACTAAGTGCCGAGGAATCAATCGAAACAACTCGCATCTATAGTGCGATGGGCAAACTGCCTCATGGTAAACCGCTGCTAGCTCGGAGACCTTATCGCGCACCGCACCATACGATCAGCAACGCCGGTCTCGTGGGGGGCGGTTCCGTTCCATCTCCGGGTGAAATCAGCCTTGCGCACAACGGCGTTTTGTTCTTGGACGAACTCCCCGAGTTTCACCGCCAAACCCTGGAAGTCCTACGTCAACCGCTCGAAGACGGCCGAGTCTCGATCAGTCGTGCACTCAGTTCAAGTGAATTTCCAGCGGATTTCATGCTCGTCGCGTCACTCAATCCCTGCCCCTGCGGTTATCGCAATGATCGCCGCCGTGAATGTCATTGCACGATTCCTCAAATTGAACGGTATATGAGTAAAATCTCTGGCCCGTTATTGGATCGGATCGACATTCATATTGAGGTACCCGCCGTGCCTTACGGCGAGCTTTCTTCAAAATCCCTTGGCACGAGCAGCGACGCCATGAAGGAAGCGGTGCTCCAGGCTCGCGCACGACAAACCGAACGCTTTGTCGGCACGACAACGCGAACGAATGCACAAATGACATCCCGGCAACTACGCGAAAAGTGTCCGCTTGATGCAACGTGCCAAAAACTGTTGGAGCAAAGCGTCGATCAACTGGGACTCTCGGCCCGTGCCCATGATAAAGTCTTGCGAGTGGCTCGCACGATTGCCGACGTCGACGGTGCGGAGAATATAGGCGTCGAACATATTAGCGAAGCGATCAACTACCGCATGTTGGATCGTCAGTTTTGGAGTTGATTATCGAATCGCTTTTTTATTTTCTAGAGTGTCTTCAATATAAAGTTTCGTGACCAACACAATGACAACGACGAGTAGTGGCGTGGCTAACACTAACCCTGCCGCACCCAGCAAGAGACCCAGCGCAACTTGTGCCACAAGTGTCAAAGCGGGTGGCAGTGAGACGGTGCGTTGTTGAATCATAGGTGTGATCAGATAGCTCTCAATTATCTGAATCGACAAATACAAAATTGCTACGTACATCGCCATCGTCGGCGATTCGACGAACGCGAGCAACAAAGCTGGCAGGGCCGAGAGCACTGGCCCAATGTTAGGAATAAACGTTAACAACGCCGCGATAACACCTATAGCGACGGGCAGGGGAATCCCTAGCAACCACAATCCAAGGGTAGTCAAGCACCCGACAACGAGCATCGAAACAAGGGTTCCTAAAAGCCACCAACGCAAAGCCTCATGCAAATCGTGGAGAACTTCCGTAAGCCGCTCACGTTTTGAAACCGGAAAGAGCCTGATCAATCCTTGCCAATAAGTCGCTGGATCAACGGCTAGGTAAAGTGCAAGAAAAAGAATAACTAAGGACGTGCTGAGAATCCCGGTCAATGAGCTAACAACATCAGTCGCATAGCTGGCGACATCTTCGCCTTCAAGCGGTAAATCGTCGGTCGAATGGGGCAATTTTTCTAAGAGTCGCTCGCCCCATGAATACTCCCGAATCTTTTCAGCCGTTTTTTCCCAAGAGCGGGGAAGCTCTTCGGCTAACATCGTCAACTGCTCGGCCACAGGGTCTCCACTCACATAGAGTCCCGCTCCCATTGCTAACACCAACACAACGAGAGAAATTGCCAACGACCATCCATAGGACAAGCCGGTCACTTTGGCAGTCAACTCGGCAACGGCTCGCAAGAAAATAGCTAGTAGCACCGCGCCAAAGCATAGCAGCAGCACCGCGGAAAGTTTCCAACTCACGATGCCTATCGCCACGATGGCAACAAAGATGAGTGCTGAAACAACAAAACGTGTGCCAGGAGGCTTCGACGCGTTCGTGCTATTATTCGAGCCTGGTATTGATTCAGACATTGTCTCTCGCTCCAGGTATTTACTTGGCGGTTGATTCACTTAGTGGCGCTTCGTGCCACCCGCTTTAACTTTCTTCCTAGCGTTGTCTGCCTGGCCGGTCATCTCATACAAAAACCGACTCGGCACCGTTTCACGTGGCTTGCCCCACTTCCGCCGCGTCAATGCAAATGACATCGTCAATTGCTCTTGCGCACGAGTCACGCCCACGTAACACAGTCGCCGCTCTTCATCGATCGCATCTCCTTCGATTTCGACCGATCGTTTGTGCGGCAGGATGCCTTCTTCCATTCCCACCATGTAGACATAAGGAAATTCTAACCCCTTGGCCGAATGCAGCGTCATCAAGGCGATGGCATTGTTTTGGAGTTGGTTCTCTTTGTCCTCACTACTATCACGCCCCCCCAGAGCGATGTCATCCAGGAATTCCTGCAAGCTTGGTGTTTTCGAATGAGCCTCGTACGAAGCCGCGGCGTTGACGATTTCTTCAAGCGAAGCCGTGCGGGCCTCGCGATCATTCGGGTCGGGGTACTGCCGATCAATTTCCCGGCGATAGCCGGTTTCGGCAATCACTTCGTTCACCAATTCGGCGATCGCCAACTTCTCTTTGGCCTTCTGCAAGGAAAGAACGAGTTGCTTGAACTTCTGCACGGCCTCCGCCGCCGTCGCGTTAATTCCGATCGTGCTTGCCTCGGACAAGACTTCCCAAACTGTTTTTCCTTTGCTCGTCGCGGTACTGACCAATTGCTTCACGGTCGACGCACCGATATTCCGCGCGGGGGTGTTGATGATGCGCAACAGCGAAGGTTCATCGCGCGGATTTTCAATCACCTTCAAGTAAGCGAGCAAATCGCGAATTTCCTTGCGATCGAAAAAGCTCATTCCTCCCAACAGAATGTAAGGCAGTTTCACACGGCGAAGTTCTGTTTCAAAGGCCCGCGGTTGTTCGTTCGTGCGGCAAAGGATGGCAAAGTCTTTCGCCCGTACTCCTGGTTCCTCCAGTTGCCGTTTGATGTCAGCCACGACTTGCTCGGCTTCTTCCGTTTCGTCTTGCAGTTGCATGATACGCGGCCGCTGGCCATTCGGTCGTGCCGCCCGCAGCACTTTGTCGTGCCGCAAACGATTGAAGGCAATCAGCGTGTTCGCGTAATTCAAAATCGCAGCCGTCGAACGGTAGTTGTCTTCCAGCCGCACAATTTTCGCGTCAGGCCAATCCTTTTGGAAACCCAGAATGTGCTGAACTTCCGCACCGCGCCAACCATAAATCGATTGGTCATCGTCCCCCACGACGCACAGATTGCGATGCCCCATCGCCAGCCCTTTCACGATCTGGTACTGGCTTTGATTCGTGTCTTGATACTCGTCGATCAGCACATGATCGAAGAGGCCAGCTTCATCGCGGCGGACGGTCGCAAACTTGGCGAACAATTTTTGGGTGAGCAGCAGGAGATCGTCGAAATCGACCATTCCCTTGGTCTTTAAATGTTCCTGGTAGCGTCGATACGCCGCCGCGGCCAAATGTTCCCTATCACTTTCAGCCACCGACGCCGCGCGCGACGGCTCGTAGCATTTGTTCTTCCATTGGCTGACAATTGCCAACAGATCGCCTGGCTTTAGCGATTCGTCGGGACAGCGAATCTCACGCAGCGCAGCGCGGGCTTCCCCCTCTTGATCCCCGCGATCGCATATCACGAACTGTTTGGGATAGCCCAGTTTATCAATATGCCGACGTAGGACTTTCACACAGAGCGAATGAAAGGTCGCTATGAACGGACGAGCTTGCAATTTCTTTTTGGGTCCCAGAAGGTGGCTGGCGCGTTCCTGCATTTCGCCGGCCGCTTTGCGGGTGAACGTCACCGCCAGGATACGGTCCGGTTTCGTGCCTCGACGAATCAATTCCGCAATTCGATACGTCACGACCCGCGTTTTGCCGGTTCCCGCTCCCGCCAGCACCAAGAGGGGCCCAGAGAGCGTCTGGACCGCTTCGCGTTGTGGCGGATTGAGTTTATCGGACATGGCAGCAGTTATTTTGCTAGGCTCGGGCAGGCGGAACCTTGGATAGTAGCCCTCTTCGCAGGGCGAGAAAAGGACTTGACGTTGGGCCGAGACTTGTCGCTCGCGGAGCCGCCTTGACGCTAACCGCTGACAATTTCTACACTTCGGTATTATCGCGCGGCCGGAACCGTGCCCTTCCTCTCACTTTTGATTGATTGCCGACGCCATGAAATCCGAACGCCGCCACGATCTGGAAACCAACCAACTTGCCGTCCAAGTGCAAGATTTTATCGACCGCGCTAAGCCCTACGCCTCCCAAATAGCGTTGGTCGTCCTCGGGCTGGTTGTCCTTGGCTACATAGCTTCATCTTGGGGCAGCGCTAACTCAGCGACTGAGAACGAAGCCTGGACGGAATTCACGCTCGCCAGCTATTCCGGCGATCCCGAACTCAACTCGATGAAGCTGCTTGCTGAGAATGAAGAATTCGCCGGCACGCCAGTTCCCGAGTGGGCCTATCTCGCTTGGAGTGATCGCCAGCTTCTGTTGGCTTCGCAATCGTATCTCACTGATCGCACAACAACCAACAAGCGGCTCGAACAAGTCCTTCCTATCTATACGGAGATGGCTGCGGGAGCTGGCAACGCTCAACTGCAAGATCGTGCTCGCTATGGCATTGCCCAAGTTCTGGAAATGCAAGGCAAAGTCAAAGAGGCTCGCGAAGCCTATGGAAAAGTCAAAGGTGACCTCGCAACCATTGCAGCCGCGCGGGCCGAACAACTTGATTCAGCTGATGTGGATGCTGCGTGTGAATGGCTCGCCACGGCTGAACTTCCCAAACGTGAAACACCTTCAACCGGCGGTGCAGCATTAGGAACGAAACCTGACTTCGATGCCGAAGTTCCAGCGGCAACTCCAAACAGCACACCCACCAGCGACACCCGCACATTGGAAGAAATCATTGGCGGAGACATCGGTGCGGCTGAAGTCGATCGCTACGAAGAAACGGAAGAAGCAGCCCCCACGACCACGCAGCCTCCTGTTGACGAAGTTTCCGAAATGATCGAGGAAAAAGTCGAAGAAGCATCTGCCGACAAGCCCGCCGACGAACAGACAAGTCCATGAAACCGGACGAAGTCGAGCTACTCCCCGCGGATGATGACGCCGAGGATTTTCCTCTCGTCAGTCCCGCCGACGCCACAGCGGAACAACAATTCTCGTTCGTTGTTCCGGCGGAAGCTGCCGGTCAACGTCTCGACGTATTTATCACAGCGCAAATTCCTCACACGAGCCGGATGAGGATTAAGCGCGGCATCGATACTGGCAAGACTCTCGTCGATGGAATTCCTGAGAAAGCTGCCCTACGGGTTGAAGCCGGGCAAAAGATCGATTTCACATTGCCTGCGCCCCCAGCGGTTGGTCCCGAGCCCGAGCCAATCCCGCTCGATATTCTCTACGAAGACGAAGCAATCGCGGTCGTCAATAAACCGCCGGGGATGGTCGTTCATCCTGCGCGGGGGCATTGGTCGGGCACACTGGCCAGCGCGCTGGTCCATCACTTTGGTGAGCTGAGCCAATATGGCGGCGCGATTCGCCCCGGAATCGTTCATCGGCTCGATCGCGATACCAGCGGCGTAATGGTCGTGGCCAAAACTGACGCTGCCCATATGCATCTCGCCGAGCAATTTCAGAATCGCACCGTCGAAAAGGAATATCTCGCCATCGTGCTTGGTTCTCCCGACCGTGACCGCGACATCATCGATATTCCCATCGCGAATCATCCGTCGCACCGCGAAAAGATGACGCTCTTGGCTAACCATTCCACCAGCCGGGCCGCCCAAACTTTTTACGAAGTCGAAGAGCGTTTTCGTGGCTTTGCGTGCATACGTTGCTTTCCCAAGACGGGCCGCACCCACCAAATCCGGCTGCATCTTGAATCGATTCGCTGCCCCGTGCTGTGCGACAAGCTCTACGGCGGCCGCGCTAGGCTCACGCTCGAAGAACTGCGCAACATGACGCGCATGAAGCAACTGGCTACCGACCGCGCGCCCGCGGAAATTGTGCTGGACCGGCAAGCCTTGCACGCCCATATCTTGCGGATCTCGCATCCGCTCACCAGCGAACGCCTGGAATTCCGCGCCGAGCTGCACGCCGATCTCGAAAGCGTGCTTGTGCTCTTGCGTGAAGCTTCGCAAAAAGCCTAATTTACTCGCATCCTATCGCTGCCGTTCGCTAGCCAAACAGGAGTCTGAACCATGGGCATGATCAAAGAATTCAAAGAGTTCGCCATGCGCGGCAACGTCGTCGATATGGCCGTGGGCATTATCATTGGCGGTGCGTTCGGCAAGATTGTCAGCTCGCTGGTAGGCGACGTGATCATGCCAGTCCTTGCTAAGTTGACCGGCGGCGTGAATTTTACCGACCAGTTTATCTGGCTCGGCGAAGGTGCCAAACCGGCGACCCTCGCAGCCGCTAAGGCAGCTGGTGGGGCCTACCTCGGTTGGGGTGCGTTCGCCCAGAACGTGCTCGATTTTGTAATTATAGCTGCCGCCATTTTCGCGATGATCAAAGTCATGAATTCACTGAAGAAAACGGAGGAGGCACCCCCGGCAGCAACCCCCGAAGACGTGCTTTTGCTCCGCGAAATTCGCGATCAACTTGCGAAGAAGAGTTAACCACAAAGACACAAACGGCACTAAGAAATCTTTGTGTCCTTAGTGCCTTTGTGGTTCTCAATTATTCAAAGATGGTCTGCATGAGATCCGTGGTGCCCAGCGTGCGCGGGCTGATCAACAGTTCCCCCGCTGCGAAGCCCGCCATATAGCCGTAATTCGCGGCCATTGATTCGATTCGTGGATAAATGTACTGCTTTGCCGCCGGAAACTGAGTTTTGTAACAGCGCACCGCATTGAGCTTCGCTTCGAGCGTGTCGCTGATATCGACAACAATCTGCCCTGCCCCCTCCATCGGATTCGCGCGATGCGATTCCAACGTGTAATACATTTGCGCGGCAATCGAATGGGGCGGCAAATTCGTGAAGTCGACATCCCACTTCGTGAGCCGCGAATAGAACACGGCCGCATCGGTGATTTGCATCGCTTGCCAATGGTCGGGAGAGGCCATCGGCGTTTTCTCGCCCAGTCCGATCACCAGCCTTGGCCGATAACGGCGGAACTCAATCGCCAGCTTCACCCGCGCTTCATAGGAATCGAACAGCTTGCGGTTGGGCAAATCGAGCGTCAAGCGCACTTGCACTCCTAGTATCGAAGCGGCCACCTTAGCTTCGGCCAAGCGTTCCTCGGGCCCTGATGATCCAGGAGTGGGTTCACCATCAGTGAGATCGATGATTCCCACGCGATAGCCTTGCTGCACCAATTTGGCGAGCGTCCCGCCGCATCCGATTTCCACGTCGTCGGGGTGAGCCCCCACGGCAATCACGTCGAGTTGTTCCACTTCACTGTTGGTCATGCTTTTCGCGACGGCCAAAAGCCGCTGTCCTCTCGAATCCGTGCTAGTTGTTCTCGCGATTCTTGGGATATCGGCTGCGTCGAACCTAACTGTCCGGCGAGAAATAAGATTTTGCAGTACGCATCCAGTACTTCCATCAAGTTATAAGCCAACTGCAAGCTCGTTCCAAACGTGACCGCCCCATGATTGGCCAGCAAACAGGCATTGGACTTATCCACGAACGGCAAAATCTTGCGGGCGAACTCAACGGTCCCCGGAGTTTCGTAGGGCACAATCGGCACTTCACCCAAAAACACATCGGCCTCGGCCATCGTTCCCATCGGCACAGATCGACCCGCGATGGCGAACGCCGTCGCATGCGGCGGATGGCAATGCACAACGCTCAACACATCGGGCCGTGCCTTCAAGATTTCCAAATGCAAACGGACTTCACTCGAGCAGCGTTTGTCGCCCGCGAGTTGCTTCCCGTTCATATCCACGAGGCAAATATCTCGCGGCTCCATGAAACCCTTCGAACACATCGTCGGCGTGCAGAGTATCTGCTCATCGTTGAGCCGCACACTGATGTTGCCGTCGCTGCCGGCCACGAGTTCGCGTTGCCACATCCGCTGGCCTATGGCACAAATCTCGGCTTGGATCGACTCGATTTTGTCCATAATGAATAATAGCCGCTCGCGGCTTAGCGCCATTAACCGTGTTTCGCCCCGCCAATGATCACCCGTCGACCCTCCACACGAATCTTGCCGCCGGCAAGTAACTTCAGTACATGGGGCAGGGCCTCTTTTTCCACGCTGAACACCCGCGCCGCCAGCGACTCCGCCGTGTCGTCGTCAAACACCGGCACGGGCTGCTGCCAAATGATCGGCCCGTTGTCGTATTCATTATCGACGAAATGCACGGTACAGCCAGTCACCTTCACGCCGCAATCAAGCACGGCTTGATGAACATGATGACCATACATGCCCGGGCCACAGAACGACGGAATCAACGAGGGATGAATATTCACCACGCGGTTCGTAAAATCTTCCGGCACGGGAGCCAATTTCAAAAAACCGGCCATCACGACGTAATCGACACTCGCGTTCCGACAAGCAGCAAAGATCGCATCGCCGTATTCAACGTCAGTCGCAAACTTCTTGCGGTCGAAAATCGCCGTCTCGATGTTCGCATCCGTGGCGAATTGTAACCCGGCGGCTTTCGCACTGCTAGAAATCACCAGCCGCACGTCGACGGGCAGTCCCTTCTCCTCCGCGGCTAGGTCCAACAAATTTTTGAGCGTACGCCCACCACCAGAAATGAGGACCGCGATCTTGATGGGTTCGACGGGCGTGCGGCTCACAGCGACACCTGCTGCAAGCTTCTAAACCGTAGCCCCAAAGGAGTAAATAGTCTCATAGCAGAATCGAATGATAAATTATCAAATAGGCTGAACGTAAAGCTTAGCAGAAATTCCATTTATAATAATTTCCGCGGGAACAACATCACTAAGGGAACCAAAGGCTAGAGGAATTTTATCTCGTTCAAATCCGAATTGGACAGAAAGAACTTCGTTTTTAATATATTCGATCCAATCTTCAGTTGCCTTTTTCAGTTCCGGGTTATCGGTTTCGAGTGCAACAGCAATTCGGTCCGTAAACTCCAGACCAATCAATTTCCGGTGGTCCTGTATAGCACGCACTAAATCTCTTGCTAGTCCTTCAGCCAACAGCTCCTCGGTGATCTCCGTCGCCAACACCACGACTACGCCTTTGTCATTCGCCGCGGCCCAACCCGGTTTGGCTTTGATGCGAATCTCGACTTCCTCGGCCGTGAGGGCGACTTGTTGGCCATCTATTTCCAAATCGATTTTGCCGTTGTCGCGAATGTTTGCCAGCAACCCCGAGCCACTTTGCTGGGCCAACACGCCCTTCAACTTGGGTAGCAGTTTACCGAGCTTCGGTCCCAGCAACTTGAAATTCGGCAGCACTTCGTGGTCGACGTACTTCTCGGGCGTGTCGGAAAATTCGACCGCTTTCACGTTGAGTTCCTCAGCAATCACGGCCGCATGTTCTTCGAGCCACTCGCGATGCGTCACGTCAGCCAGAATCACTTCCACCTTGGCCAGCGGCTGACGCACCTTGAGCTCCGCGGCGCTGCGAGCCTGCCGACCCAGGGAGGTGATCAATCGTACCAAATCCATTTGCTCCGATAGGGCTTTGTCGAACTTCGCGTCTCCCAGGGGATAATCGCAAAGGTGCACGCTCTCGGGCACGGAATCGTTGAAGATTGCCACCGCCAAATCCCGCCACAGCTTCTCGGCCAAAAACGGCACGAACGGCGCGATCAATTTGCTCGTCGTGATCAAACATTCGTAGAGCGTCCAATACGCATCAAGCTTGTCGGTGCTGCGTGTCTCCTTCGCCCAATAGCGGTCGCGACTCCGCCGGACGTACCAATTCGACAAACCATCGACAAACGCCGTGATGGCCTGACAGGCTCCGTAGTTGTCGTAGGCATCCATCCGCTCGACGACTGCCGCGCAGGTGGCGTGGAGTTCGCCTAAGACCCAGCGATCGAGTTCGTTGCGTTCCGCGACTGGGCGGTACGACTCCGCTCGGGCGAAGTCGTTGGGGGTGAGTTGCACGGTGCCGCCGCTCGCTGAAGCGAGCTCGCCAGCGGGGTTGAATCCGTCGATGTTCGCGTAGATCGTGAAGAAGCTGTACACATTCCACAAACGCAACAGGAACTCGGGGATACTATCTTTGATCGCCTCTTCGCTGTAGCGGATCGACGTCCACGGCGGTTGATTGGCAAACAGATACCACCGCAAGGCGTCGGCACCATATTTGTCGAAGATCTCATTCGGCTCGCGGTAGTTCCGCTTGCTCTTGGACATCTTCTGGCCGTCTTCGCCAAGCATCAGACCCAGCACGATGCAGTTTTTGAACGGATGAGGATAAGATGTCGAAGCAGGAGCGTTAGGATTTTTTTTGGACAGTAGCTCTGCATATTCAATCTTTCCGAGTGTACTCTCATAAGATTTCACAGATGCTGCAATAAGCTCTTCCTTATTGGGCTCCGCCATGATTTCAGAAATCTTAAGCGGAATTCTTCCAAACATGAGCGTGCTGATCGCCAGTTGGCTGTAAAACCAGCCACGTGTCTGATCGATCGCTTCGCTGATGAAGTCGGCGGGGAATTGAGAATGGAATTGCTCGGCGACTCCGGGCGCTGACGGCTCGCCTTTGTAACCCCATTGGGCGAACGGCATCGCGCCGCTGTCGTACCAGCAGTCAATCACCTCGGTGACGCGCTCCATCCGCGCCCCCTCGGCATAGGGCGAGTCATAAGTGATCGCGTCGATGTAGGGCTTATGGATCCGCAGATCATCAGGAAGCTCAGGATTCGCCGCTTTCGCCGCCTCCCACACCTCAAACCCAGCCGCTTGCGGCTTAGCGGCCAACTCCTCATAACTCCCGACCGCTTCCATCTTGCCGGTTTCACTGCACACCCAAATCGGCAGCGGCGTGCCCCAATAGCGTTCGCGCGACAAGGCCCAGTCGACGTTCGATTCCAAAAACTTGCCGAAGCGTCCGTCACGAATATGCTCGGGAAGCCAATTGATCTTCGCATTGTTGGCGAGCATTTGGTCCTTGTATTCGGTCGTCCGAATAAACCAACTCTCGCGCGGATATTGAATCAGCGGATCTTCTTCCGCCCGCCAACAGAAGGGGTAATCGTGGAGATATTGTTCTTGGTGAAACAACAGCCCGCGAGTCTTGAGATCGCGGATGATGTCCTTATCGCAATCTTTCACCCAGCGACCACGGCAATATTCGGGACCTTCGTCGGTAAACTTGCCATTAGCAGCAACAGGATTCAAAACGCCAGGGACCGAATTAGACTCCAGAATATCACGTTCCCGTTGCAAAATACCAAAATCGTCCTCGCCGAATGGTGGTGCAATATGCACAAGCCCAGTTCCAGAATCTGTAGTTACAAAATCAGCTGGAACAATGAACCACCCATGCCACCGGACACTATTTTTATTTATCCAATCACGGATTCGGTCTTCGACAATCTGTAGAGACTCCTCGCGGCTGATATCACCAACCGTGACTCTACTTACGAAGTACTTTGTACAGAAGTCACGTAAAGGCAAAGAACTTACGCCACGATCTTCAGAGTAAGACAGCTTGCTAAATTCATTTTTTAAGCGACTATGATAATCCGTGAAGGGAGGTAGGTAGCGTCGGTTATGTAGCGATTCTCCAGAAAAAGGTCCCCTGACCCTTTGCAACTGAGTCTTTTTCTTTTCTTGAATACTTTTAACAAGGTCTAATGCTACGATTAGTTTTCGTTGATTATCGTCGGGGTCAACAACTTCCACATAGTAGATATCTTTACTTACCGCGACGTATTGATTGCTCGGCAATGTCCAAGGTGTCGTCGTCCAGACTAGCAGCGATGTATCCGTTTCCTTGCCATCATCATCCAACAGCGGAAACTTCACATACACGCTCGGATCAGCCACCTGACGATAGCCCTGCCCCACTTCGCCAGCTGAGAGTGCCGTGCCACCCTGGGCCCACCACCAGACGATCTTGTGCCCGCGATACAGCAATCCGCGGTCAAACAGGTTTTTGAGGCTCCACCAGACGCTCTCGATGTAGCTTTGGTGGTACGTGACGTAAGCCGCGTCGAGATCGACCCAAAAGCCGAGCCGCTCGGTGAGTCGCCGCCACTCCTGCATGTAGCGCCACACACTTTGTTGGCATTTCTGAATGAACGGCTCGATCCCAAAGGCTTCGATCTCCTCCTTCGAGTGGATACCCATCTCTTTGCAGACTTCCACTTCCACGGGCAGGCCGTGGGTATCCCACCCCGCTTTGCGTTCGCAGCGATAGCCGCGCATCGTCTTGTAGCGGGGGAACAGGTCCTTGATCGCCCGGGTGAGGCAATGCCCCGGATGTGGCATGCCATTGGCCGTGGGAGGGCCTTCGTAGAACACAAACGCTGGAGCACCATCGCGAGCGGCTAACGACTTGGCATAGATTTCGCGTTCTTTCCAAAACGCACCAACGGCCAACTCGCGCTGAGGAAAACCTTCATTCTTATCAATCGTGGGAAACATGCTACCTGCGAAAAATTAAAGCGGGCCCAATCACTCTCGCAGGATCGCACCCAAGAAATTTAAACAGGAGGTAGCAGAGTGAGCAGAGTTGAGGTCTTACCGAGGGCCAGTTTCAGTCGAATAGAGCTACGACCAGAGGGATCTGGCCTGTAGTACTTTTAAGGATAGGAAACTTGTCCAGCATGAATCCAGATTCCTCAATCGCCTAGGCTCCCTCGGAATGACATGCATTCATCCTCTGCTCTCTCTGCTACCTCCTGTAAAGTAAACTATTCGTCGTCGAAGTCGGGATCGTCGCTAAACGGCGATTCGTCGTCTTCGTCGGTGTCGTTGTCGCCATCAAAGTTGTCGGGGAACTCAACGTCCTCTTTCAGATCGTCTTCCCAATCTTCTTCAAAGTCGTCGTCGAAGTCGTCATCGAAATCGTCGTCGTCGAAGTCATCGAACGGATCGTCTACTTCGGCAACCAGCGTCGAGGGCGACCAACCCCGCTTCCAGGTGTCGCTCGCGTCGCTCGTGTTGGTGTCGGTCAATCCTGGTGCTAGCAATCCCAAACCCATCTGTTCCACCTATTAAGTACGACTTCAAAACGGCTCAAAATGTTCACCGGTAACGACCTAACTCGTGTCGTGCGGGGCCTTTAATTGGCCTCGCTTAATTGTAGGGGCGGATTCTGCCGCACGACAGGCGTCCTTGTCAAGTTCTGCCGCGGGGGTAGGCATTCTGCCTGCCTCCAGACGCGACGTGCTGGAAGCATACCCCACGCACAAGCTGAAGTTGGTGAAATCAGCGATTCGGGGTAGACTCGACCCCCAGCCGCGCCGCATCGCGTTGCCCGGCAAATTGCATGTTTTCCGTCGGCCGCAAGGAGGCACCGATGTCGCATCCCCCGCTCCGCTTCGTTCATGCCAGCGATTTTCACCTGGAACGCCCGCTTGGGGGCGTGGCCGAAGTGCCCGCTGCCATGCGCGAACTGTTTCTCGAAGCCCCATTTAACGCGGCCCGGCACGTGTTCGAGACGGCCCTTGCCGAAAACGCCGATGCCCTGCTGCTTTCCGGCGACTTATTGAATTGCGAACTCGCCGGCCCGCGGGCGGTCGTGTTTCTCCGCGATCAATTCCAGCGGCTCGCCGATCATGGGATACCAATCTATTGGGCCTGCGGCGAGGTAGATGCCCCCGACACCTGGCCCGCCTGTGCGAAACTCCCGTCGAATGTCCATATTTTTCCTGTGGGTCGTGTCGAGAACATCGATCTGCTGCGTGAGGGCAAACCGATCGCGCGGATTCAGGGGATTAGCCGCACCCCCGGCATTGCCCCCGACGACACCGGTTTTCATCGCGATGCCCTGGGCCTGTTCACCGTCGGCGTGGCGTATGGTACGGCGGCGTCATCGGGCGCCGAAGGGGATCGTGTCGACTACATGGCTCTCGGAGGACAGCATCAACGGCAGACGGTCGATCAATCGCCAGGAATCGCCCACTACTGCGGTACGCCTCAGGGGCGGAACCCAAGCGAAACTGGCCCGCGCGGTTGCACCGTGGTTTACGTCGACGACGCCGGGCACGTGAAAACCAACTTCGTGGCAACTGATGCCGTTCGCTGGATCACCGAAGAGGTCGAGATCACCGCCGGCACCGAAGAAGATGCCCTGATGCTGCAAATCGAAGAACGCATCGGCAAATTGCAAACGAAACACCACGGCAGCGAATTGCTGATTACGTGGCACATCACCGGTCGTGGCAGCGTGCTCAATCACATTCGCACCGGCGGCATCAGCGACAAAATGGTCGAAGTCCTACGGGAACGCTACGCCAAGCTCAAACCGAGTATTTGGACCGTGGGCATCGAATGCGATTCGCCGCTCGACGTGCCGCAGGAATGGGTCGACGAAGAAACGATCATGGGCGACCTGTTGCGGGATTTCCGCAAGCTCGAAAACGACCCGCTGATCGATCTGGCGCTTGAGGAATTCCTTCCCGCGGAATTTCGTGAAACTCAGTTTGCCGAAGTGGCCGTCATCCAACCCGAAGAGCGGGCCCAATTGCTGTGGGCGGCTTCCAAGTTGGGGGTCGACCTCATGGATGGCGAAGAAGTGCTGGCGAGTAGTTAGTGGCAAGCGTTGTTAGTAAGTAGCCGCGATTCGACGAATCGCCGGGGACAACAAAATGAAAATCACCGAAGTACACATCGACGGCTTTGGCGTTTGGAACGACCTCAAGCTGGGCGGGCTTTCGCCACAACTCACGGCGTTCTACGGGCCCAACGAAGCGGGCAAAACCACGCTCATGCAGTTCATGCGCTGCGTGTTGTATGGCGTTTCACCGAAGCGTCGCGGCCGCTACTTGCCACCAATCAACGGTGGTCGTCCCGGGGGATCGCTTCGCGTGCTGGAAGATGGCCAGGCGCTGCACATCAACCGCATCGCCGACCGGGGAAACGACGACCTGGGCCTTGTGACGATCATCGACGATGCGGGCCATGCGTCGGGGGATCGGCTGCTCCGCGAATCGCTGGCCGGTGTCGATGAAAAAACTTATGAGAATGTTTTTGCCCTGGGGCTTGGCGAGATTCAACAGCTCAACACACTAAGTGATACCCAAGCCGCCGAGTGGCTGTACCGACTCACCTCGGGACTCGACCGTGTTAGTCTTTACGATGTGATCCAAGGCCTGCGAAAGACTCGCAAGGATTTGCTCTCCGGGCGGGAACAGGATTCGCTCATCGCGCAACTACTAACTCGGCGTGAGGTCTTGCGTGGCGAAATCACGCAGCTTTCGCAGCAGAACCGCCGTTGGTCGCAGCTGGCGATTCGGATCGACGAACTCGATGCCGAAATCTTGGCCCAGGAATCCAAGGTTGCCGAACACGAACGCCGCGCTCGCACGATCGAAATCGCTGTCGGTCTGAAAGAAAATTGGCGCCGTCGCGCTAAGCTGACTTCGCAGTTACAGCAATTCAACACTGCGGTGCAACTCCCCGACGATGCCGCCGCGCGGCTTGATGGTCTGAATCGTAAATTGGAAGAGCATCAGCGCGAAGCCGATATTATTGAGGGCCAACGTCGACAATTGCGGGAAGAAACCGAGCGGCTCGGGATCAACGAATTGCTGGTTCACAATACTGCCCGCATCGATGCCCTCGCCGAGCAACGGGATTGGCTGATTTCGCTCGACCGCCAGATCGGCGATCTTGATGGCGAAGCTAAAGAACTCAACAAACGTCTGACCAACGAGCAAGAACGCCTGGCGTCGGCGCTTGGCGTTGCGAAGAGCGATCATCTCAAACAACTCACGACCGCGGAATTTGAAAGCCTCGAACCGCTGCTCGAAGATATTCAATCGGCTCAGAAAAAGGTTGATTCCGCCAACAAGGAAGTCGACGCCCTCACAGAGAACGAGCGTTCACTCAAAGTGCGGATCGACTCAGCCATCGTCGGCGGGGAATCCCACGGCCTGCCGATGGACCTGGAAGAGGCAAGCGATTTAGTCGCCCGTCTGCGCCGCCGCTTGCAAGTCGAGCAACGGCTGGAACAAGCTCGCAGCCACGAAATCGATCTCGAACATCAAAGCCACGAACTGCTCGAAGACCAAGTGATGCCATTATGGGCGTTCGGCTGGACCTTTGCGATCGTCGTGTTGGGGATGCTCTTGGTTGGTTTGTGGTTATGGGTGCCAAACAATCCCATCGGAAATAGCGGCGGCATTGTTGCCATAGTTGGTCTTGCTGCGGCCGCATTTATGTTTGTCTTCAAATTCTTCACCGAAGACGCCGCGGCCGACAAGCTTGAAGCCTGTCAGCGACAAATGGAATCGCTCTCGCGGCAACGTGAAGAAGCCGAGCGTGAAAAAGAAGTGCTCGATGCCGAGTTGCCGATCACTGATGGTTCGGTGGTCTTACGCCTCCAAGCCGCGGAAAAGCATCTTGCGGAACTCGAGAACGTTTTGCCTGTGGAAGCTCAACGCAAACGGGCTGGTCACGAAGTTTCCAGCGCCCAATCGCGGCTTGAACAGGCTAAGGCCCAGTTCGATAAAGCCTCCACAGCTTGGCGGAACAAACTTGTGGGTCTCGGCATTTCCGAAAAACTCGACCCGCTACGCTTCGCTGCTGTTACCGAACGCTTCGCAGCCCTTGGTGATTTGGAAGAACGTGTCGCCCTGCGTCGCGAGGAAATCATCGCCCGTCAACGCGAACATGCAGCGCTATCACGACGGATCCACGACATTGCCCAGGAAGTTGGTTGTGTGCTTGTGCCTAAGAAGAAAGAGGGAGCCAAATCGGCTGCCACCGCCGAGGCCGACGAGCTACCGCTGGCCCCAGTGGTCGATCAATTGGAGCACTTAATCGCCGAACGCCACAAACAACTGGCCGGTGTCGAACGTCGCACCGAATTGTTTGAACGAGCCAAAGAACTTAAGGCCCAGGAACGCGAGCATCGCCGCACCGTGGCTGGCATCCGCCGTCGTCGTGAAGGGTTGTTCCATGCCGCCGATTGCGAAGACGAAGTCGGTTACCGCCGGATGATCGAAGAGCAGCAACAAATCCGCAATCTTCGCAACCAGCGCGAAAGCGTATCGCGCGAGATCGTCGCCGCCATCGGCACGCACGCCAGCGAAGATACCTTTGCATCACTCCTTTCGCCCGAGAACATCGACAAGCTCGACGAGATGTGGGAAAAGTTCTCCGCCGAACTCGATGCGGCCCAAACCGACCTGAAATCACTCGTCGATCAACGGGGTGCCCGTCGGCACGAGCAAAAACTGCTTGCCGAAGATCGTTCGCTCGCCGAGCGGCAGCTGGAGCTCAGTTGCCTGGAAAAGCAACTCGACAATGCTCGCCAAGCGTGGCGCGAACATGCCATCGTCAGCCGGGTGCTCGAACGCCTACGGCATCATTACGAAAAGCACCGCCAGCCGGAAACGCTCAGCGAAGCCAGCCGCTATCTGTCGCAACTCACGGGCGGCGAATACGTGCGAGTTTGGACCCCCATCGCCGACGATATTCTCCTCGTTGAAAATTCCGCCGGCCAATCACTTCCCGTCGAAGTACTGAGCCGCGGCACACGCGAGCAATTGTTCCTCAGTATTAGGTTGGCAGTTGTCTCGACTTACGCCAAACGGGGCATTCAACTCCCCATGGTACTCGACGACGTGCTGGTGAACTTCGACGCAGTTCGCACGCAGCGCGCCGCCGAAGTGCTTGTCGGCTTCGCCGTGGGGGGTCATCAGTTGATGATCTTCACTTGTCACGAACATATGTGGCAGATGTTTAAACCTTTGAACGCCGATTGCCGCCGCTTGCCCAACCGCTTCGGCGAGACCATTGAACTTATCCCCGACGAGCCAATCATCGAGCCCGTTGTAGAGGAAGTTGTTGACGAAGTGCCTGTCGTTGAAGAACCGAAGGCTAAGAAGCCTCGCAAAACCCGCCGCGTCGTGGTGCAGGAAGTGATCGCCCCCGAGCCGGTCGATTTCTACGACTATCCGTTCACCGAGCGCATCGAGCAGGAAACAATTCGCACGCCAGTAGCCGTAGAAACAGCTACGGTCACGGAATACACGGTTCCCGTGGCGGAAACAACCTACGAATGGATGATCGACGAAGAAGACGCCCGCTACGACCGCCTGTTCCGCGACCATCTCGAGCCGCGCCGGGCTTAATCGACTCTTTGAATTAAGCCAGTGTGCTTCCAGCTTGACTTGCCCCGGCGAGTCGGTCGAATTGCTGTCGCAGATACACAACCGCTACAAGAATCATCAATAAGCATATCGATGAAAAAACGAAGTACTGTTCGATAGATGCTGAGGAATCGGTCAAATTGGCTTGTTGCGTGTTACCGCTGAAATCATAGACCAGCCGAATTAGATAGCCACATAAATTGGCAGCCATGTGGACGACGATACATGGCCCCACGCTTCGCGTGCGATAGTAAACCCAGCCCAAAAAACACCCCAACACTAAGCCTGTGACGAATTGCCATGGGTTGAGGTGGGCCAAACCGAACAACAGGCTTGAAACAAAAATCGCCGTCAGCGGCCGGTAACGTTGAAGAAGCCCATCGAGCATTATTCCTCGGAAGATTAACTCTTCCAGCACTGGCGCCGCTATTACGAAAAAAACAAACGTTGCAAAACCGGTTTGCGATGCCATTTTCTGGATACTCTCGTTCGCCTCCTCGGGCATCGGTATCAAACTCGTAATAGGTCCGATTACCCCCAGAAGTAGCGCAACGGAGACAACGATTAAAGGAAAAATCAGTTTCCAAGAATCAATTCTAAAATTATAGATCGACTGCCCAGATTTTCGTTTACGAATTGAATGCACGATAAACAACGTCAAACCCATGGCGGTGATATAGTACAACATCATCGCAACTTCGCTACTCAAGCGGCCCGTGAGCATGAACAACGGTGCGCAGCCAATCATGACAAAAATCATGATGAATAAAATACCAAAACTTTGCCAGATCGAGGGATATGCGCAGTAGGAAGCTTCGCTTGGGGGCGAAGAAATCACGGTTTCCAGTGGTGAAAACGTGTCGATTGCAGACACCAACTCTTGATCCAGCGATTCCATAGCGCACCTGTGAAGAGAGGCGAGACGCAGATGAAGTCCTGATTCTACCCTGTTACGCGAACTAACTGGTAGCACCAAGTTTGATTAATATTTATGGCTTTTGTTAATATTTCAGTATGACATCCACCCAATCCCAAATCGACCAACTCAACGATCAACTCGAGGAACTCGCCGGCAATCTGGCCGAAGTTGAAGGCCGCGCGCAGTTGGCTTTGAAAAACCAGCGTCGCGCCCGCTGGCATTCGTATTACTACAAAGGAATTTTGGCTTTGCGCAAGCCCGAGGCCAATTACGCCATGTGGACCACCGGCGTGCTGACGATTGGCCCCGCCGCTGGGATATTGTTGACCTTCGTGGTGGGGATTCTGCTTGGTCTCCCCGGCGGAGCGATTTTCTGGCTCGCCATTCTCGCGGCAATAATATGCTTTCTGGCACTGAGCGTGATGTTGAATTTCCCCGCCACGCGTGCCCTGCCCAAACTTATCGCTGACAAACGATTTGAAGAAAAAGAGTTCCAAGACGAAGCGGCAGAACTGACTGAAGAAGCCAAACTGGTCCAACAAAAAATCGCGTTGACTCAAGCCACGATCGTTGAACTTCGACTGGCCGACGTTGCCAAGCGAGAGCAACTTCTCGAAAGAAATTGGCTGGAGATGCGCGACGCCGAATGGGATGACTACGTCGCCGAGGTGTTTGCCGCCTTGGGTGCCCAAGCGGAACCCATGCCCGACAAAGACCATGGGATCGATTTGCTTGTTCGTTACGGTGCTTCGATGATCGCCGTGGAATCGCAAGGCTACATCGGCTCGGTGGGCATCGAAACCGTCAAGCAAGCCGTTGCGGGCCGCTTCCACTACGGTTGCGACCGCGCGGCTGTGATCACGAATAGCCGCTTTGCCGCCCCGGCACGTGCCTATGCCGCCAGCCATCAATGCTTTCTCATCGGCGAGCAAGAATTCCCAGCCTTCGTGATGGGGAGCAACCTTGAGTTGTTCAAGTAAGGCCGCCAATTATTGGGCTGGCGAAGAGTCCCCTTTGCTTTCATACTGTTCCATCAATTTTTTAACTTCGGCAGCTAATTCTGTCGGCGCTACATCCTTGGCTGCGATCTTTCCTTCGGGATCGATCAAATAAAATGTCGGCCACATGAGTACGTTGTAATCCTTGTGAATGGGCTGATCTTGGCCATCATACCAGCAGGGCCAATCGATTCCTTTTTTCTCGGCTGTGTCCTGTGCGACCGTAAGTTCTTGATCGTTATTAACTGCCAAGAGTGCAAACGGTTGACCACCAAAGGTTTCTATAAGTTTTTGTTCCTCGGGGATCATTTGCAGACAGGGACCGCAACCGGATGACCAGAAGGAAAGCAACACAATCTTACCCTTGTAGTCGCTCAATCGCAGCGGCTTTCCTCGCAAGTCGGTGCCAACGATCATGGGAGCTTCCTTGCCCACAATCAAATTTTCGAGTGCGTGTAAACTTTTTTTCGCTTTGTCACCTAAGGTCTTAACGTTGCGAAAATAGGGCTCGCTTTGTGTGATCTCAATATCGCCATAATGGGAAATGACATGCCGCATCAAGTCCACACTTTCAGTACGACATTGCTTTGGATCTACAGACCGCATGTACTCGATCCATTCAGGAGCTTTTGTTGAACGAAGATATTGCTCGAATTCCCCTTGAGGTTCAGCCCAAGCGTCGATTCCACCGTTGGCATGGAATTCATTGTTACGAGCAAGCCTTTCTGCTAGCGCGAGGTAAGCATATCCATGAGCCGCCACGGGCTGACGATAATCCTCCAAAATACTGCGCAAAAACTGCTCCCGCGCAGGCGAAGGATACTGCATCGCTCGTAGGCAATACTGGCGTATCTCATCACGCTGGGAATGGTGCTGTAAAAGCATATTCCAGGCAAATTTCTCCGGTTCATAAATGCCTATTTCACTGTTACCAACATTCGAGCATCGGGCGATGATCCAATAACAACATGCAAACGCAACGTCGTCATCTGGAACTTCCTTGGCCAAGGCCACGAACTCTGGCAAGAATTTCCAGCCAGGCCACGCTTGATAGTGTCGTATCTTTTCTGAATCCGGAGCATCATCAGGAAGTTGAACTTCCTGATATTCGGAAACAGCCGCGCTGTAGCTTTCTTCAAGCTCAAGCAACTTCTGCTGGCGCTGAGCGGAAGCCTCAATTTGTGTGGTTGTTACCAAGAAAAACAATGACGCTAATATCGTGTTCATGGAGTGCCTCGACTATGTGTCAGTCGTAGTGTTAGGACTATCTATTCAAATAGATGCAGCCAGACAGCCGACAGGGTTACAGATTCCCCAAAAATATTGGGAATTGGATATTCTCAGCCATATTGTCGACTGAAAAAGCAATTCTTATACGCTAGCCATCGAGCGGCATTGCTTAAGAGCATGTATTAGATAAGTCGCTCGAAAGCAGGAAATCTTGCGAGAATTTTGCCAGAATTTTTAGCGAGGCATCAACATGATTTAACAAGAATTCCCCGCCTTCGTGATGGGGAGCAACCTTGAGTTGTTCAAATAACTATTCGTCTCATTCTTAAGATTTGTGATTCAAACCATATTAATCACGCACGCGGCGGCCACTGATTCGCCGGGCGGCATCGTCGACCAGATCGCGGTACTTATTCCGCACGTCGAGATAGCTCCAGAACAAGTAAAGATTGCCCGCCCCCGAACCACTCAGTAGCACCCACGATAGCAAGAGTGGGAACGTCCCCGCCGAGCCAGCCAACGCGGCATCAAGTGCTTGTTGCTGGTATTGTTGAGGTTGCGGCTGGGCTTGAGGCTTGGTGTTCCAATTGAAATCGTTGGCCGTGGGTGTCGACGGTGTGCTGACCGTTTGAGCGGCTGGTGCCGGGTTGCGAACTGGTTCCTGGCCAATAGGCAAACCGTTGGCTCCTTGGATGTCGGCATTGGCCGGCTGATTAAGCATGTCACGGCGAATCTCCGCGACGTTGGCCGAGGACGGCGGTTGGTTCGGCGTGGGCGTGATCGCTTGGTCGTTGCCGAGATTCGGAGTAAACGCTGGAAATTCAGGCCCCGCAGGATTTCTAAGTGGCTCGGTGGCGGGGGGAGTATTGCGGTTGTCTGCCGTCGCAAAATTGTTGCTCGGTTGCTGACGATAATCTTGCGGAGCGTTGCTCTGAGGCACGATGTTGGAATTCGATCCTGCTAAGGACGAATATCGGTCCGTAGTAGCAGGAGCCGCGTTCAGATTGCTGCGTTGATTATTAACAGGCTGGCTCGGTGAATTATTGACAGTCTGTGGCATGCTTTGCCAATCGTTGGTCGGCGGTGCACTGATTGGTTGATCGAGTCGCCGACGCGTGTTCATGTTGCTCGTATCAGTGGGCATGATTTGCGCGGCTTGCTGGTTGTTTGCCGGTGCAGCGTTGGAACTTCCCGGCGGAAGAATCTGGGAGCTATTCCCTGTCGCAGGCTGCGCGCCGAACATTTGCCGAATGTCCTCATGAACCGTGTCACCCGCATTCTGCAAATTCTCGCCCAGTTGCTGACCTGCGCGATCCATGGCGTTGGACACACTTTGCCTCGTTTCGGGTGGCAAAATATCTTGGGTGGCCTGATCGATGTTGTCCCGAACCGCTTGCCCGCCGTTTTGCAAAGAGCGAGCAAACGCATTTTGCGTATCGGTGATCGGTTGATTAACCGGCAGAATCTGTCCGTTCACAGGCTGCTGCTGGTAGTTGTTGTAAGCGTTATTGGGCGCGGCATTGTTCGTCGTGTATTGCGTCTCAACAACGCCGTCTCGCGACTGTTTATCATCTGCAGGCCAGGGCTTGAAAGTTGTCGCAAGCGTCTGCTGTGGCAAATCGCCGTGGCCGACGGTCAAACGAATGCGACCGATGGGCCGCACGTGCTCGGGGACTTCCACGGACAAAGGAATTGAATCGCCCCGTTTGAGCGATTCGAGAAGTTCGGGCTCGATCTGGACGACGCATTCGTAGCTTTGACTGCCATCGGGCATCGGCTGCCAACCGCACACGATACCCATCAACGAAGCCAAGCCCAGCTTAAAAGCAAATGAGGCGACCAGCGCAGCACTCATGGTTGAATCCCTTCTTCGCGAAAATCGCGTCGCACAAACTCCTATCCCACTCGTTGAAGAAAGTGGGACGATTCCATCGATCCTTCGAGTGGAACACTCGACCGGGTCATTCTAACCCGATGTGCAAAAATCTCCTAGACAAGCCAGCACGGCTAGTAGTGCTTCACACTGAGAGTGATAGCACTTATCAAGGAACCTTGGTTTGATCGGGCACAGCTGGCTCTGCGGCGGCCTGGATCGTTGAAGGGGGATCGATCGCATCGATCACAGGCTGCAAGGAAGTTGAAAAGTTCATTTGTTCGATTTCCTTGTTGAGCATGTTGATCAATGCTTGCAAGAAGGCCACCAGCATCGGCCCCACGAGAATTCCAATAGGGCCCAGCACCTGCACCCCACCGATCACACTCAACAGCGCCAGCAGCGGGTGCAAATTCGCTTGGCCATGCAAGATGTAGGGTTTGAGGACGTTATCCACCATCGAAACCACGGCCGTGCAATACCCTGCCAAGACCAACGCCGCCATGGGCCGCTCGTCGTGAAAATAGAGCACCAGACAGACGGGGACCCAAATCGCTGCCGCCCCGACAAACGGAATCATGGCGAAGAAAATGGTGATCGCCGTCAGGAAGAAAATTTTATCGAGTCCGACAAAAAAGAAGCCAATCCCCGCCAGCAGGCCTTGCACGATTGCCGAAACCAGCGTTGCCACGACGACCGAACGGCTAATGTCGCTGAACTTTTCCAGAAGTTCTCGCTCGTAGGCATCGTCCAGCGGCGACATTCGCATGAGGGCAATCAGCATGTACGGTCCATCGGCGAAGAAGTAATAGGTCGAGATGACCATGATCGCCAGCCCCACAAGGATGCTGGTCAAAATTTGTAAGCCCCCCACCGCAATCGGCGCTACCGTGCTGACCAAGTTTTCCTGAATCGCCTTGTTCGTGGCGTCGACATCGAGTTCAGGCAAATTCAGCCGGATCAAAATTTTGGCGTTGATTTCGTTGACGATTTTCGTGACCAGGGTATCCAAGGCATTTTTCTTATGCTGCTCCGTTTCATCTCCACCCACGGCTGCCTGTTCACTCTCAGCTTCGTCGACGGCCTTAGCTTCGCTGGCGACCGCCGCGACGGCGTAAGTGGAATAAAGCTCCATCCCTTCGGCAATGGCCCGCATTGTCATGGCGAGCGTGGGCAACAGCACAATCAGCACAATGACCAGCGTCGTCAGCGCCGCCGCGATGCGACGATGACGCCCCACTTTCGACAAAATCCACAGATGAACAGGTTTGAAAATGACGACCAGCACGGCCGAGAGAAACAACGGCACGATAAAAAGGACCATCACCTCGAAGAACTTCATGCCGATCAGCAGCACGATGGTCAGCAGAACAATAAACGAAACGACGCGTGGCACGTGGTGCTCCTTATCGGCAATTTCTTCTCCGTGGGGATTTCGTCCCCAACAACGGCATCTTGCCAAGTCATTCTAAAAGGCAAAGTCACCTTCGTGAAAGACAAGAAATGCTCGCGGCAACGATTCCTTGCCGAAGGCGGCCCCGGGGAAATCAGCGTTTTGGCGAATGCCCCCTGATCTGCTATTCTGGAGAGAGAGCCCAACACTCCCCATTCGAGCTATGATCAGCCGACCCTATGATCAGCGTCGTTATCCCCACCCTGAACGAAGCTCCTTGCCTTGAAGAGCTGCACGAACAGCTCTCGGCAGTGGCCGCTGCGCGGGAATATGACCTGCAAATTATCTTTGTGGATGATGGTTCCACCGACGCCACCTGGAAAACCATCGAGAAACTCGCACGCCAGGATCAGCGAGTGTTAGGTATTCGCTTCCGGCGAAATTTTGGCAAATCGGCCGCGCTGAGCGCCGGTTTCGATGCAGCTGTCGGAGAAATCATCATCACGATGGATGCCGACTTGCAGGACGATCCGGCCGAGATCCCGAACTTGATTGCGAGGCTCAACGAAGGGTTCGACGTGGTGAACGGCTGGAAACGTGAACGCCATGACCCTTGGCACAAAATCTGGCCATCGAAAATATTCAATAAGCTTGTGAGCGCGATGACGGGCGTTCGTCTACACGATCACAATTGCGGCCTCAAATGTTTTCGCCGCGACGTTATCAACGAAGTGCGTCTGTACGGCGAGCTGCACCGCTTTGTTCCCGTGCTCGCTGCTGCCCGCGGCTTTCGCGTCGGCGAAGTCGTGGTGAAACATCGCCCGCGACTTTTTGGCGAATCCAAGTACGGTTGGTCACGCATTCCCAAGGGGCTGCTTGATTTGTTGACCGTGCGATTCATCACCCGCTTTAACCAACGCCCGCAGCATTGGCTGGGGATGGCGGCTTTGTCGTCGCTGGCACTTGGCATTCTCGGGATGGGCTATTTGGCCATTCTATGGTGCGTATCGCGACTACCCGGTCATGTGCCAATTCATCTGCATGAGACCGCGGCTTTGTATTATTCGCTCGTGCTGTTGTTGATCGGGGCGCAACTTTTGGCGCTGGGATTTGTCGCTGAGCTGATCTCGGCCCTACTCTCCCGCGACACCGACGCCTATTCCATCGCAGCCCACACCGAACCAGAGAAGCGAACGACGCTAGGAAAGCATTTAAAAATCTCTCAGTCCACCGAGAACCCGGAATCATGAGCCCGCAAGGCAGCGCTGCTCAAACGTCATTGCGTTGGGGAATTTACGCAATCCTGATCGCCATCGCGGTGGGGAATATGACCGGCCGCTTGTTGTCGGTCAATTCGATCAATCGCATTGATCTTGAGCGGCATGTCGTCAATCGTGAGTTACAAACATTCGAAGAGCAACTCCGTTTAAAGAATCTCTCCGATGAGGAACATGCCAAGCAATTAGCAGCGCAGCGAGAACGCCTCGAGCTTGAGCATCAGTTGCAACGTCCCTTCTTGAGCGCCAACGACCGCAGTCGCTGGCTGGCGATCCGTGCCCTTGTGGAATTAGGCACCTTCGAAATTGATACGCTCATCGATCGGGATGTATGGAACACCATCGACATGGTCCAGCATCGGGGTGATGACGGCGAGCTACACATTTATTCCAGCAAGCCTCCGCTACTAATTACACTGCTTGCCGGTGAATACTGGGTGATTCATAAACTCACGGGCATGACTCTCGCCGAGCATCCTTATTTGATTGGCAGATTCATGCTATTCACGGTGAATGTGCTGCCGTTAGCGTGGATGTTGGTGATTGTCGCTCAACTGGCGGAACGCTTTGGTAAAACCGATTGGGCACGAATTTTCTTGGTCGCCACGGCATGCTTTGGCACGATGCTTGGAACATTTGCCGTGGTGCTCAACAATCACACGATCGCTGCAGTGTTCGCCGCTGTTTCCCTGGCAAGCTTTGCACGGATTTGGTGCGATGGCTCGAGTCGCATCCACGATTACGCCGTTTGCGGCATCGCGGCAGCGTTCACGGCCGCTAATGAGCTCCCCGCCCTTTCAATGTTTGCCCTTGTGGCGTTGGCTCTGTTGACCCGAAACCGCCGTGCTTGGTTGATCGGTTTTTTGCCACCTGCGGCCATTATTGCTCTCGCTGTGTTCGGCACCAACTACGCCGCACACGGCACGCTATCGCCTCCCTACGCTTTCCGCACAACCGAAGAGGGCGAGGAAAACTGGTATCAATACAAATACACGGTCGAAGGAGTCGAAATCAAAAGCTACTGGGCCAATCGCCAAGGGATTGATCGTGGCGAGGAATCAAAGCTCAAATATGCTTGGCATTGTTTGTTCGGCCATCACGGCGTGTTTTCGCTCACTCCGGTTTGGCTTTTGAGCATGGTAGGACTGGTCATGTGGTGGCGAGGCGGGGAACGCAGTACGAGCCAAATCGCACTGGGAATCGCGATTCTCACCGTCGTTTGCCTGACGTTCTTCATTGCCCTCAGACCACTCGAAGATCGCAACTACGGCGGCATGACCAGCGGCTTACGCTGGATGTTCTGGTTTGCTCCGTTGTGGTTGTGGGCCATGTTGCCAACCGTCGACAAGCTCAGCACATCCCGCGGCGGAAAGGCACTTTGCCTTGTGCTGCTCGCTATTTCCGTGTTTTCGGCAAGCTACCCCACCTGGAATCCCTGGACGCATCCCTGGATTTACAACGGCATGGAATCGCTGGGCTGGATCGCGAACTAGCTTTAGCCAATCAATTCCCGCGGCAATTCAAACTTGTCCCACGCCTTAGAAAGCGGCGCGACGACACTCACCGGTTCCTGTGTCATTGGGTGCCGAAACCCAATTGAGCGGGCATGAAGCGCGATCGGACGTTCGCGGGGGTCTTCCTTCGGTTCGCCAAAAGCGATCTTGCTGCCGTAATCCTCATCCCCCACCAGCGCATAGCCACGCGCCCGTGCTTGGGCACGTATTTGATGTGTGCGGCCGGTCTCAAGCTCAATCTCGAGCCAACTCCCCAGCGGCGAATGCCACAGCACGCGGTAATGCAAAATCGCATGCTTGCCGGCGGGATGATCGGCCGTGACGATCTCTGGCTGAGGTATGCCGTGACGTTTGTGCAGATAGTCGGTCCAAGTTCCTTCGTCCGGAGTCACGTGACCTTCAAAGAATGCCCAATAGATTTTGCTGACCGTGCGTTCGGCGAACTGGGCACAAATTCGTTGTGCTGCCCGGACGTGCCGTGCAAATATTAAAGCGCCCGTGGTGGGTCGATCCATCCGGTGAGTGATGCCGAGATAGATATTCGCGTCGTCAGGCTTCCCTTCCTGTTGGCGATAGTAATTTTTGACGCGCACTTCCATGCTGTCGATGCCGCGCGGAGCTTGCGTGAGCACCCCCGCCTCTTTGTTCACAACCAGGCACGGACCATTCTCATAAAGTATTTCTAACGGCGGCGAATTCAACACGGCACCCTCAGCCAAAACGATTCATCACGCGGTCCACAAGCCGCGGGGCCCAACGATTGACGGCCACCAGCAGCCGTCCGCGCCAGTTGGGATAGATTTCCGTCCGCCGTAGCTCAATCGCTCGCACAATCTGGCGAGCCGCCGCGGCGGGTGAAATTCCCTTCTGTTTGCCCCAAGGTAACGAATCGCTCGTGGCGAGCAAATGGCTAAAGAATTCCGTATCAATCGTGCCAGGGCTCACCAACAGCACGTCAATTCCTCGCCCGTGCAATTCCGTACGCAAGGCCTCACTCCAGCCCCGGAGCGCAAACTTGCTGGCCGAATACTCGCTGTTGTAGGGCATCCCACGGTGACCAAGGATCGAACCGAGATTCACAATGAGTGCGTCATCACTTTGCGCCAAGAAAGGGAGCGACAACCGGGTCAATTCCGTGGGCGCATAAAAATTAACTTCCATGATTTGCCGAAGAATCGCTTCATCATGGCCGTCGAAATGTCCGTGGGCACTCACACCCGCATTGTTGACCAGCACGTCAATCGCCTGCCACTCGGCCTGCACTTTAGCAATGATCTCCGCGCGAAATTCCGCACGAGTAACATCGCCAATAAGTGCCTCGGCACTCTTGGCACCTGCCGACAGAAGTTCAGCAACCAACGGCTGAAGCACCTCGCCGCTGCGAGCGACCAACAATAGCCGGGCATGCCGACGCGCTAGTTGGAGGGCCAACTCACGCCCCACGCCACGTGACGCCCCGGTCAAGAGAATTCGCCGGTTTTCCAGGACGCGTCGAGCCATGGCAATGCTTAGGCCACTTCGTCGATTGATTCAGAAGGTGGCGATTCCAGCCGGCCCGTCGCCGCGGAGTACTCATGGACCTTCGAACTCTTATGCGGCCGAATCTGAACATCCGGCTGGTCCTGCATGCGTCCCCAGTACTTCTGCGAAATCCGGCAATGCACCACGATACGGTTTTCGACGTACGTGCGGCTCAAAACTTCGCCATACTGGGCCAGAAACGCAAGCAGCTTGCCGTTGCTGGCATCCATTTGGATTTCCAGGTCGAGAAAATCACGGCTCAGCGATTCACTCACGGCGTTGGACAGTCGGGATATTCCCTCGCCGCTCGCGGCGCTGATTAATACGGCACTGGGATAGCGGGTACGCAACGTTTCGATCGACGTTGGATCGGTCACTTGGTCGACTTTATTGAGCGCGAGAATCGTGTCTTTCTCGTCAATACCCAGTTCATGCAACACATCGTAAACAGCCAGAATTTGCTCCAATGCCGCAGGATTGCTTGCATCGGCCACATGAATCAGCAAATCCGCTTGCCGAGCTTCTTCGAGCGTGGCCTTAAAGCTGGCGATCAAATGGTGAGGCAAATCGCGAATAAATCCGACCGTATCGCTCAGCAGCACAGGCCCCCAGCCCGGCAATTGCCAACGGCGGGTCCGCGTGTCGAGCGTGGCAAATAACTTGTCCTCGGCCAACACGTGGGCGTCGGTCAGCCGGTTCATGAGCGTACTCTTACCGGCATTCGTATAGCCCACGAGCGAAACCGTCATGCGATCGCTGCGTGCCGCGACGGCCCGTTCTTTCCGCTCTTCAATTTTCTTAAGCTCGCTGCGGAGATCGTTGATCCGCTTTTCCACCAACCGGCGGTCGGTTTCGAGCTGCTTTTCACCAGGGCCACGCATGCCCACACCCATCTTCATACGCGACAAGTGGGTCCACATCCGTTTCAGCCGGGGAAGCGAATACTCAAGCTGCGCAAGCTCTACAGCCAAACGGGCTTCGTGAGTTTGGGCCCGACCGGAAAAGATATCGAGGATAATCTCGGTTCGGTCTAAGACCTTGACCTTGAACGCTTCTTCAAGATTACGAATCTGCGCCGGCGACAAATCGTTGTCAAAGACCACGACATCGGCCTCAAGCACTTCGACGAAGTGTCTGATTTCTTCAACCTTGCCTGTGCCGATATAGGTGGCTGGATCGGGCGAAGGCCGCTTCTGCGTGATGCGACCGACAACCTTCGCGCCAGCCGTCTGGACTAAGCCGGCTAGCTCGTCTAAAGGATCACTCGTATGAATGCCGTTTTGCGTGCGGTCGCTAGATAATTGAACACCGACCAGAATGGCCGATTCACTACTAATTCCTGCTGTGCGGTCGATGGAACTCACCGGGTTGGGAAATCTCCAAGGGTCTTAAAAGTTAGGGAGCGATGAAGAAGAGGAGTCATCTGCCAAACCAAGGTTCGCCTGAAAAAAACTTCCTCTCCCTCAGGCTCTATAAACAATTATAGCACCGAACACCTCGCCGGGGTAACGGCGGATGTCCGGTGCTTTTTTAGTGATTTCGCCAGATTCGGCCGAATTGGTTTACAGCTCACCCGCCCCGATCAGTTCGAACACGGCATCCTCGGCCGACAGTTCGTCAGAATCATCATCGAGAGAACGGCTGGTGACGATGTCTCCAAAATCGTCATCCGCAGCAGCTACGATGTAATCATCCAGCTCACTGCCCGCAGCCAAGTAGGCAACATCAACTTCCGCTTCAGTAAACGTGGCGCTAGGCTTGGTTGACACTGGGGCTTGTAAAATCCAGCCTGTCAAAATTGGCTCGCTTGCAGCAAACGACGGTTCGCTAGCAGTTTCTTCCGCAACAAGCGGCGCCGAGACACTCTCGCTGAATTCTTCTACGACCAACGCAGCAACAAGGGCACCCCCGCCAGTTCCATAATTGGATTGCCAACTGGCAAGATCCCCGTTGCTTCCAGGGCTGGGAGATTGCCCGCGCTGCCAAGCCAAGAAATCCCGACCGTTGATGACACTGTTGCCGTCAAAATCTCCTGACGCGGCACCCGTGAAGTCTGATTCATAGGCACCCACGTCGATACGGCCTTGCTTAACACGGTTTTCACCTCGTTGATCAAACTCCGGTACGCCGTTCTGTCCTGCCACGGCAGCAGGGTTACCACGACCGACAGCAGGGCTATCGTCTTTGAGTGCGTGGATCCAAGCAGTAGTGCCGTCAGTATTCAAAACGGGGCTTAGTATCTCAAGTCCTGGATCCAACACACCGAACTGGTCTCCGGGACTGGTGAATTTGGTCGTTAACCCTGTACCGATGACGTTGTATCCCAAACTATTGAATGTGTCCTGGAAGGTTCCTCCAACTCGGTCCACATCACTGTTTTGGTTGCCTGTCATCACAACGCTGGATTTGTTGCCGGCAATGATCGACGAACCCACGTCAGTTCGTGTCGTTGCTTGGCTACCGAAGGTTGCCACGCCAGCACCGAAACCAAAATAGGGCGCGGAGTTCTCAGTGATCGTGCTATGTTTGATCACTGTCAAACCGTCGGCGTTATAAATACCGCCGCCATAACTACGGGTCGAGTTGCCGGAAATCGTGGAATTCAAGACGGTAGTCTGCTTACCTGTCAAATTCGTGTTGCTATAAATGGCTCCACCATCTGCTCGTACGCCAGTCGTGTGGTTGTCTCGAAGAGAACTGTTAACAACCGACAGGCTTCCTTCTTGAATCGAGATGGCTCCACCATGGGCATCGGCACCCGCGGTCGAATTCTGTGCTAGATCCAATCCATTGACGGAAACGTCGGCGTTAACACTGGCTATGGCAGCGCCCGAGGCGAATTGCCCAGTAGTAACATTTTGAAAGAAATTCCCTCTTTCGATCGTTAAGCTGCCACCATTCATAAATATGGCCCCACCCTTGGCTTGCGAGCCAGTCGTGATGTTAAACGCAAATGTTGTATCGATAAACGTGGCTTCACTGTCTCTGAGTGATATCGCCCCGCCTTCGGCAGTCGAACCCTGGCTACGATTGCCGCTGATAATCGAATTGGTCAGCGTCATCGTGGCGTTGCGGGCATAAATGCCACCGCCGTCGCCCATGCCGGTCGTCGTGAGATTGCCAGTAATGTACAGGTAATCGGCGGTAAAATTGCCATTTCTAATGTAGATCGCGCCCCCCTTGCCGCCCGCTGAGGTGGTCGTGGAATTTCCAGACAGGAACGAATTATTGATCTCCAGGTTACCATCCAAAACGTGAATCGCGCCGCCACCACCAGTACCGGTTGAGGAATTGCCAATGAACGTGCTGTTCTCGATAAGCAAATCGCCAAACTGTTGAGAGATCGCACCACCATTGGTCGTCGCAGCGTTGTTGACAAACAACATGTCGTCAAACGTAAGGTTTTCTTTGCTGATGACCTGAGTGTTGTTTTCAAACCGAATACCACTGATTCGGACGTCGCTCAATTCGGCATTATTTCCATCATTAATGTTCACCGTCAGCGAAGAATTTCCAGTGAAATACATCGCTGTGGATCCAAGACCCACGATGTTTACCGAATTGGTGATGTTCAAAGCATCGCCTGGAAAAGTCTCTCCTTCCCATGTGAAGAGAAAGACGATCGTTTCCGGTAAAGGATTTAAATTCGCATCCGTAAGGGCAGCAACGAATGTTGAATAGCTTCCTTCTGCGGGACTTCCGTCACCCACCAACAGAACATCCGTTTGAACCTCATAGGCACCGATGTCGATGCGACCACCGTTGGCAACATCCTCAATGCGATTAAAAGGAAAACCTCGCTGATCGAACTCCGGCACGCTGCCTAGGCCGTTCGCGTTAGGGTCCCCAGCGTCAATCGCCGGGCTGCCAGGCTGCAATCTGTGCACAGCGGTGAGTCCGCCGAGTTTGACCAATGGAGCGAGAAGTGGATTCTTGTTGACCTGATCTCCCGCAGCCGAGAAGACGCCCCCTGTTACGGCATTGCCGTTGCCGATTAAGTTGTAACCCAAGGAGACAATATTACTGGGGCCGGAGAGCACATGCTGGACATCGTTAGTAGTATTGCCCGCAATAATGCTCGAGCGGATTTCCGTGGTGGCGGCTCCATTACGGAAGCTCGCCACGCCACCTCCCAATGTGGAACCCGCGGTATTTAGCGTGATTGTACTGTATTGAATGACAACATTACCGCCGGCGTTCGCAATACCGCCACCGTGGAGAGTGCCAGTATTGCCTGAGATTGTCGAATTCTCGACCGTGACATCGCCACTAATAACATAGATGCCACCGCCACTGCTTGAGGAGCGATTGTTGTTGATCGTTGTGGAATCCAGAAAGAGCGTCCCCGCCTGCACGGCAATGGCACCGCCAAAAGCAGTCGAAGAGTTTTCCTTCACTGTGACGTTTTTGAGAACGAGATCACCACTGGTCAGAATTCCCCCGCCTAGTTCCTGACGATCTCCCCCCATCAACGTCAGATTGGAGATTGCTACGCTGGCCGTGATCTGAAAAACACGCGTACCGTCACCATTGTTCGAAGAGGGAGTAGGGTCATTACCCGTGGCATCGATTTCCAGAATGAACTGGGGTCCTTCGATGGTCACATCTTGATCAATCGATATTTGACCCAGTTTGAGCAGAATCGTGGCTGCTGGGGAGGGAGTAGGATCGGTGTTGCTCCCAGCCTGTGTCAGTTGTTGGGAAAATCGGATCGTGCTTGGCTCTGGATTGAGATTTGCAAACTCCAGCGCTTCTCGCAGTGAGAAATCGCCGGCGACTGTGTAGTCATACACTTCCACGTTTGTGCCATTGGGCAACACAAGAGCATCCGGGGTCGGAAACGTATCCCAGACCCGCGTGTATTGACCGTCATTCTCGTCTTCTAGCGCATCAACGACAAACACGCCGCGTTGCACTTCAACTGCACCAATATCGATACGGTCTATTTCTAAACCCAAACCGTCAGCGACCCGAACAAAGTGTCGGCCACGTTGATCAGAAACTCCCTCAAATTGCTCTGGTAAGAAATCAGCGTTGCCTGCATCAATCGCGGGGCTTACGCTGAATTCTTCACTGTTAGGATCGGAATTCGGATAGTAGGTTCGGGTCGGCCCCCCGTAGTAATCCAACGGAAGCAGTTCTGGATCGATACCAAATATGTTCGTACCTTGATCGTATTCAATCACGAAAGCAATTGGCTTAAATTCGTCCTCGGGATCATCGACGTAGTCACCCCAAGTGGCAGTGCGAGTATCGTCCGGCGCGTGGAATGCCAACCGATTTTCGGCTAATTCTGGTGGGTCTTCTGAACTCGTAGCGGCTCCATCATCAGGCTGGCCCGCATCCCAGATACCAACAAACGGGCTCTGATCGTCCGGCTGGACCCATTCCCAGCCTTCAGTGGGACCGTCCTCTTCGTTAACTTGAATACCGCCAATCCACGGACCGATATTCTGTGCCGGACGCGTGTCGTCAGTTTCTGGCTCAAAAAGCTTCCAGAAAAGCTGATCGTCAATTAAATCAAAGACGACCTGATTTTCTTCCGGACTCGTAATCGTCGCCAGGTGACCGGTCCCGGAACTGGCAATCGCGTTGGCATCTGTCCAAGCAATGCCCTCCGGCGCGGAAATGACAAGATAAAAATTTCCATCTGGGCTGCTGCCAGCCACTGTGCCACCGCCAACAGTACCAATAAGGTTGTAGTCCAGAATGTTGAGGTCGGGAATCAGCGGCTCACCTTCGATGTCGAAGTAGATGGCGGCCAAGTCTTCATCTTGTCCAGCAAGACGGGTGTTCCCATATGCGATCGTGTGAGTCAAATTTGTCGTCGGTATCGGGGCATCTTCTTCATCCACCGCACGACCATATGTCGCAACGCCACCGCCGCGGTAGGCGATGTTCTCGGTAATCGTGCTGTGTTGGATATCGACCGTGCCACGGCGAGTAAAGATACCGCCACCGAAACCGGGATGATCGACAATGCTAGTCGTCAGGTTCTGCGCGATCGTGGAATTGGTGATCGTTACCAAACTGCCGAGTTCGCCATCTTCGCTACCCGCGAAGATGCCACCACCACCACCACCCGAAGTATTGTTGACGATCAAACTGTTTTGCACGGTAAGACTACCGAACGGCTGATAGATGCCGCCGCCACCATCGGCCGCGGAATTACCACTAATTTCAGTTTCGATCAGAAGCAAATTCTCTGTTGTGAAAATAGCACCGCCACGACCATCTCCGGTCAACAGTGCCCCACCTGAAATCGTCATGCCGCCGATTACAACATCACGGTACTGGTTGTCGGCGTCGATACTGATATTAAAGACGCGTTGTCCTACCGTCCCATTGATGGACAAAACACCAGCACCCGGGCCAAGAATTGCGACCTGGTCGGTTATGTTCAGTACCCCACCGTTCGCCCTGCCATCCAAAAAGATCGCGCCAGGGCTGGAACTGCCTGTACTCTGATTCGTGAAGAGAAAATCGGCAAAAACGATGGTGTCATTCACATTGGGAGTGCTATTGGAAAGCTGGACCGCCTGGCGCAACGAGCCGACTACGACGTTGCCATCGTTATCGAGATCACCGAGATTGTTTACCACGTAAGTCGCCAACATCCGTCGGTCTTCGAGCGGCTCCATGCGCAGCATCTTTGAGAACGAGCCTTTCGCCCCCTTCGACTGCGACAAAATGGTCTTCAAAGTGGATTGCTTGAAAGTTGACCGCGCAGCACGACCGCGACGCTGTTTTCCTTGAGCCATTACAGGTGTTCCTCAAAAATAAGATGTCAGACAGACTTGTCTGTCTGGGATTTTTAGACCTAGTTGGGAGGTGGGCGCACATCATTTCTCGCCCCTGTGAGAAACGACGGGCTGGCAGTCGGAGCCAAAAATCCAGCCCTCATTGTAATTGCACACGAGGGAATTGGCAAAAACTGTGCAGTCCAAAAAAGCCACAAAATGAAAAGAATTTGCCAACGCCCCCAATAGGCGTAGCCAAAAAAAAGCCCTGGACGGTTTCCCGCCAGGGCTTTGGACATGCCAGAAGTGGTTACTTTCTTACGCGAGTGTTACCAGACGTACTCCGTACTCACCGAGAAACCGTGGTACAGGGCATCACTCTCGGCCGTGATCGTGGCGGGGAGGAAGTTTGTGGTATCGATATTCCCGGCCACCGACGCGAGGTTGTCGATGTAAATCGCGTTGTAACCGCCCTTGAGCGACCAACTCGGCAGAATGTCGCCCACAATATTAACTCCAAACTCGCCAATAAAGGCCACCTTATTGCCGTCCGCGGGGACGGAATAATCTGCGGGGGCGTTCCCAACGGCCGGGAAATTACCATCTCCTTGGAATTCCCAGCGGTTGTTGTAAACGCCCGCCTTACCCTCGCAGCCGATGCGTAGGCCTTGGCGAACGCCAATCCAACCGTCACCACCCAATTGGAAGCCCAATACATCGTTGGATGACGCCCACGACAGGGCCGAATCACCGGCCAATGTCACGGTGTCGAAATTCAGATCCTCGGTCAGCCGCAAATACCGAAAACCGAGCAAATAAGTGCCGGAGATACGCGGATTGTTCCCCACCCAGTAGCGGCGGTAGCTCAGTTCCGTGCTCTGCAAGTCCGATTTGTAGCCCAAGGTGTAGGTAGCACCATCGTCAAGTCCGTCGATCGGTGTAGGCACACCAAAATTGGAAAAGACCGTGAATAACTGGAAATTCTGATTGGGAGGATTGGTTGTCACATCCACCGAGTTAACCGTGTTTGTAAAGCCAATGTCGTAAACTCCCATGTAGGTCGCTTCCAAGATCGACAGCGGACCTAAGTCATAGCGAAAACCAATTTGCCAACCCGCCTCGTAACCATCGAGACTCTCAGATGGATCCAAAATTCTGGGTGCTGCGGGACCTGCCGTGACCGAAGCCAACGGGCCCACACCATCCAGGATCGAATCGGCATTAATAAATACTGCCCCGAATGTGACGTCATAGTAGTGGGGACCAATTTGATCCTCGCTGTATCCGCCGAAATCGATGTCCATGGGGTCACCATAAGCTCCCCCCATTCCCATGCCTCCGCCCATCGGAGGGCAATAGCCACCGGGGCCAGCCGGTCCGCAATAGCTCGCCGGCAATACGATTGAGTTGCCGCGCACGTCGACAAACTCGCCTCCGACGGCTGCGGTTGGTCCGCCCGCTAGGGGCGAGGCCATATGCGCTGGAATCTGAGAGGCTTGATGGAATTGACCTCCCGACTGAGCAACAGCAGGCGACATGTATCCGTTTTGTGCCAAGCACGGTTGGACAGCCGGCCAAACCGCAGCCACACCCAGTGTCAGCCTGGCGACGAGTCGCCGACTCACTCTACTGCATTTCATCGAGAATCCCCCCCTTGGCTTCCTCGGCAAACACCGCAATCTGTCGGCGTTTTGCCCGCGAAAAGTGGCCGAGTTTATTGCTCGGCGTGTATTCACTAGATTGTCTTTTTTGGTTCGAGCAGACTTTTTTGGACGGCGGGCTTTGACGGCGCATCGCAAAACAGTCCGATTGCTAGGATTTATCGGACCGGTCAGACCGGAATAATCAGACTTTTCGTTACAAGCCGCACTTTTTATGGAATCGAACAGTTTCGAGAACTCGACTTAACGACAGTACATTGCAGGCTTACCGCCCGTATGGTGTTGTCCAATAAGCGTTTACAAGGGCCGCCGGCTTATTGAGGCAAAACAAAATAATCGGAAAATTTTGCCTTATCGCGTGTGACAACTGCTGGCAAAAACGTCCTTATACTTAGAGCTTGCTTGCTCTCAGGACATGTTGGGGTCGTCCGTTTTGATTTCGCCAAAATTTGCCGCTTCTCGGGGTCAAAGGGTGTGCAAGAAGTTTGACGACGACAGCAGACCTAACTAACATGAGTGATTGAGTAAACGACGCCGGAGCCAAGGTCAGGAAATTCCGGCAGGCCAGTCGCGACTCAAACGAACGCTAGCTATCTCCTGGGGTTTGCCAGAATCCTAGGAGAGTTCCATTCAGGGCATGGAAAGAGCTAGCCCCACCAACCGGAACGAACTTTTCCCTCTGTACAGAGCTATCTGGAATACGAGGGGTACGAACTTCAGCAACTACGAACGTCAGCGTTACTTAGAAGCAGTCGTCGGATCTCCCCTCCGCCAGTGCACACGAATTCAGCGAATCCTCGCTCACACGCGGAGAATGTCTGCGCCGAGCGATAGCGACCGTCGTTGCGCGAAAACATCAGGATGTTAGGGAAACGTCAGAGATTTGAGTAAAGAGAACAGAACAGCAGGCAACCTCGCTAGGGGTTTATTTCTTAATCGGGAAGCATAAAGATGCCATTTTTCTCCAATCGTGATTCGCAACCACATGTCGCAGCTAAACGCAAAGAGCGCCGCCCCGAAGGGGTGAGCCGCCGCCGAAAGAAAGAACTCGGCTTCGAGACCTTGGAAGAGCGCCAGGTCATGTCGGCGAATCCGTGGCTAGCAGATTCGCAATCCTATTCGTACGAAACGCAGTCCTACTCGAGCGCAACTCCTGAAGGTCAGGCAGCAATCCTGCAGCAGGAGCTCTACCGTGCTCTGTTGCAGTCGACTTCAGCAACCACCTATGGCCCTCGATCTATTCCCACCGACCCTTTGCTCAACAATCAATGGCATTTGATCAACTCAGGTCAACAAGTCGGTAACCCCGACTTCCAAGCGATTTTTGCCACCGCAGGCGAAGACATCAACGTTGCAGGTGTCTGGAATCAAGACATTTATGGGAACGGTGTAATCGTAGGCGTTTTCGAACCCGGTGGTAGTTTCCAAACGAACCATCCCGATTTGGCTGGGAATCTCGACGAGCTACTCGGATATGGTGGAGGCTCCGCTGAAGCTCACGGGACGGCGGTTGCTGGTTTAATTGCTGCTCTCTCCAGCAATGGCCAAGGCGGCACAGGCGTGGCCCCGGGGGCTACGCTCGTTCCCATGTCATTTGCGGGCTCATCAATCGATGCTATTGCAGATGGAATTCGCTACGCCATGGAGAATGGCATCGATATCGTTAACAACAGTTGGGGGCCAGCCGATAATCGTGGATTGGCTGGTCCTACAGCCGACGAAACCCTCGCGTTGCGGGATTCTATCTTCTTTGGTCGTGACGGATTAGGTGTGATTCACGTTTGGGCCGCTGGAAACGGTGGTAAGGATTTGGATTCAGCTTCCTATGATGGTTGGCAGAATTCGCGATACGTCATTAGTGTCACCGGCGTCGATCACGACGGGCAATACAACAATATAGACGGTACCGTAACGGGTTATATGGAGGCAGGAGCCAGCGTACTTGTGGCTGCTCCCACGGGATCGGTGGCACTCAATGTAAGTCTCGATACAGGCGTTGGCAGCGGCATTTGGACGACCGACATGACAGGCCAGGATGGCTACAATGAAACCGGATTCATTGATGATCGAGATTTTCTGGCAGACACTAATTACACGTCACGATTCAATGGTACTTCGGCAAGTACTCCGATCGTGTCCGGCGTGATTGCCCTCATGCTTGAGGCAAACCCGAACCTGAGTTGGCGTGACGTTCAAGAAATCCTTGTTCGGTCCGCCCGACAGAATGCTGAGTTTTCGACCCAAGCGAACGGTGTCGATATTGCTCTGGGTGTCGAATATCAAAACACCTGGATCATAAATCAAGTTCCTTTGTTTCATGATCCCGACATCTACGATCCATTGATTGATAATGGATTGCAGATTGCCTATCCCACGCTAAATCCCCTTTTGACTTATGGTGGGTCAGGTGCTCACTACACCCCAACCCCACAAGTCTTGACCAATGGTGCGGGCTATACGGTCAGCCAAGGCCGTGGCACCGACCGCGAGCAAATTGGTTTCGCTCACGGCGTAGTCGATGCCGAGTTGGCTGTGAACCTTGCTCAGCAGTGGTCGACAAAGAATCAACATCTTCCCAATGAACTGACGTTTACAACTGCCATCAACGTGCCATCGGTGAATAATCTGCCGGGAGCCGAAGTTATACCTGACGTATTTGGTGATGGTACACGCGATTTGATTATCCCTGGCGGACTTGGTGGCGCTACTGGTTTTAGCTCCTACTGGGCCGAGTTTTACGCAGACGATCCTGATTTCACCCAGACATTTCCCGCCCGTGGTGAGCCAATCGAACTGACGGTACCTGACACAAACAATATGACTGTGAATTCCGTCGAGATCACTGTCACCCTAGGTACAGGAACGATGGCTGACTTCATGGACAATGTTCGCATGGTGTTAGTGTCGCCCACTGGTACCCATTCCGAACTTAACCATTACTTTGTCGATGGTGCTTATTCGGGCGATGGTTTCTTTCATCAAGCCGCACCTGGCATCAATCCAGGCTTAAACGCGAATGGATTGAATGGTGTTTCGTCTAACCCGACAGATTTTGGAGACGCAGGCTCAATTGATAACGGGACGAATAGTTTTACGTTCTCGACCAATCGCATTTGGGGGGAACGTTCGGACAATGCCTTGGTAATTGATCCGACGACCGGATTGCCTTATACGGGCGCCAACGGAACCCTGTATAACGGCGTGCCCAGTAACTTGGGCGATCTTCTGGCTCAAGGTTGGCAACTTCACTTCGAGAACTATGGGATCGCTGACTTAAGCATCGCCAGCTTGGAAGTCGCTTGGCATGGCAGTCCGATTCAGGCCAACACAGAACGCATCTCCGGTTTGATTGGCATCGACGACAATCGTGACGATGCATTCAATTATAGCCGTGTGATTTCGCAAACAGACGATCTCGATGGTGATTTGACTACCAATCGACTTGGGGAAGTCATCAACGTGATCGACGTCGATCACGAATCGATGGGTGAAAACATCACTGTGATTGCTCGCCGAGTAAGCGACGGAGCTATCGTCGATCAATTCGTCACCGGGGCCGATGGCAATTTTTACTTCGATCTCGTGCCCGATGACTACATCATTGAGATTCAGGATCCACTGGGACGGGTGGCTCTCACTGATACCGATACCCCGTCGGGATTCATGAAGGACTATCAAACCCAGTGGCGAATCACCCCCGAACATTTTCAAGTTTGGAATCGCACGACCGATCTAGAAGTTCCTGTTGATGCCAACGGTGTACCTGAAGCCTTCCTAGATGGTTCCGGCGCTGCCGTGACCTATGGTATGTCGGGCATTAACTTCCTGCTGGATCCCGGCCAACCCGCGTTGCCACAGGTCGAGTTCAGTGGTGTTATTAACGCCGACTTCAACAGCGATGGCGTTTTCAATGGTAACGACGTAGCCGTGCCGGGCGTCAAAGTCTTTGCCGACGTCAATCGCAACGGCGTTTTGGATGCCGGCGAAATCGTTGTCACCACCAACATCAATGGCCAATACAATTTGGTTGTACCAAATACTATTTCGACAGTTATGAATGTCGGCGTGGTCGCTCCGGTCAACTGGTCATTCGGTGACCCTGCGGAAGGTTTCTCTCCGCTGTTTGTTGAACCGGGTGATGTGTTCACCAATGTTGACTTTGAATTGACTCCGCCACTCGGGGCGAGCGTCGGCGACGGTTCAACCAATGCCGGTTACTTGATGGGTGTTGTGTATGAAGACGTCAACAATAATAGCAGCCGTCAGGCGACCGAATTGGGTGTCTCGGGCTTACAAGTCTTCATCGATACTAACAACAATGGCACTCGCGAAGTCAACGAAGCCACGACAATCACAAATGCCAATGGTGCGTACATCTTTGCCAACGTCGCTCCCGGCGTACACCGTGTTCGTGCCGTGCCCGTAGCACCTTTGTTGTCGATCAACCCTGGTCCCGGTGTACCACGAATCGTCACACTGGCCGGTGGCGGGACGGTTTCGCAAACGGAATTCGGCGTGGGCTTGGGATCGAACCCCGCCACCTCGAACTTGGACTTCGGCGACCTGCCCGCGGCCTACGGCATTACGACGTTGGCCGAGAACGGTGCCCGTCATGGCAAGAGCGCTTATTATCTGGGTGCCAAGATCGACGTCGAACCCAATGGCCAACCTTCGGCCAATGCCAATGGCGATGATCTTGTTGGTGGCGACGAGGACGGCATTCTTGTCGACCCATTGATTCCTGGTACGACAGGTCACTTAGTCGCTGTTGCCAGCCGTCATGGTGGCAACCTCCAAGGTTGGATCGATTTCAATGGTGACAATGTCTTCCAGGCTTCCGAGAAAGTCATTTCCAACGTGGCCCTGCAGCCTGGTGCCAATGACGTGTACTTCCAGATTCCAGCTAACATCACCTCGGGCAATGTTTATGCCCGTTTCCGCTACGGAGAATACGGCATCAACAGCCCGACCGGCGCGGCTGTGATCGGCGAAGTCGAGGATTACATTCTGGCCAAAGACCCCAGTGCGTTGCCGGCCGTCATTGAGCATGGTCCCGACTTCGATGAAGACGGCGATATTGATGGCCGAGACTTCCTCACATGGCAGCGTAACCACGGAGCAACCAATGCGACCCCAGCTCAAGGCGATGCCAACAGCGACGGTGTCGTAGGTTATGCCGACTTGGTGCTGTGGCGTAATTTCTATGGCACTTCGGCAGGAAGCTTTTCCGCTTTGACTGGTGGAGATTCCGACGAGGAAGTGGCCTCCTTCACGTCCGTCGAGAGCAGCTTCTCCGATCAAGTGGCTGCCGTGATTGCCGATAGCGAAGAACTTGCTGAGGAAGGGACCTTGGTCGAGGCCTTGTTGATCATCGACACGTACAACGATGAAAGCCTCACAAGTGTTACCGAAGCTTCAGCAGCGTCGTCAACGCTTGTCGGCCCCGGCCAATCGGCACCCAACTTCGATCTGCTCTTTGCTGCCGACGATGACTCTTCTTCCGAAGACTCTGAGACTGCAGTCGACGAACTGGATTCCGTCTTTGCCAGCTCCGATGATTTGATCAATCTCGGTGTTGCTATCCGTGATAGCAGCCGTTCTTCCTCGGCTGCCTACTTGAGCGATGAAGAAGCCGAAAGCGAAGAGGACGAAGCGTTCGCCTTGGCCTTTGAAGGAAACGATTGGCTCCAATTCTAAACGGGATTGCCGCTGGTTTCTGATAATTACGAAAACCCGGGGATTGCACTCCCCGGGTTTTCTTTTGTAATGATGTTTTGTTTTCAATCCGAGATTGCCCCGCCATGACTCCTGAAATCATAGTCGTCTCTGGTCTGCCCCGCTCCGGTACGTCGCTGATGATGCAGATGCTGCACAAAGGGGGCCTGGAGACCGTTACGGATCACGAGCGTGTTGCCGACGAAGACAATCCGGCGGGGTACTACGAGTTCGAACCGGTCAAGAAAATGAAGCAGGAGACCGGTTGGCTGCCCGATGCCCGTGGTAAAGTGGTAAAGATCATCTCGCAGCTCTTGTTCGATCTTCCGGCCACCGAGCGTTACGCGGTCGTTTTCATGCAGCGCGACATAGACGAAGTACTGACCTCGCAAGACAAAATGCTGGCCCGCTCAGGCCGCAAAGGTGCCGCCCACGAGATGATGCGCTCGGCGTTTCAGAATCATCTGGCCAAGTTGGATGGTTGGCTAGAAACTCAGCCCCATATTCGCGTGTTGAAACTGGAATACGCCCAGGTCGTGGCCGATCCACTGGCATCGGCTCAAAAGCTTAAAGAATTTTTGGGGCTCGATCTGGCCCCAGAAAAAATGGCCGCGGCGGTTGACCCGAGCTTGTATCGCAATCGCGGCAAATAATCTTATTGTTCTTGCCGCGGCCGCTGTTGCTGTTGGCCTTCATTTGGCTCGCCTGGAGTTGTCGCACCACCACTGGTGATCAAAGAGGCCCCTTTCGGCGGGGCGGTTGGGTTCTCAGGCAGCTCAACTTTCTGTTCCGAGCCACAGCCCAGGGCAAAACACAGTATCAGCATGAATACTGATTTCCAGGAAGCTGGTGCTGAATCCACAGAGAGCGACTTTTGCACGGGAAACCTTTAGCTATCGTGATGAAAACAAGCCCTAAATCAACTACAGCTGATCGGTGGAGACAACTTCTTGTGCCTGCATTGTCGACAATGCATGGAGTATGTCGGTATCCATACTCTTCGTAAACGAATGAACGGACCCATCAACAAAGCAGAATTGCACAATATCGCCATGCAACGAACCATAGTAGCCCCATTTCGTTTCATAGCTGGAACCCTTGGGTTTACCGTTCTCATAGGCCACATCAAGACCGATTAGCGTCGGCAATGTTCCAAAGCCGGCCCATGCGTTGCCCCGAGTGAAACCACTCACAACAGCTTTAGATTCATCTGTAAGTTTTTCTTCGACATTAGTCACCACGCTTCCTGGTGCCTCGCCAAACATAAGTGTTTGTGAAGTACCATCGGTCACCTGTCCCAAACGGGTTTTCGAGCGAATCCCAAACACACCGAGTAATTCGTCGTTCTTCCGGGGTCCCGTCGAAGTATAGTAATCGTAAGGTCCAGCAGGTCCCCATATCCCTGGGATACCTTGATAGTGAGTCAGACCGAGTTGCATCTCTTCCGGTGTTCGATTAATCGTGCTGAATTCTACGACAGGATAGCCTCCTGAAAGAATTCCATAGTTCATGAGGTTGATACTGACCGAGGGCAACCCTGGAATCATGCTAGGACACAAGAGCGTTGAAAGGCGAGCTTGAGCAGCGGCCCATGAAATCGGCTTGGATGGACTCTCGTTGAAATAAGAAAAATCGCGAGTATCAACGCCTAGTTTGATCTCCTGCCCAAACATGTCGGCAACATTGGCCGCCTCAAGGTAAGGTAGGATAAAAGTGAAGACGCCCGTCATTTGATGATTGCCAGTTGAATCATTAGGACGGTTGGGGAAATTCCAGTTGTTACCCGCCAAATAGCCAGGCGGCAGCCGATCGTTCGCTGACTCAAAGTTCAAAGAAGCCAAGCCAATCTGACGCAAGTTATTTCCGCAAGCACTTCGACGGGCCGATTCCCGTGCCGCTTGAACGGCTGGCAACAAGAGAGCTACCAACACGCCAATAATGGCGATCACAACAAGTAGTTCGACGAGAGTAAAAGCTCGGCTATGAATATGGCGACGGTACGAGGGCATGGATAGAGTCCGCATAGCTTGTAGCTCGCATTGGTGGATGGGAACAACATTCCTAGGCCAACGATCCGCCTTCGTCGGCCTCATTTTAAGATTATCGATTTTGGTTCTAAAGTCAATCTTCCTAAGACTTTACGGTTAGCGCAAGCTTTTAGGCCAGCATCCCCTGGGCTTTGAGTTCCGCTGCCATCGCTTTGTCTGTTTGCCCCAGATTTCGATAGGCCGTAGCAAGTGCCTCGTGGGCCCGCTTCATCTTCGGAGCCTGTTTAATGCATAGCTCCAAGGCCTCTACCGCCCCGTAATAATCGCCCAAGGCATTGAGCGCCTCGCCGATCGTCAAATGCACTCGCGGGAAATGATGCACCAACTCAGCCGCAACCAAGGCATCATCCAAGGCGGCCTGCACTTCCCCTTTTTTAAACTTGGCCTGTGCCAGACCGGCATAGGCCATCGGACTGTCGGCATCAATGGCCAAGGCTTTTTCAAAAGCCGTGATCGCCTGATCGTAGCGTCGGGTATCAAGATAAACGTCACCGAGTTTCGTATGCAAGCCGGGGAGACGCGGTTCGGCCTGTTCTACCAGACCCAAATGCTTGAGAGCCTCCTCGGGATGACCGTCGGCAAACTCCAGCGCGCCCAACATCATGTGGATGCGCGGTGATTCAGAATTTGATTTCTCCAAAGTTTCCAAAATTTCACGAGCGGCTGACTTGTCCTCCAAAGCGAGATGGCACGACGCCAAGAGTATTTGGGCCGGAGGCGCCGCCTTTAAAGAAGAGTCAAGTTTTTCAAATTCGGTCATCGCCAAGGGATAGTTACGAGCATCGATCAACGATTGAATCAAGTTGAACTGATTCGAAGCGACCGTGTCACGAATTGTTTTCTCAACGTCCTCGGAAGGAGCCTCGACATATCCTAGCGCAACCAATTGTTCGAGCATGGCTTGCGATTCCGTGGCATCATACCGCAGGTCCGCGGGATGCATTCCCGATGGACCGTCGATCTCTTCCCAACTTTCGATCCGCCCCAACGGCTTCTCGCCATCCAAAATTTCCGCCAACACACGTCCGGGCATGTCGTGGGCCGCAGGTAGTCCAAGTAGCTGCAAAACCGTGGGTGTTACATCCAGAATGCTGGCGCCATAGAGCCGGCTGCCTTGTTTCACTGTGGGACCCTTTGCCGCGAAAATCCCAAACGGCCGATGCCATTCGACGGGGCCCGTTTTGCCCTCGCGCGGATCGGGCCGCAAATGATCGTTGTAGTAACCATGATCCGACATCAGAATCACGGCGGTCTCTTCGCCAGCCAAATTCAAAAGTGTTTCCAGCAGCATGTCGTGAAACCGATAGATGCCAACCATGCACTGTTGGTAGACTTCGAAGTCCTCCTGGGACACCTGCTCCATCTTGGGGGGATGGAACTCCATAAAGACATGGCCAAAACGATCAATTCCTTCATAGTAGACCGCTGTGAAATCCCAATCCGTGTTGGTCATCAAATGAGTCGTGACTGAGTGAATCGTCGCGGTTTGGGCAAGCATATGCTGCAACTGACCCAAACGATGTTTCTCCTGTTTCAATAGCTCCCCTGCACGAGGCACGAAGGGCAAAATCGCTCCTGCGTCGATCTCGCTCGGTAGCACACGAAACTCGGCAAGTTCCTCCGCCATCTTAGCAGGATGAATGCACTGGCTTGGAAGAGGTGAAACTTGGCCATCCGTTTCTTTGTATTGCTCGAACTGATTCGAGACCATCACGCCGTTAATCGGTTCCGCGGGATGCGACGCGTACCAACCAACGACATTCGACTTCAGACCTGACTGCGACAGAACATTCCACAACGCTTTGCACTTGCGGGTCGTGCTGGAAACGGGCCGCACGCCCGTCCCTTCGGGGTTCGGCTCGGTAAATCCAAACACGCCGTGATGCACGGGCCGCTTACCCGTGGCGATGGTGTTCCACAGCATCGGCGACAGGATCGGCCGCGTCGTGGCCAGATTTCCCCAAGCACCATCCTGGAGAAACTTAGCGGTCGTCGGCATCAACCCCTGCTCGATAAGGGGTTGGATCATTTGCCAATCGGCACTATCCCAACCTACCAACAAGACTCGCTTGGGTGATTTCTCGGTAAGGCTTCGGCTAATTCCCATGTAAGGCTACCGTTGACGAAGTCGTCGCATCAGAACCAAACCAGAAGCACCAGCGGCCAACATGCCGAGCGTCATTGGTTCAGGTACCGCATTCAAGGCAACAAGGGCACCACCATTGTAGTTGTCTTGCCATTCGATCAGCGAATCGACACTGAAGGCCGGATCAGTTTCACCACGCTGCCAAGCTAGAAAGTCCCGACCAGTCACTTCCCCATCGCCGTTCAAATCACCCGGAACTGCCGTCGGCCCCGTATCACCAACCACGATGCCCACACCGGCATCACCTTCCCAAGCCCAGTCGTGAATGATAAAGGAGCCCAGCGTATTATCGATACTCACCCGCATCCAAGCGAAATGCAACTTATCTGCCGTGTTGCCACCAATAGGAAATGAAAGACCGATGTAGCCATTTGTAATGTTATTAAATTGAGCATTGGGATTCAAACTACCGTAAGCCAGCGAGCCCTTGAAATCGGGTCCTGCTGAAACAGAATCTACCAACGTCCCAATTGTCAGTGCCGAGACATAGTCCACCGCAGAGATGCCGCTGCCAATTTGAAACCCTGCAACCTTACCAGGGGCAAAATTCACAGTAAGACCCTGATAGGGTCCACCTCCAAAGTAATAGTTCTTGAGCTTAACATCGCTGTAAGGATCAGTATCAAATTGAATCGACTGGCTAGATCCCAATTCGATGGAGATCTCCTGGCTGCCGGAGTAAACGACTTCAGCATTGGCATCCATCGCCTCAACGCTAGCGACAGCGGCACCAGCTGCCAAAGCATAGGCCACTCGCTTTTTACTCAATCCACTGGTTTCGTTATTTGTTTGTTTCCGCGCGCTCATCTCTAGCTTGACTCCAATTCCGAGAATGTGCGCAGCAGCGCACGGGTATTAATCAAGGGAAAATCCGTGCCGCGAAGTTTGAGCTCTTCGCGGCACGGTGATTAAGAATTTAATCCGGTTTGAGAAATTCTCTTCTAGGCGGCTTGCTTGCGGCGACGCATGGCCAACAGGCCGACGGAACCGGCAGCCAAGAGGCCCAAGGTGGCCGGCTCGGGAATCTGGCCTGCCGCAATGCCCGCGCCGGAAACATTGTTGTAGGCCCAATCCTTGACCTGAAACGTACCGGCAGCACGGTCTATAGCAACCCGAACCCAACCATAAAACAAGTTTGCTCCACTGGGAAAACTCAAACCAATGTAAGCATCTGAGACATTGTTGAACTCAGAATTCGGATTGGCTCCATAAGCCAAGGATCCATAAAACGTCGGCCCCACAGTCGTTGAATCGATCAAATCTCCCGCACTCAAAGCCGTGACATAGTAAGGGAAGGTGCTATTCGAGAGCACAAGCTGACCAGGGGCATTGATGACAGTGGCACCCATGTAGTTGCCACCAAAGACATAGTTTTTCAACTTAATGTCTGGGGAAGCGCCGTATTCATCGAGATCAAGATTGAGTGCACCAAATTGACCGATATTGATCGGATAAGGACCCGAATAAACGATTTCGGCTTGGGCTTCGGGAGCACCAACGGCAGCGGCACCCGCGGCGGCACCTGCGGCAAGAGAGTAAGCAAGCCGACGCTTTGTGGCTGGCAGCTTGGAACCGGACTGATTTTCCTTCATGAGCGTTTCTCCGAGTTGTTCTAAGAAGTCTTTACATGTTTAGCCGGAAACGCAGCCGCCAGATGCGTCGGGGCAAGGTAGGACCGTTCGGGCAATCAGCCCAGACGGCGACTCTTGAGTATAAAAAGCACATTCACCAATTTCAACAATTTCGCACATGAAAATGATGTTCCTTGAGCAATCTTAACAAATCGCCATTTCCTACGTATTTACCGCAACGGAAGAGCTGAAAATTGGTTATGAAACCCCACGGGCACAGATTCCCCACAGCAGCGGGCCCATCAACAGAACCCAAGCCGTCGGCTCGGGTACTGTGTAACTGGCAGTAAGCCCCTGAACCCAGCCAAAATTCGTTTGCCAATCTGCCAAATCCGAAGGGCTAAATGGGTTGAACGATTCTCCTTGCTGCCAAACTAAAAAATCCCGCCCATCGACGTCGCCATCCCCATCGAAATCACCGGGATGGTTGGGAGGGTCAACTATCACTGTTTCAAGCAGCAAGGAAAATTGATAGAGCTGAACCCCCGATGGGCTCGCTGAAATACGAAAAGCATACTCCCCGGGCGTTTCAAGAAGGAAATCAGTAATCGATTCATTCTGTCCCGTGGGATTCACGTTTTGGTTCGTGAGTAGTACGGGGCTACCACTCACGAGCGAATAAAGTTGTAATCCTAAGTCACTTACTGCCGAAGGAAAGGTTGTTGAGTAGGCTGACCCGCTGCCAGTTATTCGTTCGTTGTAGCTTTGCCCCACGGGAACAACGCTCAAATCTAATAATGCTGGGTCCGTAATTTCGAACGAAAAATAATCAAAATCATTCTGGTTCGAGATGCTTAAAAAATCGGTCTCTACCATCTGTGTAACAATATTGCCGACAGTGGGATCTTTTCCACGAACTAACTCCACGCCGGGCGAAACACTGAGTGGTACAGCAGAGGCCGCGGTATTATTGCCTGCCCCCTTCTCATTGACGTCGCCATACAAATAGTGCAAACCTCGGATTTCATCCAACTGGGGCCCGACGATAGCCGCCGCACTTGTAACTGGCTCCATTAGAAAAATAGATGTTGTTGAATCAATGTGCCCCAAACCCAGTGCATGGCCGATTTCATGCATCAGAGTATTACGCATGTTTTGGTAGTCATTAATCGAGTTGCTGTAATAGGCCGACTCTGCGGTATCAATGGTCAAATCGGCGTCGAGCAAAAAGCTTGTCGAAGCGAGTGTCCCCGAAACTCCATCGATGTTGGCCCCGCCAATTCGCACGTCGCCTCGCACGTTTTGAAGCCCATAGAGATTTCGCAAATTTGAGCCGTCGTCGTCATCTTCGTAATGAAAAGTAAGCCCACCCAATTCCGACCAACGATCAAACGAATCCTCGATGAAATGGAACCAGGGTCGATTCTGATAGTTCGTCCCTCCTCCGCCGTTACCGAACAATCCATCCATAAAGGCGATCAGATTGCTGCCACCTTCGCCTGGAATGAATGTCCCGTCGGGCACTAGGCTCCAAGTCACATCGACCCCCGTGCCATAGGCACCGGTCCACCCATTAAGAGCGGTCGTTGACCACCGGCCATTGGAATAGAAGGCCAGAACATGGGCCGGCGCGCAGCAGCATATCGCGCAAAAAAGAATGATCAAACTAAGCTGCTTCATCAACCGAGTTCCCAAGCGAGACGCGCCTCGATTCAGTGTACACATGACATGCAAAAAACGCACTTTCGGTGAACCGCGAAGTTTGTAAAAAATGTCGCGCAAGTCGCCAGACGGGCGAGAGAAAAAAGTGACCCCTACGGGGCTCGAACCCGTGTTGCCGGCGTGAAAGGCCGGTGTCCTAACCACTAGACGAAGGGGCCATTGAAGGCCAGAGAGACGATCAGTCCACTGCGAGTGAACGAGTCCCTCACGGAGAACATATAGAGGTACGGGACGCAGGCCGAATCGTCAAGTGGAAGACCGGCCACAGCTACAGAGTTCACGAAGTTTTTTGCAGGAAAAATTTTGACTGCTGCAAGCGAATCACAAATCAATCACATAAAAACGGAAGAACAACGCTCGACGATAAGCTCGCCACAATTATTCGGCGGCACTATCTTGTTCGGTCGGTTGTTCGCTGGAACCTGTCTGATTGCGACGGATGGCTTCGTAAACTTCATTACGATGAACGGGTACTTCCTTGGGAGCTTCCACGCCCAATCGCACCTTGTCGCCGCGAATTTCAACAACGACAATTGTGATGTCGTCGTTGATGACAATGCTTTCGTTCTTTTTTCGGGACAGGACCAACATGGATCGATTCCTTCGTAAAAGGAGGCTCTCATCTCGCCCCCAACTGAGTTTGCAGACCTTATCCCTTCTTGCCGGAGCAAGCGCATAAGGGCAAACTTTCGGGACTTGACAAAAAGTCCCTTAATCCACTCTACGTGGTGATTAACGGTAGTCAAGGAAAAGACCACAGTGTAAATCTGACTTAATTGGTGGTTTTGTGCAAACCGGCATGGAACGTGATTAAGGCTTCTTCATAATCACTAAGTTTCTCTACGTCTCAAGGAGGTCATGCATAACACAAGGCAAGTCGTAAATCATTTTCAGACAAACACTTAGGGAAACTCCCTTCACTAGAACTTCTGTTGTAAAGTCTGTTAGCGATCTAACATGCAAGACAGCTGATCATGCTGGCCACCAGAACGGAAATTGTCGAATTTTTTCGTCATCTGATCTGCCAATTGGACGCATGACAGCCACTTCCAAGCCACTCTTTTGGCTCCGCACCCGCCAGTTTCCCTAGCCGAAGCGAAATCACATGACTGAGCAGGTTCATCTTTACGATCAAACCGATGGGATCGGTTGAAGAGGAATTCAGTTTTTTGGAGCCCATAATCTTTGTGCTGCACCGACCCTCGATACCAATTTCGCTTCATGCTCAAAGGGCGGTTGCGACATCGCTAAGTCACTCTATAATCCAGGGTTTCTGCTGTTAAGCTACCTTCAATCCTTGGTCCGAAGTCGGTCGGAAGCCGCTTGACGGACAAGGTGCATGCATCGCGAGAGGATCTCAGGAACATCATGATCCAAGGACTCAAACGAGTCTGGCCCTGGTTGGGAAATGTTTTCGAGGCGGTGTTTACGGTCGCGCACGGTATGTGGGTGACTTTGCGAACCTGGTTCAAAACCTATCGGCCCGATCGCAAGACTTTTACCGAGCACTTCGAGTACCCCGAACTCCCTGTGCCCGTGGCGGCCCGTTATCGCGGGTTTCATCGTTTTGATCTCACGACTTGCATTGCCTGCGACCAATGTGCAAAAGCCTGCCCCGTCGATTGCATCTACATCGGTAAGGAACGTGTCGAAGGCAGCAAAGGTTTCAAGATCACTGGCTACACGATTGATTACAGCAAATGTCTATTGTGTGCCTTATGCGTTGAGCCCTGCCCCGTCGATTGCATCTTCATGGGTGCCAATCACGACCTGAGTTGTTACAGTCGCGATGGCTGTATTGTTGACTTCTCGCGTTTGCCGCTCGATGTGGCTTGGGGTAAATCAACCTTGAACCCCACGGCCGTGGCTCAAGCGAAAGTCGTCACCGAACCAGTTCACGGCGGTCCGAATCAGTAACATTTCACCGTTTTTACAACACCTCCTATTCGATAAACATTTATGGCAACTCCCACCGCAATAGTCGCTTACCTGGCATTATTTGCCGGCGTTGCTGGGCTGTTTTTGTTCGTCAATTTGCTCGTAGGCCGCTTCCTGCGACCTAACCTGCCCAACGAAGAAAAGCTTGAAGTTTACGAATGTGGCGAGCCGGTGATCGGTTCCAGTTTCGTTCAGTTCGACCTCCGTTTTTATGTGGTCGCCTTGTTGTTCATCATTTTCGACGTCGAAATCGCGTTCTTCTTTCCTTGGGCGACGGTGTTTGGCAAGGCCACGCAGTTGACTTCACCCGATGTGCCCATCTTGGCTGTTGAAGCTGGCGAGACGGGTTCGGCCGAGCAATTGTCAACAATTGCGGCGATGCGGTTTGAAGAACTCGGAGCTCTGCCTCTCATGGGCGACCGCGGGGCCGAAGGAGTTCGCGAAACCGCGAGTGCCCTGGCGTGGACCTCGTTTGCCGACATCCTTGTTTTCTTCGCAGTCTTGATGGTTGGCTTCGCCTACGTCTGGCGACGCGGAGATCTTGATTGGGTTCACGCCACGACCAGCCACAAGGACGAAATCGTGCAGCGTACCCCGCCACGCATTAGTCCCGAAAGCAGTCGTAGGGGTGTCTCCGTTCTCTCGTCATAAACTTTCAACTCACACTTTAGCGACAACTTTCTTTCATGAGCGGACAAGCATTCGTCGACCAGCTGAAGCAAAAGTTTGGCGACAAGATTTCAGGTGCGAATTTTGAGAACGTCGATCCGTGGATCGAAGTCACTCCCGACGGCATCGTCGCTGTTTGCGAATACTTGCGCGACGAGCCGACGCTGGCGTTTGACTATCTCAACAGCATCACCGGCGTCGACTATTTGCACACCGATGAAAAGAAGGCCGCCAAAAGCATTTGGCAACCGCACACCGAGGTCGTGTATCACCTCTTCAGCATGCAGCACAAACACAGTTTGGTGCTCAAGGTGATCCTGCCCCGCTGGAAAAATGATCAAGTTGGCACCCTCCCGGAAGTCCCCACCGTTTCCGGTGTCTGGAGCACCGCTGACTGGCACGAACGCGAAGTTTATGACCTCTCGGGCGTGAACTTCATTGGCCATCCTTTTTTGCGACGCATCCTTTGCCCCGAAGACTGGATCGGCCACCCCCTACGCAAAGATTATGAAATGCCGCTGGAATATCATGGCATTCGCGGAAGATAACTTATGAGCGCAATTGTCGACGACCCTCGGGTCCTTGAATTTGACGTCCGTACCGACGAGATGTTGGTAAACATGGGCCCGCAGCATCCCAGCACGCACGGCGTGTTGAGGTTGGTGCTGCGTACCGACGGCGAAATCGTTTCCGAAGTGACGCCTCACATCGGCTACCTGCATCGCTGCGCGGAAAAGATTGGCGAGAATCTCACGCCACGGCAATGGATTCCCTACACCGACCGCATGGATTACCTCGCGGCGATGAACATGAATCTCGGCTGGGCGCTGACGGTGGAAAAGCTCATGAAATATGAGCCACCCGAGAAAGGCCGTCATCTGCGGGTTCTCATTTCCGAAATGGGTCGCATCGCCAGCCACTTGGTTGGTATGGGGGCTTACGGACTCGACCTCGGCACGTTCAGCCCGTTTCTGTATGCCTTCCGCGAACGCGAAAAAATTCTTGATCTGTTTGAAGAAGTTTGCGGTGCACGGCTGACGTATAGCTACCTTACGGTGTGTGGCGCGACGGCTGATCTACCGCCGGGCTGGCTGCAAAAATGCTCGGCCTTTCTTGATCAGTTCGTCCCTCTGATCGCTGAATATCACACGTTACTCACCACCAACTCGATTTTTATCAAACGCACCGCAGGCATCGGCATTCTCACGCCGCAGATGGCGATTGATTACGGGACAAGTGGGCCCGTACTTCGTGGCAGCGGCGTCGACCACGACCTCCGCCGCGACGGCGAAGAAATCTACACGGCCATGTACGAAGGCTATGCCTTTGAAGTGATCGTTGAGCGAAACGGTCACTATCCGAAGGATCACAACTATCCCGCAGTTCCTATGGAAGCCGTCCTCGGTGACTGTTGGCATAGGTTCTACGTGCGCATGCTCGAAGTCATGCAGTCGATCGATCTGGTGCGTCAAGCTATCGAACGCTACAGCACGGCCTCGGGCAGTTATGGCGAGCCGATGAAACTCAATCAAAAGCTGCCGGTCGGCGAAGCGTATCTCGAAACCGAAGCCCCCCGCGGACAGATGGGCTTTTACATCGTCAGCGATGGCAACCCCATCCCCTGGCGAGTTCGGGCACGCAGTAGTTCGTTCTGCAATCTGTCGGTCACGGGACCGTTGTGTGCAGGCTGCCTGATTGCCGACGTGCCGGCGATTGTCGGTTCGCTCGACATCGTGATGGGCGAGATCGACCGCTAAGCGGCAAGTCGTGCTTTGTTTGAAGCGACCAAAGCCTGCGCGATCACTTGGTGCATATCAAAGTATTGATAGGTGCCTAGTCGTCCGCCAAAAATCACGTTGCTTGTCTGTGCGAGCATACGGTAACGGTCGTAGACTTTGCTGTTCGCTTCGTCACGGATCGGATAGTAAGGAGTCTTTGTTTCGTCGTATTGCTCGGGGAATTCCCGAGTGATCACCGTATGCGACTGATTCCCAAACTCGAAATGTTTGTGTTCCGTAATTCGAGTGTGAGGAACCTCCGGGTCGGTGTAATTGGCGATCGAAACTCCTTGATAATCGCCAGCATGCTCTTCTTGCTCGAATCGTAACGAGCGGTACTCCAGCCGCCCGTACCGATAATCAAAAAACTCATCGACTTTGCCCGTGTAAACCAAAGTCTGGCCAAGCGATTTCACTTCGCGCTGATTCTCAAAGTAATCCACATCGGTTTCGAATCGAATATTCGGATGATCGAGCATGTTCATGATCAATGCCGTGTAGCCGCCGATGGGAATTCCCTGAAAACGGTCGTTGAAATAGCGGTCGTCATAGGTCAGACGAATTGGAATCCTGCGAATGATCGAACTCGGCAGTTCCTTGGGATCGCAATTCCACTGTTTGCTCGTGTATCCGTGAATAAAAATTTCGTAAAGCTCGCGGCCGACCTGCGAAAGAATCCATTGCTCAAGATTACGCGGATTGGCACAAGGGATTCGCACTTCGGCAAGCTTGTGTTCTGCTTCCGCCGGAGTCGTCACGCCCCACAATTGATGCAGTGTGTGCAAGTTGATCGGAAAAGAAAAAATGCGGCCCTTGTAATGCACGCAGCCCCGGTGCCGATAATGGTTGAACTTGGCGAACCGTTGCACAAACTCCCAGATATCAGGGTCATCCGTATGAAAAATGTGGGGGCCATACATATGAACATGAATGCCGCCACGATCCTCGGTATAGCAGTTCCCACCAATGTGCGACCGTTTATCGACGAGCACCACCGTGCGGCCTTGCTCGGCAACATTCCGCGCAAACGTGACGCCAAACAGGCCAGCCCCAACGATGACATAATCAGCAGGCATTGATCTATGCTCCAAAAATTGAAAGCAAACTTTTTTCAGGCCGCCTTATCACCCGCCACGCGAGTTTCCCATGGACCGAGAATTTCATACTCGACGTTTCGCCATTTCAGCCGCTTGCGCACGGTCGCCTTGTAAAGCGCAATCGCGTAGACAACCTGCGTGAAAATCGTCTTGGGAATAAAGCCGAGGATTGCCCCCAGCGTCGGTGTGGGAATATGCTCGCCCCGTTCGGCCAAAGCATTACGAATCGTTTTTTCATTGCGTGCCAATGCTAAAGGAATCGCGAGCAGTAACGCCGCCAATCCCAATGTATTCGTTAGCACGAGGGACATATCACGAGTCGCCAAACCATAGATTAAGAGTCCCACGGCCGCGGCTTCGATCGCCAGCACCGACCAGCCGTGAATGAGCAAATAAACCCAGTGTCGTGCCGGCGAGTAAAGGCGGGCCCACATCAATTGGCGGGTTAAAAACTCGGTGCATATCGGCAACGAGATGGCATCGCGGTTGAGTATCATCAACTCGGGCAAGAACACCGTTCGCTTCCCGAACTGTTTCATCTTGACCTTGGCGGGATTGTCTTGATTGAGCGTGGTCTGCCAGGCGTCGATCACCCCTGCATCGATCATGTCTTGGCGGCGCATCGCGGAGCTTCCGCCCCAGGGGATATGAAACAGATACATAACCACGACGGCCGCGGAATTCCAACAGTATCGTGCTGCTGACCCCCAACCCGTTTGGTCGAACCGATACCAACGATTGCCGTGCACCATGCCAACGCTGGGTTCGTCGAGCCCAGCCACTAACGTCCGCAACCAATTTCGCGGTGCCACAACGTCGCCGTCCACCAAGGCCAACACTTCGCACGACTGCGCGCTTTTCGCGGCCTGGGCCAGCGAAGCGCAATGCGGACTGCAAGTTGTTGGCCGCTCGCGAAGTGTATTTACAAACACATTCTCGGAACGATTCTTAGCCACGACTCCTTGAACGATCGGCCAAGCCGAATCGAGTTCGCTATCCACGACGATATGGAGTTCATAGTCGGGGTAATCTTGATCTAACAAGCTTTGCAGCGCCGTGGGTAGCTCTTCATCCCCGCCGCGTAATGATAACAAGATCCCCGCCTTCGGCCAGATTCTTAGCGACGGCTGGGCTGGTTGTTGTCGCTGAAACACACGAACGAATAACCAGCTCACGACATACTGAGTCACGGCCGAGAGAATTAGCCATCCGGCCACGAATTTGGATACTGTTAAAAGCATAGTAAAAATACGCTTGTATTAAGATTTGTTATTTAACGGGATGCGAATGCATAAGGGCGTCGGATTGTATCGACCTATCCATCCTGTTGCGAGATCGACTTTCCCTGCTTAATATGGTGCCTTTTCATTTAATCGCAGTCCTCAATGGCTCAGTCCAAGGTGGTCGAGGACTTGGCCAACTGAGAGCTGGTTCTGTTGTTTGGCAGTTCGATAGGGAAAGGTTGGCACGTGCCTGGATACTTACTTCTGACAGGATCAACTGGCTTATTGGGTCGTTATCTGCTCCGAGATCTCTTATTGGCCAATAAGAAACTTGCTGTCGTAGTTCGAGCCACCACCAAACAAACGGTTCAGCAGCGAATCGAAACGATTCTGCAACAATGGGAGCAGGAACTCGGCATGATGCTGAGTCGTCCCATTTACCTAGAGGGCGATGTCACTGAACCTTTGCTAGGTCTCGATCCCACGGCTGTCACCTGGGTTACTGAGCATTGCACGGCCGTCATACATAGTGCCGCCTCGCTTACATTTTTTGCAGAAGGTAATGACGAACCGTGGACTACGAATCTTAATGGCACTCGCCAGGTGCTTGAACTTTGTCACGCAACCGACATATGTGAGCTGCATTACGTTTCAACAGCGTACGTTTGTGGAATGCGCAAAGGCGTGATACTCGAGTCCGAACTCGACTGCGGACAGTCATTTCGGAACGATTACGAAAGAAGCAAATTGCAAGCGGAGCAGTTGGTTCGTAGCGATCCTTTCATAACCAATCTCACAGTTTATCGCCCCGCTGTGATCGCAGGAGATTCACGCACCGGATACACGAACACTTATCACGGGTTGTTCATGTATCTCAAAATCATGTCGATCCTGGCACAAAGTGTCGAGCCTGATGCGAATGGCATAAGACACACGGAAGTTCAACTCCACCTCACGGGAGACGAGCAACGCAACGTCATCCCCGTCGACTGGACCGCAGCGGTGATCGCTCATTTGGTTTGTACTCCCGCTGCTCATGGCCAAACCTATCACTTAGCTCCTGATGTCCGCATGACCCCACGCGACATGATCGCCGCCGGCTGCAGCTACTACAATTCAACAGGTGTCGAGTTCATTGGGCCTGCTGAAGTTACTCCGAGTAATGACAATGACCTGAAACGCCATGCCTACGACAACTCAACCCTCTATCGCGACTACGAATACAGCGACCCGATTTTCGAAACAGCAAACTTAAAGAAATACGCGGCGCACCTTCCCTGCCCCGTTATCGACGAATCAATGCTTCACCAGTTTCTGCGTTTTGGCGAGCAAGATCGCTGGGGCAAACGGCGCCCGCTCACTCCACAGCCGTGGTTCGACGTCGCAAATTTTTTGATGACCGCGGTGGTTGAATCCAGACAGGATATTGATCAGTGCCAAATGCTTGGTCTCGACCTCACTGGCCCCGGCGGTGGACAATGGACTTTAACGCTTAGCGGCGATGTGCTGATTGCTGCCGAACCAGGGATTTGTGAAACATGTGAAGAAGTGTTTCGATTGCCAACACAAATCTTCGCGGCAATCGCTCGGTCAAAACAACCTACAAAACCACGCGAATTTCTCGTCTCGCTGACTTAGCGACGACACTTTTCTTTTTACGCAAACCTACAATTACACTCAGAGCGACTCGTCCAGCGTCACACCAGTTCGATCGTAGGGCTGATAACTCTTCATGCGAATCTGCCAAGGGCCTGCGACCTCATAATCGATTCCACGCCAATCCGTCGATTTTGCGAAGGATGCGGAAAGAAGTGCAATCGGATAAACAAATTGTGTAACAAGCATTAGAGCCGCGAACTTCAATATCGACAGCCCACGAATCCACACGGCGTCATCGCCGCGTCGCGCGACGATTGCCCGTACCGATAATTCCATGGGCAGGATCGCCAGCGCCATAGACACGGCCCAAATCAAAAAAGCGGTCGCCGAAATCACAGCTACCCATTCGTTGCCCGTGATCAATCCCACAGCAAGCATCATGGCCACAAACAGGGGAGCAAGCGTCGAGACAACCCCGTGGAAAACCACCGCGGGCCAAGCGGGGTGGTAAAGCCGTGCGTTCAGTAATTGCCTCGTAACCCACCGATAGAAGCCCCCCAGCGAAACATTCTCACGGTTGATCATCATCAAGCTCGGCACGAACGCGACGCGCATCCCTAACATGGCTGCCTGGGAATGAAGCATCGTGTCTTCACAAAATGCATTGCCGAGTTTGGCTAAAAAGTCGGTATCACTCACCAGCCGCGATTTGTAGGCTACGGTGCCCCCCCAAGGAATTTTGTAGCAGTACATTTGCACAACTGCCGCCGCATTCCATGCGTATCTCACGACCGAGCCAACGGAGATTTTCTGGGGCATGTACCAACGGTTGCCGGTCGCCACGAGTACATCATCGGGCAGGAGTGCCGTTGCCAACTCTCGGAGCCAGGTTCGATGTGGAATCGTGTCTGCATCGAGCTGCGCGATGATTTGGCATTCTTGATCGAGTGCCGCCAACACTTGGCGCAAAGCCATGCACTTTAAACTGCAAGTTGGACTCACATCTTGCAGATTTTCGATTTCGAATGGCACTCCTCTCACATCGTCCAGAATCTGAGAGAGAACCAGCTGGACCGGATCATCCGCCGAATCGACGATCAAGCGCACTCGATAGGTGGGATAGTCCTGATTGAACAATCCCATCAAACAGTCTTTGAGAAAGGGGTCGGTTCCCCTCAAACAGAGCACAACCACCGCTGGAACGGCCTGTTCATCGGCAAGCAGCGGAATTTCAAACCGTCGTAAGGCCCTCACAAAGGCACCTACTAAAACCGATTGCATCACGACCAGGCCCATCAAGCAGGCTGCGGCAACACCGGCAACGACGATCAATTTGGTACTCTCGGTTGTGAAAATGCGGGGTTTGTAATGGCGATGCGAGTCTCGTTATCTGTCCCGCCAAAAGTCGTACGCCAAATCATCAAATCGGCTCACAAAACCACGTATTTAGCACGGTTTTTTTGCCTGGGGGTGTACAGCTTCAAGGGCTTGTGCCATATTTCACAATCTTAAATAGACCGGCAGGTAACTGCCAGTCTACAAACGTTTTGGGTGCATGCTATCGGTCCCTGCGGTGGGGCCCGACCCCCTCACATGGGGGTATACAGATAGCATTGGCTCCGCTGGTTTGAGGAAGAACCAACAAGTGGCCTCGTTTCTGTCCGAGTACATCTGGACTTGGCTGGCGTATACCTTCGCCGGGCTGGTCCACATCGCGCTGATTATCAACTTGGTGGCCGTTGGTGCGCTGATCTTTATTTGGCTCGAGCGCAAAATCTCTGGCCGTATCCAAGATCGTCTTGGCCCCACCCGTGTCGGCGGCAAATTTGGCTGGCTGCAAACACTGGCCGATGGTCTCAAGCTGATCACCAAAGAAGACCTGATGCCCGCGGGGGCGGACGGTTTTCTCTTCAAGATCGCTCCCTACGTGAGCTTTTGTGCCTCGATCGCCGCTTTTATCGCCATCCCCTTCGCGGGCGGCGATTATCCTTGGATCCCGCAACGCTTGAACACGGGCGTATTCTTCGTCATTGCCGTGCTGGGCCTTGAGGTCTTCGGCGTGATCCTGGCAGGCTATTCATCAGCCTCGAAGTGGTCGCTCTTTGGGGCGATGCGCGAAGCCGCTCAGGTGGTGAGCTATGAAGTTCCCCTGGGTATGTGCATCGTCGTTCCTGTCTTAATCGCTGGATCGCTGGATCTGATTGTGATTGGCGACCGCCAGGCCGGTTGGTTCACCAATTGGATAATCTTTCACGACCCGTTCACGTTTATCACGTTCTGGGTTTACTTCACCTGCGCCACCGCAAGCGTCAACCGTGCCCCCTTCGACTTGGCCGAAGCGGAAAGCGAGCTCGTCGCCGGTTTCCACACCGAATATTCCGGCCTGCGGTGGAGCTTCTTTTTCATGGCGGAATACGGCTCGATGTTCTCGGTGAGCATCTTGGCCTCGATCCTTTTCCTCGGGGGCTGGAACGGTCCAATTCCAATTTCCGACATGCTGGGTCTCACCCCCGAAAACGGCGCGTTCGCGGCCTACATCGGGCAATTCCTCGGTGCCATGAATGTTATTTTCAAAGGCACGATCGGCGTCTGCGTCATGATGTGGATTCGTTGGACCTTACCGCGTTTGCGTATCGATCAGGTGATGACCACTTGTTTGAAATACTGCACCCCCATTGCCGCGGTGATGTTCCTCGGCGCGACCTTCTGGCAGCTGAAAATTCCCGATCGCAATTTCTTTGGTGTGATGCCCATGAATCCTGCCGTGTTCGAAATCGGCGAAGGCTTGCCGGGACCGCGGTTTCCAGAAATTCCTGAAGGCAAACCAATCACCGATCAAGTTGCCGCGTCAAACGGCGCCGAGAGAAAGGCGCTCTAAACCATGGAAAGCATTTATTGGCCGTCGTTCTTCTTCTGGCTATTTAGCGCGATCACCTGTTCGTTCGCCGTGGGCGTCTTGGTCTCGACCAACATCGTACGCATGGCGTTTTACTTGGTACTGTCGCTCGCTGCTGCTGCGGGCTTAATGTTCCTGGCCGGTGCCGATTTCGTCGGCGCGATGCAGTTGTTGATCTATGTCGGCGGCACGCTCGTGTTATTGATCTTCGGCGTGATGCTCACGTCCCAAGAACGGTTCGTGGAAATGAAAACCTGGGCCGGAGATTGGGTCAAAGGCTTTCTCGCCGGTGGAGCGCTGCTCTTCGTGCTGATTTATGCCGCGTTCAGCATCCCCGAATGGCGTGGCATGGAACGTACCGCCGCGGAAGCTGTTCCCACGACGCATACTGTCACACCGATTGCGATGGGTCTCTTGGGTGCACGCACGGATGCCCCCGATCGTCCTGGTTATTTGTTGTTGTTTGAAATCGTCTCGGTGCATTTGTTGGTTGTACTCATCGGAGCAGCCTACTTGGCCCGCGCCCGTCGCACCCGCACCATCGAATCCATGAAGTAAACGACGATGTTTGATATACCCTTTGAAAATAGCTGGCCTATCGCCAATATCCTGACCGAACCCGTAGGCGTTGCCCACTACGTTTCCGTCGGCGCGGTCTTATTTGTCTGCGGCGCCTTGTGCATGGCCACCAAGCGCAACGCCCTCGGTGTGCTGATGGGAATCGAGCTCGTTCTTAACGGAGCGAATCTCAACTTCGTCGCCTTTGGCAGCCAGTATCTGCGAGCTGATGAACATTCGCTCGGACTCGACGGCCAGTTGATCGCGCTGTTCGTGATTGTGCTCGCCGCGGCCGAAGCCGCCGTGGCCCTGGCGATTGTCCTTAATTTTTATAACAGCCACGACTCAATCGACGTCGACCACGCCGATCAGTTGAGCGGTTGATGGAATAACGAACTCTGGGACATGCGTTTCTGATGGATCCTCAATCGACATTACCGTTCCTGTTGATGCTAGCCTGGCTGACGCCGTTGGCCTCGTTCGTGGCTATCGTGCTGTTTGGCAAGTACATGGGCCCGCACGGCAAGTTCGGCGGGTATTTGGCAACGCTCGCCATTGTCACCTCCGCGGTATTGAGCTTCACAGCACTGTTCGGCGTTTGGCTTCCCAACTACCCCATCAAAGAAACCCACCACGTAGAGCATGGCGAGCCCGCTTCAGCGGGCGGTGCAGCACATGATCACGCCGACGAACACACCGTCACCGAAGACGCCCGCGCCGAGGACGCCGACCCCCACCATCACGTCGACCCAACCATCAATAATGAAGCCCCCGCTTACATCAGCGGCAATTGGTACACGCTCGGCCAGTTCGGCGATCTCAAGTTAACCATTGGCTACTACATCGATGCCCTGACGGTCGGCATGTTCTGTATGGTCACACTCATCGCCTCGTGCGTGCATTTCTACGCCATCGGCTACATGCACGACGAATTGCACGAGCCGTTTGTCGATCACGAAGTCACCCTTTCCAATGGCGAGCATCTCCACCGCAAAGGCCGCTTCTATCGGTTTTTCCAATATCTGTCGCTGTTCTGCTTTAGCATGTTGGGTATCGTCATCGCGGGAAATATCGCGATGGTGTTCTGCTTCTGGGAACTCGTGGGTATCACCTCTTATTTTCTGATCGGCTTTTACATCGAGCGCAAAAGTGCTTCGACCGCCGCCAACAAGGCGTTCATCGTCAACCGCGTCGGCGACTTCGGCATGCTGATCGGCATGATGGCCCTGTGGTCGAGCATCGGCACATTCAACTTCGGCGACATCAAAAACACTGAGGGCCAAGTTGTTGAGGCAGGAGTCTTCAGCCAGCTGCGCACCGCGGAAAACGATTACCACATCGTCCCCCCCCAGGGCATGATCGAAGAAGAAATCCGAGACTTCGGCGAGTCTGCTTCAGCAGGCGGTGAAGAACTCGCCGACACCGAACCCAAAAACCGCGCAGGCCAATGGCTCCTCTTCATCGCCGGCGTCGGCATCTTCTGTGGCTGCGTCGGCAAAAGCGCCCAGTTTCCGCTGCATGTGTGGTTGCCCGACGCGATGGAAGGCCCCACGCCAGTCTCCGCGCTCGTCCACTCCGCCACGATGGTCGCGGCTGGTGTGTACTTAGTTGGGCGCTGCTACCCGATTTTTACTCCTGAAGCGCTGCTGGTGATCGCCTACATCGGCAGCATCACAGCCATCATCGCCGCGACGATTGCCATCACGGCCACCGACATCAAGCGCGTACTCGCTTATTCCACGGTCAGCCAGCTCGGCTACATGATGCTCGCCCTAGGTTTGGGCGGCTGGGTCGCCGGTATCTTCCACTTGATCACCCATGCCTTTTTCAAAGGCTTGTTGTTTATGTGCTCGGGCTCGGTGATTCACGCCGTCCACACCAACGACATGACCTACATGGGCGGCTTGCGGAAGAAGATGCCGATCACCGCCTACACCATGTTGATTGGCTGCTTGGCGATTATTGGTGCCGGCATTCCCTTTACCAACATTGGCTTCAGCGGCTACTTCTCGAAGGATGCGATCATCGAGCAGGCTTGGAACTATGCCGACAAGAGCCCCCAGCATTCGCTGTTCTTGAAGTGGTTCCCCGTCGTGGGTGCCGCGGTCACCGCGTTCTATATGTTCCGCCTCTGGTACATGACCTTCGCCGGCAAGCCACGCGATCACCATCGTTTCGATCATGCCCACGAATCCCCCCGCGTGATGACCACCCCCTTAATCGTGTTGTCGATCTTTGCCATTGCCATCGGCTGGCCGATCTTTGGGGTCTACGACATGCTTGATCAAACGCGTCCGCTCGGCACTTTGGCCACGGCCCAAGGCGAATTGTGGGATGTCGTTGTTCCCAACGAACTTTTGAGTCACGAACCGAATCTCAAGCAACCTGCCGCCATCGCGGCCATCACGGCCGCAGGCACTGGCTTGTTACTCTCGACGATCATCTATCTGTGGGGCTTCTTGAACCCGGCCGAGCTCAAGCAAAGCTTCAAGCCGCTCCACACGTTCCTTTGGAACAAATGGTACTTCGACGAGTTGTATCACTACATTTTTGTGAAGCCCGCCCTCTGGATCGGTGGCTTCGCGGCTTGGTTTGATCGAGGCATTATCGACTCGATCATCCACGGTGCCGCGGCCATCTGTCGTGGGATCTCCAAAGTGGTCGACTTCCTGTTCGACCAAACCGTCGTCGACGGCACGGTCAACACGTTCGCCAGCGGCACCTGGGGCCTGGGGCTTTGGCTCCGCCGCCTGCAAACCGGCAACTTGCGTCAATATGTCATGTTCATCGTCGTGGGGACGGTGCTGTTGTTCGTGGCCATCACGTTCGTCCAGAGCTATTTGGTTCCCACCTGATTGATTTATCACCTGCAATAACACATATCACACGAATCGTTTGTTTTAATTCGCATTATTCGTGGTTAATACGTTCACTTTGAAAGATAGCGGCGACCAATTATGACACTCAGCGACCCCGCGGTTTATCTGAGCCTTTTAGTCTTCCTACCGGCAATAGCAGCCTTGCTACTTGCAATGCTGCCCCGTTTGTCTGACGAAACGTACAGACTCATGAGCTTGGCGGTCACACTGTTTGTGTTCGTCTTGTCGCTGGGATTCTTTTTCAAGGATTCGATTGAGTTTGAAGCCGGCGTGGCCGGAATGCAAAACCTCTTCAACTTCGCTTGGATCCCCACGTTTGGTATTCAATATTTCATGGGAATGGATGGCATCAGCTTCCCGCTTGTGGTGCTGACGACGTTCCTCTTTGTGCTGGCGATGGCTGCCAGTTGGCCCATCAACAAACATGTGAAGGCGTACTGCGTTTTGTTTCTATTGCTAGAAACGGGCGTACTCGGCGTCTTTTTAGCGCTCGACTTCTTCCTGTTCTACGTGTTCTGGGAAGTGATGCTCCTGCCGATGTACTTCCTCATCGGTGTTTGGGGTGGCCCTCGGCGTGAATACGCTGCGATCAAGTTCTTCCTCTATACCTTGGTCGGCGGCGTGCTGATGTTGATCGCGATTCTCATGCTGTATTTCAACAGCGACCTCACGCGACTCAACGCCCAACAACTCGCCGAAGCGGGCATTATCAACGTCACTGAGGAAATCAATGCCGAGCAAGCCCTGTCGGCTTGGCAAGAGAGTGATACTCCGCTGGCCCAGAAGTACGCTGAAATCATGGCTGAAGCTGATCCCACTCAGCGGCGCCAGCTCCATACGTTCAATATTCTGGCCCTTCAACAAATGGGTCAGCACACGGATCTGTTCGATGGCGAAGCCCTTTGGGGGCAGAGTATTCAGTGGTGGGCCTTCCTGTTGCTGTTCATCGGCTTCGTGATCAAGGTTCCCAGCGTACCAGTGCATACGTGGCTCCCAGATGCCCACGTCGAAGCCCCCACGCCAATTTCGATGCTCCTGGCAGGAATTCTGCTGAAGCTGGGTGGCTACGGCATTATCCGCATCTGCTACCCGATTTGCCCCGACGCAGGCTACACCTTGGCCTACTTTGTTTGCTTCATTGGCGTGTTGAGCATGGTCTACGGCGCATTCGCCGCCTTGGCTCAAAAAGATTTCAAGCGGATGGTGGCCTACAGCTCCGTGAGCCACATGGGCTACGTTGTTCTCGGCTTGGGCGTTTGGAGTGCCGTCGCTTCCACCGGATACAACCCCGACTTTTGGAAACTCGGTGCCAACGGTGCCATGTATCAAATGATCGCGCACGGTATTAGCTCGGCTGGCATGTTCTTCTGCGTCGGCGTGCTTTACGACCGCGTCCACCATCGCGATCTCGATAAGTTTGGCGGCATCTTTTCCAGAATGCCCGTTTATAGTGGCATCGCCATCGTCATTTTCTTTGCCGGTTTGGGTCTGCCGGGCTTGTGCGGCTTCATCGGCGAAGTGTTTGTCGTGCTTTCAGTGTGGAAATTCAGCTACATCCTCGCGGTGATTTCCGCCGCAGTTGTGATCCTCACGGCTGCCTACATTCTCTGGGCCATTCAGCGTGTTTATCTTGGCCCTGAGTACAAAGGTCCCCACGGCGAAGCCCTCACGCCAATCACCTCGCGTGAATTGTCGATCGGTATCCCCCTTGTCATTTTTGCCATCGTCTTCGGTGTTTATCCCAACGTACTGCTCAGATACATGCAGCCCTCGGTGGATCAACAGATCGACAATCTGGCCGCATGGACCCAAGAACACGACGAGCGGGCCACCGCGCTCAAGCCCACGGGCAACCGCGAAGGCCAAGTCGCCCAGCTCACCACCAATAACTAATCAGCCGCTTGCGGCTTAGCGACACGAAAATAAAGCAATAACTGTGGAACCTGTCACACTCCAACAAACTGTCGATACGCTCATCACGAACACGCTCGACACGAGCTTGCCGTTGTTCAAGCCCGAGCTCGCGCTGTGCGGCACGATTGTCGTGATGCTGCTGGTTCGCGTCTTCAAAGGGGGTGAGTTGATCCCCCCCTTCGTGCTCGCGCTGATTGGCTCAATCACGGCCTTGTGCTTTGCCTTGCCCTCCGAAGGCTTTGCTTCTTGGCAAACCCTCGAACGGCAAGAGCTGTTCACCGGGATGTTGGTTTACGACACGCTGACCGCCTTTATTCGTGTGTTTCTGCTGATCTTCGCCGTGCTGTTTATCGTCCTGTCACGGCTCACGGGCATCGCCACGCCGAAGGACAGCCAGGATTATTATTGCCTCGTGTTGGGTTCGATTCTTGGAATGTGCCTGATGGCTTCCTCGAATCACTTGATGATGCTCTTCATGAGCGTCGAAATGGCGAGCGTTCCGTCCTATGTTTTGGCAGGCATCGTCAAAGGCCGACAACGCAGCAGCGAAGCCGCTCTCAAGTACGCCGTTTACGGCGCCGGCACCGCGGGCGTCATGCTCTACGGCATCAGCCTGCTCGCGGGCGTGTTGGGAACCGTTCATATCCCAACCTTAGCCATTGAACTGGCTGCCCTCGATATTCCCAATTTGCTCACTTCCGGCGATGGCCGATTGAAGGTGATGGTACTTGTACTGGGAGGCTTGATGCTGGGCGTGGGACTCGCGTTCAAACTCTCCGCCGTGCCTTTCCACTTTTGGTGTCCCGACGTTTTCGAGGGTGCCTCGGCTGAAGTCGACGCATTTCTTTCGGTGGCATCCAAGGCTGCGGCGATGATATTGTTGCTCCGTGTGGGATTGGGCATGGGGCTCGCCCCCGATACAACACCCGTAGAGGCACCCGCCACGGTCGCCGCACTCGTGGCGAATGCCGACGACTCCACACCAACACACAAAGCTGTGCTGGCCAATCAAGTGGATACCGCACCCGAGGCAACCGACGTCGGTGGTGGACCGCTGTCCCCCGTTCGCCGGTTCTTCGTGATCTTGGTTTCCATCGTGGCTGTCGTGACTTGCACGTTCGGCAATCTCGCCGCTTACGGGCAAACAAACATCAAACGCATGTTCGCTTATTCCACGATCGCTCATGCCGGCTTCATGATGATGGCTATCGCGGCAGCCGTGGCCTTGGCTGGCCGTGACGCGCCCGAAGCCCGCGAAGCCGTCTCAGCCCTGCTGCTCTACATAGCCATCTATTTGTTCATGAATCTCTCGGCGTTCGCAGTAGTCGCCTTCCTCCGCAATGCTATGCATAGCGAAGAGATCGCCGATTACGCCGGCCTCGTGCGATCCGCACCACTCGTGGCTGTTTTGATGACCGCCGTACTAATAAGCTTGATTGGTCTGCCGCCACTGGCGGGATTCTGGCCTAAGCTCCGCGTACTGCAATCGCTATACATCACCGGCGGACCATTAATGATGAGCGTGTTCGTCGTCGCGGCGTTAAATACCGCAATTTCGCTCGTCTACTATTTGCGTGTTGCCAAGGTGATGTGCATCGATCCCGAGCCCGATTCCCGCGGCCCCGTGACCCTCGGATTCTTGCCCGCGGCGTTTGTATTTGTCGTTGCCGTGCCAGTAATTATCTTCGGCCTGCTTCCCAATGCCCTGGCCAGTTGGACCGATTTGGCCGTTTCGCAATTGTTCAGTTGAACTCCAGCACCCATTCGTTTTTCATAGCACGATGAATCAAGCATTAGTCTACCCGCTGCTGGCTCAACTGATGGCGATCGTCGCCAAGTCGTTTCCCCAATATTTGCGCTACTCGCGGCCCTACGTCCCCGCCGGTCGTGAGAACATCATGGACACACTCGAATCGATCGCCCGCGATCAGGACGTGCTGACCGACCGCATCGGCCACATGCTCACCGACATGGGCGCACCGCTCCGTTCTGGTGAATTCCCTATGGAATACACCGACACGCACGATTTGGGCATCGACTACCAACTCACTTCGGCCATTGGATACCAGCAGCAAGATATCGATTCAATCCAGCAATTGATCAGCCAGTTGCAGCCCTTCCCAGCCGTCAAGGTTCTCGCCGAAGAAGCGCTCGGCATGGCCAAGGGTCATCTCGAAGCCCTCCAAGAACTGCAGCAGCAACCCGCCGGTGCCTAATCGATGTTAGCCGGTATCGTTCCGATACCGTTAATGCCGTGAATCATGTTCTTCGATACCCACACGCACATCGACCAGGAAGATTTCGACGAGATTCGTCCACAGGTCATCGAGCGAGCTCGCGTTGCCGGTGTCGCTCACATGATTGCCGTGGGGACTACCGTCGCCGCCAGTCGTAAGTGCGTCTCACTCGCTGCTGAATATGCTGGCGTCCACGCGGCCGTGGGCATACAACCCAACTACGTCGCCGAGGCAGGCCCCGACGACTGGCAAGCGATTGTCGAACTCGCCGCACAGCCTGGCGTGGTCGCCATCGGCGAAACGGGCCTCGATCGTTATTGGGATTCGACCCCCTTCGAGATGCAGCAAGATTATTTCGATCGCCATATGCGACTCGCGGCGGAGCGTGATCTGCCGTTTATTGTCCACATGCGCGATTGCGATGCCGACATCATGGCGATGCTCCGCGATGCCCACGCCTACCGTGGCCCCTTGCGCGGCATTATGCACTCGTTCACCGGCGATACGGCGATGGCGGCGGAGTGCGTCTCTCTGGGAATGCACATTAGCTTTGCCGGCATGGTCACGTTCAAAAAATCGAACGACCTCCGCGAGACCGCGGCCAGCGTTCCTTTGGACCGTATCTTAATAGAAACTGATGCGCCGTATCTCTCGCCGGAGCCAAAACGCGGTCAACGGCCCAACGAGCCCGCCCTCGTGCGTTTTACAGCCGAGTGCATCGCCAAGACACGGGATATGACACTCAAGAAATTCGCCGAGATCACCACCGCCAATGCCCATGCACTGTTTCGCGTTTAGCGAACGAAAGAATCTGCGCGTTTAGCGAATCAAAAAACCTGCGCGTTTAGCGCAACAAAAAAGCTCGCAGAATGACTCTGCGAGCTTGTGTCTGATTTTTCGTTTGATTCTACTTCTGCAACGATTGTTGTCTGCTGGAGAAGTTAATCTCATCTGACCTTACACGCTCGGCGACGTAGGGACGGCGAGCCATGGGCATGCCCATTTGTCCCATCTGCATGCCCATTTGAGCACCGTTGTAGTTACCACATTGATCGCAGGGTTCGGCACAAGGAGGATTGCAGTTCCAATCGCCTGTGTAAGTTTCACAACCGCAACCGCCACACGAACACCCTCCACCGCCGCCACAACCACATCCACAGCCCGTGCCGCAGAACAAGTTTCTTAAGCCCACGAGCAGCGGACAATTCGCAAGCGGACGGCGGTGCCCAACCATGGTTCCACAACCGGGAGCACCACAGCACGGATCAACGCAACCGCACCCTGGGTCGGCACAGCCGCATCCTACGTCGCAGCAAGTGTCGGCACAGCCACAATCAGGACACCCACACGCGGGTCCGCACATGTCACACCCGCCATTGCGAGCGCAGTGTAGGCAACCAGCACAACCCATTTGAGATAAACTCGTCAGCAAGAAGACGAACGACAAAAGGCTTTTCGCGGCCATGGTCCTTGAACTCCAGAAAAGTGTGCGCTCTGGCCTGCCCTGGCCGAGCGGATGATCATCGTTGTCTATCGGCGATCCGCCTCGCAGTGGGCCAGAAAATCGTTAAAATCGGCAGAGATTCCCAGTACCCGCTAGCACGCCATTCGCATCACAATTCGATGACTCAACACTCCATCCCGCTGGGCCGCATGGACCACGTCGCTTTGCCGACAAGTGATGCCGCACGGGGTGAACGGTTTTATTGCGATGTGCTGGGTTTTCATACCGTGCCGCGTCCAGCGTTTTCATTTGATGGGCGTTGGCTCGTGCATGAGGCCGTGGGCGTGATGCTTCATTTGATTCATAACGACGACCTCGCCGCCCAGCCCACGGAAATTAATTCCCTCCAAGGGCATTTTGCGATCCGCTGCACCAACGTCGACGCGGCGATTGACATACTTCAACAACATAACATCAAGTTCGTGGAAAAACGACTTCCCGATTACGGTTACCGACAGCTCTTCTTGCACGATCCCGACGGCAACGTGCTTGAGCTTGGCGAGTGGCCCGCCCGAAACAATGAAAAGGAATAGCCATGGAAGCGAGTGCCAAAAAATTCTTTCAGCAAATTCTCGAAACTCCCAGCCCCTCGGGCTACGAGCAGCCCGTGCAGAATCTCGTGCGTAAGTACGCCGAGAGTTTCGCCGACGAAGTGAACACTGACTTCCACGGCAACGTCATTGTCGGCTGCAACGTCGATGCCCCCTTGCGCGTGATGTTCGCCGGCCATGCCGATCAAATTGGCTTGCTGGTTACCCATATCAACGAACAAGGCTTCATTTACACCAACACGATTGGCGGCTGGGATCCCCAGCAACTCATCGGCCAGCGGATGACGATCTACACCGCCAAGGGAGACATCCCGGCACTCATTTCGCGTAAACCAATCCACCTGCTTGACCAGGACGAGCGCAAACAAGTGGTGAAGCTCAAAGATATGTGGCTCGACATCGGCGCGAAAAACAAAGAAGAAGCTGCCGAGATGGTCAAGATCGGCGATCCCGTGACATTGGAGCTCGGTTACCAAGAAATGCGCAACGGCTTTGCCAACTCGCCGGGTATGGACGACAAGACTGGCTTGTGGGTTGCGATGGAAGCCGCGCGGCGGGCCAAAAAACGTGGCCTTAACGTGGCCCTCTTTGCCGTGGCCACGGTTCAAGAAGAAATCGGCCTCCGCGGCGCGGCCACAAGTGCCTATGGCGTGAATCCGCATGTCGGCATCGCGATCGACGTCACCCACGCCACGGATTGCCCCACGATCGACAAAACGCAAGAAGGGGATATCCGACTCGGCGGCGGGCCCGTGATTTATCGTGGCCCCAACATGAACCCTGTGGTTGTTGATGCCCTCCGCGACGCCGCCGAATATGGCGAGATTCCTTACCAACTCGCGGCGAGCGGTCGCGGCACGGGCACCGATGCGAACGCCATTCAACTCGCCCGGGGCGGCGTGGCAGCAGGACTAGTGAGCATCCCCAACCGCTACATGCACAGTGCCGTGGAAATGATTTCGCTCAACGACATCGACGCCGCGGCTGATTTGCTGGCGACCTTTGTCCACAAGCTCGAAGCCGATACCGATTTTATTCCCCACTAGCCGCTCGCGGCCTAGCGCGGAAAATCACGCTTCATCCCCTGCATGAATTTGCAAATAACTTTCATAACGCCGCACGTCGATGTACCCATCAGCAACCGCGTCCTTCACGGCGCATGGTTCCTCATGCGTGTGCGTGCAATCGGGATAACGGCAATGGCTCACATAGGGTCTCAGCTCGCGAAAGAAACCAGCAACTTCCTCAGGGATCACATCCCAAAGTTGAAACTGCCGTATCCCCGGCGTGTCAACGACAAACCCACCCAAAGATAACGGAATCAGTTCCGCCGTCGTTGTTGTGTGCTTACCTTTTTCCGATTCTTGGCTGACGGATTGCACTCGCAGGGCTAACCCCGGCTCGATCGAATTGAGCAAACTCGATTTGCCCACGCCGCTTTGACCCGTGAAAGCCGACGCCCGTCCCCGGATTATCTCGGTAAGGGCCTTCATCCCCCAACCCTTGCCGGCAGAAACTTGCAGCGTCCGATAACCAAGCTGACTGTAAACGCCGATCAGTGGCTCCAGGTCGGCCCGATTCACCAGATCCACCTTGTTGATGCAGATGATCGGTTCGATGCGAGTTTTCTCGGCCGTGATGAGATAGCGATCCAAAAGGTTTGGCTTTAGTCGCGGCTGAGCCGCGCTCGTGACAATCAGCAATTGATCGACATTCGCCACCAGCACGTGTTGCCGCCCGCGACTCGTGCGGCTCAAGACGCCCGTGCGGGGTTCAACACGCTCAATGATCCCTTCGTCTTTGCCGTCGGGCCGCACCCACACGCGATCCCCGGCCGCCACGACGTGCCGCTGATCGGTGCTTAATGTTTTCAGCAATCGCCGCGTTGCACACAGACGGATCATGCCATCATCAAGCTGCACCGCACTATGCAATCCCTGCACCCGCAACACGCGGCCTTGCAAACAAATGCTGGGGTCAATGGCTAGCGATACGACATCGCCCGTCGCCCCTACTGAGACGTCGGCGTTCACCACCGTTCGTTTGCGGGTGAGCTCGCCTTTGCCCGAGACGCTTTGCCCCGTCGCCATGTCCTCGACGGCTTCTTGATTGTTGGCGAAATTCCGGGTCAGATCGTTCTGGCGCGTGCGCACGTTGCGATTCTTGCGCAAGTCGGCTCGAACTTTCCGTTGTTTCTTCGCCATGCAACACATCCCAACAAGAACGCCCAGGGGCTGCAACCCCTGGGCGTTTCAATTTTCAAATGCTCAATGCTTGGAAATAGCTCAAACCGGACGATCCGGCATCTTGAGTTGCTCCTTGTCATCGAGCACGTCGTAGCGGCGGAAACTGCCGTCAGCCTTTTTGCCAGCAAATTGCTGACCCCGTCCTGCGGCGGGCTCCGACGATTTCAAGCCGGCTCGCGACAAGAGCGATTCGGTCATGATTTCGTTCGGCAGATCGTCGGCGGGTGGCGGACCCACGGCACCTAAGTCGGCCGGAGAGTAGTCGATCTCGTAATCATGCTTGGCGACCGACAAAGTGTCGCCCGGATCGATCCGTTTCTCCTGAACCTTGATGCCGTTGACTTTGACGCCGTTGCGGCTGTTCATGTCTCGGATGTACCAATAGCCGCCGTTAACCATCAGGCGACAATGGTGAGCCGAAACATTGTCAAACCGCAATACGATGTCACAGCTTTCGCGGCGACCCACTAGCAGTTGTTTCTTCAACAACGGAATGGGGTCCCCGCCGCCCAGCGGAGTTAGTTCACCATACATGTTGTTATACTCTTGTGGAAAACGTGTCTCGCCCCGATGATGGGTGAAAACAATAAAATAATAACGGTGAGTCGGCGTCGCCCTGGAAATAAACAATGGGCGTAAACCGTCTCGAAAAATACCCATCTGGCCAGTCTTTACTTTACGCAGTCTCTCCCGTGTCGTCAACTAACTCAATACCTGGTAGGGATTTACTGCTATCCTGGCGCGATTCCGGACTTCGCTATTACTCCTACAATCACGCCCTTGCCCAGCGGTTTCAACACCGAGTCCAGAAGGTGAGTCTCGATGCGGGATTCACCTGCCCCAACGTCGACGGCACCGTGGCCAAGGGGGGGTGTACCTTTTGCGACAACCGCAGCTTCAGCCCCAGCCGTCGGCTTCCTCGGGCGGGGATTCTTGGCCAGATTGATCAAAGCATCCTGAGGATGCGAAATCGCTACAAGAACTGTGAGCATTTCCTGGCCTACTTCCAGCCCGCCACCAATACCTACGCCCCCGTCGAGCGACTGCGTGGGCTCTACGAAGAAGCCCTGTTGCACCCCAAAGTCGTGGGGCTCGCAATCGGCACTCGCAGCGACTGTGTTCCCAATGAAGTCCTTGATCTCTTGGAAGAGCTCGCCGCGCGGACTTATGTTTCGGTTGAATATGGCATGCAGACCATGCACGACCGGTCCCTCGACTGGATGAACCGTGGGCATCACCACGATTCATTTCTCGACGCGGTCGAGCGGAGCAAGAACCGCGGCTTCGAGATTTGCGCCCACGTCATGCTGGGCCTCCCCGGCGAATCGCACGACGACATGCTCGCGACGGCCCGAGAACTCGCCCGCGTGAACATCGACGCGGTGAAGATTAACAATCTCTATTGCGTAAAAAACACCCGGCTGGCCGAACAAGTCGCCGCGGGTGAAGTGACTCTGATGGGTCACGACGACTACGTCCGCACGGTGGTCGATTTTCTGGAACTGCTACCGGCGACGATGGTCGTGGAAAGAATCAGCGGCGATGCCCCGCCCGATTATTTTGTCGGACCATCCTGGTGCCTCGACAAAGCCGCAGTCAAACGCGCGATCGAAGCCGAGTTCCTCCGCCGCGATACCTGGCAAGGCAAACTGCACACCACCATCATTTAGCCGAGTCGTCCCGGCTCGGTAATAAGTCGTCCCGACTCGGAAAATAAAAAAAGTACCGGAGACAGGACTTGAACCTGCACGCCCTTGCGGGCACATGGACCTGAACCATGCGCGTCTGCCAATTCCGCCACTCCGGCTGGAAACAACATATTGTAAGGGGGAAGGGGGAAGGCGGAAGGGGGAAGGCAGATTTTCATTTCCGCCTTCCCCCTTCCACCCTCCGCCTTTGGTTTCAGTACCGCGGCACTTCCGGATCGATCTCCAACGACCACGCCTCGATCCCCCCGGCCATCGACTGCACGTCCTGAAAGCCTTCGTTCTTCAGCCAATGCGTCACCCGCAGGCTGCGGACCCCTTTGTGGCAATGCACGACGATCGACTGATCCTTCCACGCCTGAATCTCGGCAACCCTCTCGCCGATTTGGCTCATCGGCAGCAGCTTGGCCTCAGCAATGTTCGTGATCGCGTACTCATCCTCTTCACGCACATCCAATAACAAAAATGCCTCGCCCCGCTCCAGCTTCGCCTTCACATCGGCAGGTGATATTTCGAATTCGTTTCCCATAGATCTTTCATCACTCTCAAAACAAAAAAACGCCGTGGTGCAACCGTAATCGCACCACGACGTTCGTTAACTTAAATCAACAATCCAACATTACGGAAGTTCAACAACTTCGTTGCCAGCACGGGTGCAGATACGTACGTACGTGTTGGGATCAACGTCTTCATTGATGCTCTTGCCGTGGGCATCAGCAAACGCATGCTGAATCGTACCAGGATGACCGCTGGAAGGGCCAAAGATACGGGCACCGCTGACCGAGTTGCCCGTGGGTTGATGCACCCAAGGCTTAGCGTAGATGTTGTTCTGGGCATCGTCGACGACAGGGGGGCCTTGACCATTCACACCACCCAGACGCTTGACGTCGTTACCAACATTCAATGCCAACCGACCGTCCGAGCTAACCAACCAGCCTAACATCGCAGGCGTAGTGGAACCCGTCGTAGGCTGAACCTTCAGGATATCCTCACCACCGTTATTTGGATCGACAGCCACCACATACATGCTCAAACCGCTGATCCAGGAGGCAAAGGTTTCTTCCTTCGATTCGGAGAACAAAACCGTGTTGGCCGTACCATCACGGATACCAGCAAATGTCACCGCCGTCGGCTGACGCTGTAGAGCAAAAATGCTGACCGCGGCACCGCCGTTGACCAAGGTGTCGTTGACGGTGTTTTGAGGAAAGACGATCACGCCATTACCAGCTAGTTGTTTAAAGGCCGTGGCACTGGTCATGCTGTCGTAAAGACTACCAGCTGTGGCGCCAGTATCCGAGGCACGGGTGTTACCAGAGGTCGAACCATCGGCATTGTAGTGGGTTGACGGGATCGCCACGTAATTACCCACGGCAACCTTGGTCAAACCGGTGCGAAAGGTCCCTTTCGCTTCGTTGTTGCCAGGGAAGCTGGGGCAGATAAAAGCTTCGACTTGTTGCTGATAAGCACCACCGTTTTGACCCGAGGGAACATTACCAGCAGCTAATACAGCGACTTCGTCATTCGGGGCATCCAAACCAAATGGGCCGATCCGCAACTTGTTGGAACCGTTACCGTTACCAACGGCCGTTGCACTTGTGACAACGGTGGTTGAATTACGAGTACGGTCATACAGGTTGTTGAGTTCCATTTCAGGCAGCAACTGGAACAACCAGCTGTAACCATCGCGCTGACCACCCGCCAAGGCCGGCCCCGCGTTATTAGGAGCTTGCCGACCTTGAAAGAACCCGGTCGACGCGAACGGGAAAGCCTTCCTACGATCCGCAAAGTTGTGTGTCGCCAGGCTGATCTGCTTGATGTTATTCAAGCACGAGTTGCGACGAGCCGCTTCGCGAGCAGCTTGAATCGCCGGTAGCAACAATGCCACCAGAATGCCGATGATGGCAATCACCACCAGCAATTCTACGAGGGTAAAACCTCGTTTCGTTTGCTTCGCATCCATAATGATGCCTCCTCCAGAAAAAAAGGAATGAGAAAAAATAAGACAACAAAAAATGGCCCACAAAAATAAGCGTGGGCTGTCCCCATTGAGAAAGGAAAACACTTCGATAGGTCCAGCGCGCTCGATCGTACTTGGACCCATTATGTCTTAGCGAAGACATAACGTGTCCATCCCAACTCAGAGTCAAGCGACATACCCAATGCGCGTGCCGGTCTCGATTGAGACGCCAGAACGGCGAGGTGCCTCCCATCTGCCCAGGGACTAAAATACACTTAATAGTTTACGCGAAAAAGAGTTACGCTGTCAATCAAATGGGCGACTTCCGCAGGCGAATCGGATAAGTTATTCCGGGGAGGATGGGCCAACCCGCACGACCCGACAAGAGCCCCCGGACGGGTCGCTTAAGCGACCAATGCCACAAGAAATCATAACATTCGTTGCAAAAAGGACTTCCCCCGCGTGCCAACCCGCTCGGTCAACCTGATCCTCGGCCCCGCCCGTTCGGGCAAAACCGACCGTGCGCTCGCCCGCTACCGGCAGTTTCTCCAAACTTGGCTCGCCGACCTGACACAGCCCGAAGGGGTCTGGATCGGCCCCACCTCCTCGGCGGTGAGCGCCATACGCGACCGTTTGGCCCAAGATACCGCGGGAGCACTGCTCACTCCCCGCACTACCACATTTGCCATGCTCGCCGAGGAACTGATTGCCCGCGGAGGCCGCCGCATAAGGGCAATCAATGTCCTCGAAAAGCAGCGGATCCTCACCCTGCTCATCCGAGAACTGGCCGCGACCAAGCAACTTCGCCACTACGCAACCGTAGCCCGCACCCCCGGTTTCATCCGCCAAGTCGGTGAAGTGATCGCCGACTTGAAACGCCGGGACATCTGGGCCGAGGATTTTCGCAAGCAAAGCCGCACCGACCGCGACCGCGATTTCTCAGCCATTTACTCGGCCTATCAACTCCATTTGTACAAAAACGGCCTCTACGACGCCGAAGGCCGCTTCTGGGCCGCACGCGAAGAATTAACCCAAACGAGCCTCCCGCATAAGCGGGGGGAGTCTCTCCAATTCGGCCTCGTGGTCCTCGACGGCTTCGCAGACTTCACCACCGCCCAGCAAGACCTTTTGCGAATCCTAGGGGAGCACTGCCAAGAACTGCTCATCACGTTGCCGGCAGAGCACGCCAATAGTCGCCACCCGCGCACGCTGCTTTTCGACAAGCCCGATCGCACGCTCGCGCGCCTGCGTGAAACCTTTCCACAACTTCAATGCGAATTCCTCAACGCAACCCACTTCACCTCACCCGGCTTGGCCCATGCCGAACGAGCGATTTTCCAAGATGTGCCCGATAAGACTGCCGCCTCTACGGTCGGCCTAACAATCCTCGCCGCCAACAGCCTTCAAGGAGAAATCCGCGAAGTCGCCCGCCGAGTCAAAGAGATGCTGCTCAACGGCACGGCCACCGCCGATGAAATCGCAGTCGTGTTCCCCTCGCTGCACGACGTTGCGGGGCGAGTTACGCAAGTTTTCACTGATTTCGGTTTGCCGTTCGCATTGTCTTCTCGTCAACCATTGAATACGACCCCTCTCGCCCGCGCAGCAACGAAATTGCTTCAGCTTCACGAGCGCGACTGGCCTTTCGACCTGTTGCTGGACCTCATCTCCAACGCCCAGGGTTTGCAATCCCTGGGCGACGATGGCAGCTACAACACCCAAGCTTCTCTCGAACGCTCGGTCCGCCGGATTCAACTTCCCGCAGGCAAGACATTACTCCTCGATGAACTACGCCGCTGGGCTGCACTCGCTACTAGCGATGTCGAACTTTCACACGAAAAGCAACGCATCGTTCGCGACGCCGTAATTGCCGCTCCGATCCTCAAGCAATGGAGCGATTTACTCGGCACACTTCCCACCAAAGCCACGCTCACCGAGTGGGTCGCACACTGGAAAACCGTACTCACGGCCTTTGGCATCATTCACAAATCCAGCGAAACACATTGGCAATTATTTGAAACCTCGCTTAGCACGATTCAAACAACCGATGACCGACTGGGTGTCGCTGAAGAACAACTCAGCAGCCGCACTTTTCTGGAACTTTGGCAAACAGTTGCGGACGCTGTACCGCTTCCTTCCATAACGGAAAACGTGGGGCGGGTGCGCGTTCTCTCCGCCGAATCCGCACGCAATCTCTCCGCCAAGCACGTCTTTCTGTCGGGCTTAAGTGAGCAGTCGTTTTCCAGCCTCGAATCAACCGGACGTCTCTATTCCGAGCACGAAATCACCCGCTTTGGCACCGAGGCAACGACCGCCGAGCAAAATGCCGCACAGCAAACGGGCGAGTCCATGCCGCTCTTCTACGATGTCCTCACCCGCGCGAACGACACGCTGACGCTCAGCTACGCCGCCCTCGACGACAAAGGCCAAGCGCTTTCACCCAGCCCCTTCGTCATCGAACTTGAGCGGGCACTCGAACCGGCTCGAATTTCAACAATAACGATGCCCCCCGGGGAATTGGTCTCCGAGGAAATGTCGCCATTAAGTCAAAGCGAGTGGCGAACAACAAGCACAGCCGCAGCACTTGTCGGAGAGCGTGCGTGGTTGGCAGGATTGGCATCGGAGTCTAAATCGCGAAATCTCGGCAGTGCCATCCTCCGCGGCATTCACTGCGTTGCCTCTCGCAGCAAGCGCGAAACCTTTGGTCCCTACGAAGGCCTGCTCACGAGCCCGATCGTGCATGCTGCTATTGCACGCCGTTTTGGTAGCGAGCATCTCTGGAGTCCCAGCCAGCTGGAAACCTACGCGGCATGCCCCTACCAATTTTTCGCAAAACAGATTCTTCATCTGGAACCGCTCACCGAACTCACACTCCGTAGCGATCACCTCCGTCGCGGCACGCTGTTGCATCAGGTCCTCGCGGCTGTGCATGATCAACAAGAAGACGTTGAAACGTCACTCACGAGCGAATATCTGATCGAGCGTTTCACCACCGCGCTCCAGCGGGCAATCGAAGCCACTCCGCTCCGTGGGCTGGAAGAAGCCTTGCGCGAAATCGAACGGCGTGAAATTCTCGCCTGGGCTCCGCAATATGCGGAACAAGAAATAAATTATCGCGGCCAATGGCAAAACTTCGAAGAGCCGTTTGCCCCCGCTCATTTTGAAGTTCGCTTCGGCCCGAAAACTCGCGGCGAAGCACTGAACGACGCCGTCTCGACACTAATTCCCTTCACGCTCGACCTCGGTACCGAGCAAATCAAACTGACCGGCCAAATCGATCGCGTCGACATGGGACGCATCCACGGCGTCACGGTCTTCAACATCATCGACTACAAATCGGGGCAGGAGGTCAAACTCGCGGATCAAGAAATCAAAGCCGGGCGACAACTGCAACTTCCCCTGTACGCGCTCGCAGCGGAGCAACTTCTCTTTGCCGAACAGCGGGCCGTCGCACTCGCCACGGGTTATTGGAGTATCAAGTCGACCGGCTTTGCCAGCGGCGGCAAATCGATGCTCGAATTCCGCACTTCTGCCGATCATGGCCTCGCCACATCCGAGCGCTGGACCGGTCTTAACGAAGTAATTCTGGATCGCGTGAAAGAAATCATCGGTGGCATCCGCTCCGCAGAGTTCCCGGTCTACAACGAAAACAAAGAATGCACGCGCTATTGCGACTTCAGCAAAATTTGCCGCATCGCACAAATTCGCAGCTTAGAAAAAGTTTGGTACCCCACCACTCCCGACGAACAACCACCCACTTAGCCGGACCGCCACGCGGTCCGGGGCCACGATGTCCACAGCCCCTCCCAAACTGAATCTCACCGCCGAGCAGCAGGCCGCGCTCTCCGCGCACGATCGGTCGGTGTCGCTTGCCGCGGGGGCTGGTTGTGGCAAGACATTCGTCCTCACCGAGCGATTCCTCTCGTATCTCGATCCCCGCACGCTCGGCCCGATGGCCGAGTTGCACGAACTTGTTGCCATCACTTTCACCGACGCCGCCGCGCGCGAAATGCGGGCGCGTATTCGCAAACGCTGTTACGAACGGCTCCACCAAGCCACCGATCCCAGCGAACAGCAAGCCTGGCGAAAACTATTGCGTTCGCTCGACACGGCCCGCATCAGCACCATTCATTCTTTCTGTGCGGCCTTACTACGCAGTCACGCCGTCGAAGCAGAAATCGATCCGCAATTCGAGCAGCTCGATCAAACCACGGCCGACTTGTTGCGACTCCGCACACTCGACGACCGCCTGCGCCAGTTGCTCCTAGAACGCGACGAACAAGTGATCGAGCTCGCCACGCGGTTTTCGCTGCGAACTCTGCGCGAGCATTTGGCCGTGCTCGTCGGCGAGAATCTTTCCCGAGTGCAGGATCAATGGGGCCAAGCGACCCCCGATCAACTCATCACGGCTTGGAAGCAGCATTTCGAGAAATACACCCGCCGCGAATTGGCAACGGCCTTTGTTGATTCACCTCACGTTGTAACCGTTCGTGAACTTTGCCGCACTGCCCAAGCTGCCTCACCCGAACTGCCAGCACTGTTTACTCGGTTGCTCGAGATCTTCGACACACTGCCAAGCTCGAATGAACCTGCCGCTTTGCTGTTGGAACTTAAAGACCTTGCCCGCGTGCAAGGGGGTCCAGCCCGTAAGAAGAATTGGCAAGACGAAGCAGATTTTGAGCAATTCAAAAACGCCTGCGCGAAAATTCGTGATGCCATCAAAGACCATCCGCTGCTCCGTCCTTGGAACGAAGAACACTTGCAGGAAGCCGCCCGCACTGGTTTGAGCCTGCTCCAACTCGCCGCCGACGTGGCTTCTTGTTACGAGCAGGCCAAGCAAGATCGCAATGTGATGGAATTCGACGACCTGATGCGCAAGGCTCACGAATTGCTCACTGAGGACAAGTTCGTATCTGTGCAAAAGCAACTCGCCAGCAGCACGCGTTTGCTGCTCGTCGACGAATTCCAAGACACCGACCCCACACAAGTGGCCATCGTGCAGGCCTTCTGCGGCGAACGCTGGCGAGAGCAAGGCTTGTTTGTCGTCGGCGACTTCAAGCAATCAATTTACCGCTTCCGCGGCGCCGAACCGGAAGTTTCCGACAATCTCCGTGATTCGCTTCCCAAGGAAAGCCGTCTGTCGCTCACGACAAACTTTCGCAGCCAGGGCGCTATTCTCGATTTCGTGAACGCCCTATTTTGCGATTCCTTCAAAAACAAATTCGAACCGCTGCACCCCAGTCGGCCGCAACTCACGCCGCAACCTTCGATTGAATTCCTCTGGGCCATTGAAGACCCCACCGCGGTCGACGACACGATTCCGCCACAACTCAAGGGAGCTCAGCGTCAACGCTATCTCGAGGCCCGTTTCATCGCTAAGCGGCTCGCCGAGTTGATCGACTCCGCCGAGCCGCTGATCGTTGACCGCGAAACCAAAGCCTTACGGCCAGTGCATCCTGGCGATATTGCGGTTCTGCTTCGTTCGTTGAGCGACGTGCAAGTCTACGAAGCCGCCTTCCGCGAGCAGAGTTTGGAGTACTATCTGGCCGGAGGGCACGCCTTCTATGCTCAACAAGAAATTCACGACGTGCTGCATCTCCTCCGCTCGGTGGTGAGCGTTGCCGATGACTTGAGCCTTGCCGGCGCACTTCGCAGCCCGCTGTTTGCCCTTGAAGACGAAACGCTGTTCTGGCTGACCACACACAACGGATCGCTCAACAAGGCCTTGTTCGCGTCATCGCTCCCCGATGAACTCACCGAAGACGAACGCGCCAAAGTGATTCATGCCGGCAACGTTATCAACAAACTTCGCTCGGCCAAAGATTCGCTGCTTGTGGCCGAACTTTTGAACTACGCCATCGAACTCACTGGTTACGACGCGGTGTTGCTCACCGAGTTTCTTGGGCAACGGAAGCTTGCCAACTTGCACAAGCTGCTGGAGCAAGCTCGTACGCTCGACCGCCTCAACCCCGGCGACGTGAGTGGCTTCGTCACGCAACTGACCGAGTTCGTCACCCGTGCTCCCAAGGAACCGGTCGCCGCCACGAGTGCCGCCGGCGACGTCATTCGCATCATGACGATTCACAATGCGAAGGGCCTGGAATTCCCGCTGGTTGTGGTGCCCGATCTCAACCGCAAATCCCCCCCCACCAGTCGCGAGCCGATCATGGACGAAAAGCTTGGCCCGCTGGTTCCGAGTCTGGAAAAAAATGCGACCGTCGGCTGGGATTTGTATCAACTCGCTGAGAAGCATCAAGAACAGGACGAAAAAATCCGCTTGCTCTACGTCGCCTGCACCCGCGCGGCCGACTATCTCATCCTTTCGAGCAGCCTTAAGGATCCCCACAAGCCGGAGAGCGAATGGCTTAAATTTCTAGGTCAACGATATGACTTGAGCACCGGCGACTGTTTGGCGGAACTCCCTGCCGGTTACGCGACTCCTCAAATTCGCGTCATCACATCGGAACCCACGAGCACGCGCGAACCCACGGCCCGCACGCGCAGCGCCGATCTCGAAAAACTCCTTACCAAAACATACGAGCTTGCCAAGTCTGGGAAAGGTATTGTGCCTCCTGGCGTTGCGCCAATCAAACCTCAAGTTCAAACGCGACGACGATTCTCGTTTTCACGGCTCTCGGGAGTACTCATGCTGGAGCAACCTGAGTTCACACCGCTTGTGGAATCCGAAACTACCCAGCCAGCCGATCCGCTGGCCTTCGGGACGCTCGTACACTCGCTGCTGGAACGTGTTCCACAGAACGCGCCTGATCAGATCAAAGAATGGTGCGAATTTCTCGCGCCGCCACAACTCAACAACCCCGCCACATTAGAAGTAGCGGCCGCACTCGTTGAACGTTTTCTCGCCAGCGATCGCGCGAAAGCCCTCGCAACAGCACGCTGCGTTCAGCGTGAACTCGAATTCCTACTCCCCTGGCAGCTTCCCAAAGAACCCCAAGCTGGCCGGTATCTCCATGGTTACATCGATTGCCTCTATCAAGATCAGCAAGGAGAATGGCATCTCCTTGATTACAAATCGAACCAAGTGACCGCCGATGGTGTCCCCGCGGCAGCCAAGTCCTACGAAATGCAGATGTACGTGTACGCCCTCGCCTGCGAACGAGCCCTCGGCAAGCGGCCGATTGAAAGCGTCCTCTGCTTCCTACGCCCCGGCGAGGAATATCACTTTGTTTGGACAGCGGAACGAACCGCCCAACTCGATGCCGAGCTCAACCACGCGATCACATCGCTATTACAAAATACCTAACCAATCCCAGCCGCAGGCGGGAGCCAACGGTTGAACGAACAACACCGCTGGCTCGCGCCTGCGGGTAAAACAATTCAAAATTTCATGTCCTCCAATTCCCAACGCGAACACGCCCTCGACATCGTCCGCCAACTGCGCGACGCTGGTTTTGAAGCACTCTGGGCGGGAGGCTGCGTCCGTGATTCGCTCTTGGGCCGCGAGCCCAAAGATTACGACGTCGCCACCAACGCTCGCCCCGAGGAAGTTCAAAAGCTCTTCGGCAAACGCCGTACGCTCGCCATCGGCGCGGCTTTCGGCGTCATCGGCATCTTGAACAAAGATAATGTACTCGTGGAAGTCGCCACCTTCCGCAGCGACGGGGCTTATCTCGATGGCCGGCATCCCTCGTCGGTCGTCTTCACCACCGCCGAACACGACGCCGAGCGTCGCGACTTCACGATCAACGGCATGTTCTTCGACCCCGTGGAAGATCGCGTCATTGACTACGTCGGCGGGCAGGCTGATCTGCAGGCAGGCATCGTCCGCGCGATTGGCGATCCCACGGCACGCTTCACCGAAGACAAACTTCGCATGCTCCGAGCGATCCGCTTCGCCACGACCTATAGTTTTAAGATCGAACCCGTCACGCTCGCAGCCATTCAGGTGATGGCGCACGAAGTCAACGTCGTCAGCGCCGAACGAATCAACGCCGAACTCACGCGGCTACTGGTTCACCCAAGCCGCGGCCACGGCTTACAGTTGCTTAACGAGTCTGGGCTCCTCAATCCGCTGTTATCAGAACTCGCCGAGGATGCGAGCAAACAATCTGAAGTCTGGAACAATACTCTGCAATCTTTGGAGCGTCTCGATAGCACAAATGTGGCCACGGCACTCGCGGCCTTGTTTATTGCCCTGCCCCACTCACCGGTTGCCAAAGTCGGTCGGCGTTTCCGCTATTCCAACAAAGAAATCGATCTGGCCGTTTGGCTCACCAAGCAACTTCCTCACGTCCGCGACGCCGAGCAGCTTCCTTGGCCGCAAGTGCAACGAATTCTCACCAACGAACATGCAGATGAATTACTCAACTTGGCCCAGGCGGTTTACGGCGAGCAGCATCCCGGGCTCCTTCGCTGCGTGGAATACTTGGCCCTCCCAATCGAAAAACTCAACCCCGCGCCACTCCTCACCGGCGACGATCTCGTCCGCCATGGATATCGCCCCGGCCCCCACTTCGCGGCCCTATTGACCGCCATCCGCGATGCCCAACTGGACGGCCGGATTGCGAATGAATCGCAAGCTCTTGAGTTGGCGGAAAAACTTATCAATACACGAGAGATTCACCACAAAGGCACAAAGGACACGAAGAATTAAACACATCTCTATGTTCTTGGTGGCCTTTGTGTTCTTCGTGGTAAATTCCGTGCCTAGACGAATCACTCCGCGGCCTTTACCATCGGCGTAGTGCCGGTTTTATTCAATGTGCCTCTTTACCGGCACTCGACTATTCGCCAATTCGAGGGAGTATCCGTTCATGTCGCACGAAATCGCCAACACGCTGGAAATGCTCGCCCAGGTTACACCCGCGGTCGATGGCAAATACATCCTCTACGTAGTGCTGCGGGTACTGCACATCCTCTCGGCGATCATCATGGTGGGCGGATTATTTTACAGCAAAACGATTCTCCTCCCCGCGGGAGTGGACCCTTACGCCGGCCAGCGGCAGGTTTGGGCCCGTTGGGTAGGTTTGGCCACGCTGTTTCTGCTTGCGAGCGGCTTGACCAATTTCTGGAATATCATGACCGCCGCCAAAGCCAACGGCACGCCCCTGCCTTCGACGTATCACATGCTGTTCGGTATCAAGTTTTTGCTGGGGTTGTTCTTGATGTTCCTGGCCGCGATCCTCTCCGGCAAGACGGCGCTCGCCGACAAGTTCCGTCTGAAAATGGGCAAATGGCTGAGCATTGCCTGGACAGTTAGCCTCGCCATCGTGATCATCGGGGCGATCTTACGCACCTTCCACGACAAGTTCCCCCAGATTCAAGCACCACTCAACTAATGACGGCCTCAACTCAAGGCGACACAGCGCATGGATAAGAAAGCCAAAAAACGGGTCGAAGTGCTGCGGAAGAAAATCTCGCAACTACAAGTCTTGCTCGTCGCCGCAAAACAACAGCCCGACGATCCCACGGAACCCGCCAAGCTGCAAGCCGAACTCGACAAGGCCCAAGCCGAATTGCACTCGCTCAAGGAATCGTGAGCCGAGAAAGCGACCCCTAGCCGACCCGCCACGCGGTCCGGGAAACTCTGGCATTGCCCGGAGGTCGTGGCCCTCCGGCTATTGAACTATCCTTCAATTACAGTGACGCCGGCGCCGCTTCTTCAGCTGGACTTTCCGCCTGTGGAGCGGCTGCCTCATCAGCAGGCTCTTCCGTTTGTTCCTGCGTTTCGATCAGCGGTCCTGTCCCTTCGGCGTTCAGGCCCAAGCGGCGGTTGTGCTCGGCGATTGGCTCCATATATTTCCGTTCGCCGTCGCTCGCGATCACTACGTCCCACAGCGGAAAGTTCTTGTCGACTTCTTCATCACCCAGGTCGAGATCCAACTGCTGCAAGATCCTGTTGTAATCGTCGACGTATTCCATCAAGTCGGAACCGGTCGTCGAATCGTCCTTCAGCGAAGGGAATGCTTCGTAGACATTTGCCCACAGATCGAAGCTTTCCTCAAACAACTCGCGGGCCTTCAACAGGTCGGCATCTTCCTTAAACGCCTGGTTACCTAAGTACGCCAGCTCACGGGCTCGCAGCGCGTCGGCCGTTTGCTCGAAGTCGCACCGCGTTTTCCAATACTCGTAGTTCGCCACTTGCCGGTTGTTGTTGATCAAGAAGATTCGGTCGTTAAGCTCCTTGATCCGGTTAGCCAATCGGTTGGCATCTCCCGCTTTGTCTGGATTCTTTTCAGCCACGCGAGCGGCGATCTCATCCATCGTCACCTCAAGCTGTGCCTGTCCGTCACTGGCGAGCATGTTCTGCTGCTCACTGCGCAAATTCTCGGGCACACCCATCGCGGCAAGCATGTCCTTGGGAAGCTTCGCCCGCTTCTCAGCAACGATCTCCGCCCGCACGCCCTTCGCCAGGGTGTCAAACTCCGATTGCAACTTGGCAACTTCCAATTCCCAACGAGTGAGATTTCCCAACTGAATCATCGTGCCCCGCGACGAACGCATTTCGCGGTTGCCGTAATCCTTCCAAAGGTTCGACGCCGTCCGCCATGCGGCACGGGCCCGCTCTTGGAACACGCCGTCTTCTTCAATGGCTTCGGAATAGTTGATCTGCGACATTGCCGGGGCTGCAAAGAAGGTCGTCGGGTTCTTCTGACCTATGCTCTTCTTTTTGTCGTCGACTACCGAAATCGATTCGTCGTAGACGCCCTTTGAAACCAGCCAGTTGTCGCGCTGTTCCTGCGGCGGGGGATTGCCGTCGTGGAAGCTGTTTTGGAAATCGTCGTCTGCCTTGAATAGCCGGCGATACTCAATGTGCTCGTCCGCCCGACCGATTTTATTACCAATGAACCAACCTAACTCGGCGAGCAAATGGGGATTGTCGCGGTTGTACTTGGTCCCTTCCTTCAAAAAGTTAATACCACGCAGCACATAGGCAAAGCGATCACGAATGTCGTCCAACTCCACCGACACGTTGTAGGTCAGGTTCCACGCTTGATACTTCCAGAACGAAATGAAGTAAGGCTGCAACTTGGCAAGTTGCTCCAGCGTTGCGCGGAAGTTAGTCCAGTCTTCTTTTTTCTTGTATTCGTTGGCTTTGCTCCACAGCATCGACACCGCGATGCCGCGCAAACCCAAAGTGGCCATGCGGATCGTTTCGCTTGCGGGATCGATTTCGCCCAAGTCCGATTGGCCGAGCTCATACTCTTTGCGCAATTGGGCCAGCTTGCCGCCATCGTCTTCGAGCGTCGAAGGCGAACCCAGCTGGGAAATGGGAAACAGCAAGATCGCCAACAAGACGACGTAAATAATCTTGCGATGAAATGACGAGTTCTCGTTCATCGTGCGACCTCACGAGTACGCAGCAAAAAGTATCCTAAAATCGACAGCCCAATCACGTAAGCCAGACAGATCGTCAAATCCTGGAAGACCTTATCCGCCGGAACGTCGAAGCCCAACGCCGCAAACGCCACGGTGCTCAACGCTGCAAAGTCTGGCAGCACCTGGGCCATCGTCAACATCAACGACTTGAACACCATGTCGACCCCTTGGATCAACGTGGTGGTGAAGCCTTCATCCAACTTGACGATAATGTTCTTTTGTGTGATCAAACGGTAAAACGATTCCACCGGTCCGCCGCCATACTCGGTTCCCATCGCCACGCCGACAAAAAATGGCCGGAAGAAACCAAGCACGATGAACGATACCGTGAACAGCATCGCCACGGGCCCGCTCAACAGCGTACTCGCGGTGACGCCAATGGCGATCACGATCACCATCTGCACCCAAATGCTCGCGTAGACCTTGATCCAGTTCAACAAGGGCGACGCGTCGGGGAGTCGCAAGTACATATCCGGCTGGGCAAAACCGAAGTACTGGCCCCCTTCCAAACACTGTACGCGGATTTCGAGTTCACCGTTCGAGCTGACAAAGTTTTTGTAGAGATCGTATTCCTTGTCGTCGGTCCCGCGCAGCTTGCGGGGAATGATCCGCTCATCGATTTTCGCATCCAATGCCGTGAAGGGGATCACTTCGCTCGCCAGCCCCGTCTCGGGGTTGCGGACCTGAATCGAACCGGTGATTCCCTTGCCAATCGTTCCTTTGTGCGTGCGGAACACGCGAACGATCAAGCCAATCGGCAAGCCCGACACTTCACCATTGTCGTAATTCAAGGCCGAGGATATATCGTCGAACGTCCAAATTGCGGTCGCCTGAGTATTTCCGTCGACGAAGCTGCGGTAAGTCCATTCGCTACCTACGCTGATGCCACGTTGCTTGGGCACGCCTTGGCGATCGATGAACGTCAGCTTACCCCAGCGTGGCACGCGGGCCCGCATGATACCTTCGGCCCCCAAAACGACTGAGCGGTCGCCCCGCTTCACAATCGGATGGGTGTGGCCATAGTTGTTCAGAGCGATGCCTTCACCCTCGGCATTGAGTTCAACTTCGTGCCGGTGGTAGTTATTACGCGAAGTTCGACCATCCTGCCCGATAAATTCGCCCGCCGCGTTTTGAACTTTCTTTAAGCTGCCGATTTCAACTTCGTGTGTGTGGTCCAGCGACCGAATCACAAAGATGTAGCTGCACACCCCCATGATGAGCAGCAAGATCGTACCCACAAGCGTGAAACCCAATGTGCGGCCCATCACGATTTCGCCCGCTCGCACCGGCTTAGTGACAATCGTGTAGATCGTCTTGTTCTTAAAATCTGCCGGCAAACTGAATGCGCTCAGCAGCAACGCAATGCCCAGCACCAAATAAGTTGTCGCGGTCAGCACAAAGCTGATATACAGTTTCGCCGGATCTTGGTGATCGGTCCGCAAGAACCAACTCGCAAACACGAGGATAATAAAGAACACCACCAGCGCGACAATGACTCGTCGTCGCCAGGCTTCCTGCATCGCCAGTCTTGCCAACGCCCACACCCGGCGCGGAGAGGTTTCCAGCAATTCGCGTACGCCGTTGGTGATCGTGCGGTAAACGATATCACCGCCTCGAAGAAAACCGTGCCGCGCGGCCGCGACAAAGAAGCCCAGCACGAGCCCCAGGAACGAAAGCCCAAGGGCGATCAGCAAGAACCGTGGCAGCGCGCCGATCGAACTGGCACTGCCACTCCACAGCCACTGGAAATACGGAAGGATTTCTTCTTCGAGAATCATGGCGAAAGAAAAATCTTAAACATGGAAAGAGGATGGAGAACGCTGCCAGCGATGCCTTACGCCGAGGTGGCCCTTACGCTGAAGTCGATTGTTCGACGTTGGCACGCCGACCCGGCCGGGCCTCACTATCTCGCACAATCGATAGGAACAACTCTTCGAGCGTTGTGCTCGGATTGTCCATCTCGATCAACTCGCCATGATGCCGCGCGATCACGTCGCGGAGCTCGTTTTGACACTCCGCCGACAAATTGCGGGCCCGAATTTGTGTCACGTCGGCCACAGTGAGCAGCGTATCCACGCGGCCCAATTCTTTGAGCTCACCCTGATGCAAAATCGCGATCCGATCGCACACATCCTGCACGTCGGCCAGCAAATGGCTGCACATCACCACGGTTTTGCCTTCTTCCTTGAGCCGCAGGATCATGTCTTTCATTTCCCGGGTGCCGATAGGGTCGAGACCGCTCGTGGGTTCGTCGAGCAAAATCAATTCGGGATCGTTAATCAACGCTTGGGCTAGACCGATACGGCGGGTCATACCCTTGGAGTATTCTTGCAACTGCCGCTTACGCGCCTTGTCGAGCCCCACCATCTTGATCAGTTCGTCGACCCGTTTTTTGCGGGTCTCAGCCGGCATATCAAACAGCCGGGCATAAAAATCGAGCGTCTCTTCGGCATTCAGGAAGCGATAGAGATACGATTCCTCGGGCAAGTAGCCTAGCCGCTCGTTCTTGGAAACGTCGGTCGCCCGCTTGTTGAAGACGAGTGCTTCCCCTTCGGTGGGGAACAGCAGCCCGAGAATCAGCTTGATCGTGGTCGTCTTGCCCGAGCCGTTCGGCCCCAGCAAACCAAAAACTTCCCCCCGCCGAATTTCCAAGTCGAGGGGTTTAAGAGCCCGCACCTTTTGCCGGCCCCAGAAGTCGCGATAAACCTTGCCCAAGGCCCGCGTCTGAATAACGATTTCGTCGCTCATAAAACCACTTGGATGAGAAAATGAAAAATATAAAGCCGACCCGTGGCGGATCGGAAAGCTCGCTTGGCGCGGATTTGGTCAGTTACCGGTACGTCACCGCTAGCGGAGGTGTTCACCGGCTGTCACCAAGCCCCCGGCAACCCCTCAAAACCGCTGGCCGCCGTCGCCCGAAAGTAAACTGCCAGTATAAGTTACGTCTCGCCGAGCGGCAAGAATGGCCACGGCGTGACGTGGAGCGAAATTGGTCGTCAGAATCCCTAGAATCGAGACTTAATTTCGTCGATTCTCGAATCTAAACGTCTGTAGTACGCTGTTCACCAGAGACCCCCAGATTTTTAGATGGGCTTCCTGCACTTAGTTAATCCGAGCCTCAAGGCTGAAATTTTATGTCGAAGAACTCGATTTTCCTTCCGATTTTACTGATCACGCTGGGAGTGGGCTGGCTGCTGACAACCCTGAATGTTGCTCCTCAAATTAATTGGGTCTGGTCGCTCAGTATCGCGGCCCTGGGCTTATTGACGCTGGTCATAGGTGGCATCGACAAAGTGACGGTCGTTATCGGCCCATTACTTATCTTGACTAGCTGCCTGTCGATACTGCGGCAAACGGGCCGCATTGAGTTTGATGTGGAAGTTCCCATCCTCATCATCATCTCGGGTATTTTGCTGCTTTGTGCCAGACACCCTCTGGTTCCAATCCCAAAGTGGGTTCTCAAAGACACGCGACCCGAATAGTTACATAAGCAATAGCCGCGATTCGACGAATCGCCGGTAAAACCCGGTGATCAAGCTGATCGCTTTTACCAACAGTTTGCCAGCACCTCTGGTTCGGACCGCAAGTTGCAGTCATTGTGGCGGAGCGGGCTACAAGCGAAAATGTGCGAAATAGGTTGCTAATTCGATATGGCGCTAGTTTCCGCAATCTTGTCTGCACTGTGCGTCACAAAACCACGTGTGTCGTGCGACGACCAGCTACTCCATTCTATGCAGCTCAACTAAAGAGGATCAGTCGATGAAGATCACAAGCTATCTTACCGGAATAGGACTGATGCTGATCTGTAGTGCCGCCTTGGCCCAATCCTACCCGTCTCCCATACCGATTAGTTCCTTAGAAGTCGGTATTCGAGACGTGGCTCGTATTCCCAGCCCCGGGAGTGGCAACATGCCTCGCATGAGCGTTGCCACGCGCGATCCGCTCGGTCGCTTGATGGTGAACGACCAGCGTGGTCCCATGTACACAGTGAATGTTACCACCGGGGCAGTCGCTGAATACTTCGACATCCGCGATTACACGGGCACGAATTTGATCTCGGGAGGCGAGCAGGGATTCCAAGGATTCGCCTTTCACCCCGATTTTAATACAACTGGTGCTCCCGGGTTTGGCCGGTTCTACACATTCCACTCCAGTAGCAATACCACTCCGACCCCTGACTTCTCACCAGGAACGGGTCCAGCCACGACCCACGACGAAGTTTTGCTCGAATGGCGCACGGATACCCCCACAGCCGCGACGTTCACTCCCGCGAACTCTTCGCAGCCTTACCGCGAACTGCTCCGCTTCGATAAACGGTACGGGAACCATAACGGCGGCAATGTGGCTTTCAATCCACTCGGAGGTGCCGACCGCAACAATCTTTACATTGCCATGGGCGATGGTGGCAGCGGGGGCGACCCTTTCAACGACGGACAAAATACCAATACCGGCTTCGCCAAGATTCTGCGAATCGATCCCCTCGGCACCAACAGCCCCAACGGTCGGTACGGCATTGTCGCCGACAACGTGTTTGCCGCCGACGGCAATTCGAACACTCGTGGTGAGATCTATTCCTACGGCTTACGTAATCCCCAACGCTTTGGTTGGGACACTGACAACGGTGACCTCTACATCGCCGATATCGGCCAAGGGACTTCCGAAGAGATTAATCTTGCCGTTAATGGCGGCAACTTTGGCTGGGATGTGCGAGAAGGTTTTGGCACCACCGCTGGTGGTTATCTCAATCCGGTTGCCGAATATCGTCACACAGTGACTGCAGCGACGCATCCTTCGCCCCTGCCTGGAAACTGGTCCACTGGCAGTGATGCGATCACGATGGGCGAGGTCTATCGCGGCACGGGGATTCCAGAACTGGATGGCATGCTCATCGCGGGAGACAATCCCAAAGGCCTGTTTTATTTGCTGGATGTCGACAGCGATCCTCTCGACGGTGGTGGTGAAGGGTGGACTGAACTGATCCCCGTGAATATGGCCACAGGCCAAGAGCGACGACTAATTTCACTGATCAACGCCGAACGCGCTAGCCTTGGTCTTGGCAGCACAGGCCGTGCTGATTTGCGATTCAGCGTGAATACCCCTGGCGAAGTCTTTGTGCTCAACAAACAAGACGGCGTGCTACGGATGCTCGTCCCATTAACGACCCCCGGCGATTTCGATGCCGACGGCGACGTCGATGGTCGCGACTTTTTAGCTTGGCAGCGAAACCCGTCGGTCGGCGACCTTGCCGACTGGCAAAACAACTACGGCGTGGGCGGTCTGGCTAGTGGGGCAGCCATACCAGAGCCAACGAGTTTGGTTTTGCTGATAAGCACAGCACTTTTCGCGGTCAGCTGGCGATCTACCCCCAGAGTGGCACGACTCTCAGTGTCGTGATTTCGTAAGTGAGATGACACTTCGCGCCGTGATTAATTTCGACACGGAGTGTCGATCGACAATGGCCGCGATGCCACAAATCCTACGACTGCGAGCATACCCAAGGCCATGCCTGCTGGCTCTGGTATCGTATGGGCTGCAAACGTTGAATTTCCATATCTCATCTGCCAAAACGCGAGTTCGTCCGCATTGTACGGAGAGATTGTTTCGCCACGCTGCCACATCAAGAAATCCCGGCCATCGATATCACCATCTGCGTCGAAATCCGCGCTCACCGGATTGAGATTATCGAAAATGTTCTGCGTAATGCGTGCATACAAGCGTACATCATTGTCAATCGAAGTATGCGTGATCGACGTGTCGCCGAATAAAACTTCCGTATTGATGTTTGTCGCTCCCGTGACAACATGCACGCCCTGCGGTTCGAAGAAGCCACCGGTCGAAATTTGAAAATAGTTGAACCCTTGGTCAACATTAGTTGGCAGCACATTGTTGACCCCGCCATCGAAATTGGCGACCGAATCGATTTGAATCGTCAGATCAACGCCAATACCCACCGGCTTGAGCTCGTTGTTGGCCACCTGCAAGGCACTGTGACCACCAAAGCTGTGGCCAATGAGGACCAAGGTCGCCCGCTCGCTCGCGTTGGCGAAAATCCAGTCTGCCGCCTCGTCTTGTTCGGACCACTCAAAAACTTGACCAAGATAATTCGGAATTCCAGCAGACGCCAAATGGGCATTCAAGTAGTCCATCCCAGCATTTGAGCCCGCCAAGAAGCCCGTGAAGAGCACTACTTGGTTTGTGAGCGCGAAGGTAGCGGAAGCACCGAAGGAAGTCAGGCCAATGACACACAGCATGGCACAGCGATACAGCCATCGCCTGCGTAAGTGATGCCTCAAAAGCAAACAAGTTCCGCCCATCCTTACCTCGTCACAACTGGAACAGCCGAGATTCTGCTCCGAGCATCATAACAGTTTTTCAATTGCGAGAATCTATCTCTTCTCCGCGTCCTCCGTGCCTCTGTGGTGAAACATTCACGAACTATCTTTGGCCAGAAGATTTGGCCACTTCAATTCGTTAAAATACAACTCGCCGCGAGCGGCTTGTGTTCTTTGACAATTGAAACCGCAGAGTGAACTTTTGGAACGCGCTCAATCGCACGTTTTGACCAAAAGTCGACTCGTTTCGGAACATGCGAATGTCGCAAGGACTTGAACGCTCAGCACTTGCGACAGGGCCATGTGACAAAACCCAGGAGTTTCGTCACCAAAGTTGGGACCCCAGCGATCATGACAAAATTCAGCTTGGCAAGGTTTAAGAGGCCGCAAACCAAGCAAACCTCGCCAAGCAGGCAAAGCTGATGGGGGAAGATTGCAGACAAGCAAACGACAGTGCTACCAAATTTTACGGCCGGTACGCCATGGCCAGTACGACTGGGGCCGCGCGCCGAACCGCCATTCCATGCCCGCCGTGAGTTGCAGATTGTTGAGCGTATTGAGCCCATCCGAGCCGAACGTGAGGTTGTCCAAGATTTCCAACCGCCACGCCAACCAAGGAAATTGATGCCACTCAGTGCCGATGCCAAACGGCATGGTCACGAGCGTCACCTTTTCTTCGGTGCCGGCATCGTTTTGGTAGTTAATCCGAGCCATGCCGCCGCCAAGCAATGCATAAGGACGAAATTTTGAATCACCCCAGGGAGAATATTTTATGTCGAAGTCGGTGATGAAATAATTGCCGTTGTAAGGTTGTTCAGCGGCATTAGGTTCCGAAAAATTAGGATGCGCCCATCCCAACCGTAATTCGTAACCCCAGTAGTAATCGAAGTCATAGCCGAGTCGCACACCAGCCATCACTTCGTTGTCCATATTCAATTCGTCGTCGATCACCAGGGGACCAATAAACCAATCCGCATGAAAAGGTCGGTTAAGCCAACTCGTTCCTTCCATCGGCAGCCCCTTGCCGGTGTAACGGCCCGAGGTCGAAGAATGATGCAGCCCAAAGTGTCGCATCCAATCGATCGGTTTGACCGAAGGATCGTTCCATTTCACAAGCGTTTCTTCGGGCTCTTGAGTTTCGTCTTCGACAATCGGTTCCCAACGATCAAACCTCGCGGCATCGGGCGACATGACTTCCACCTCTTCTTCAACTTTGAAGTCGAAGGAGGAGAGATTGGCCCGCGATTGTTCGTCGAAGGGATCATTTTCGGCACACGCCGGCACCGCGGAGAACAACAACACACCACAACACGCATAGCGCACAGCGCTAGCGAGAAAGGCACGCATCGATTGTGTGAAGACCGCGTCCATGCGCATCCACAACGTGATGATAAGAAAAGAAAACGCCCATTTCACGCGGCCGTTTCTAGGAAACGGAAAGCGAGAAATGGGCGGGGATTATGGCGGCGGTGGCGACTGGTGTCAACGCTGCCGCTATTTGACGCTAGCAGTTTCAGCGACTTGCGAATTCTGCGGGTCGGTGATCGTTTGCTTACCAACTTCCACCTGAGTTGCCGGCGGAGCGACGGCAGGTGCTATCACTTCAGCCGAAACCGTCAGGGCGGCCGTGCGGTTCGGACGATCGGTGGTAATCGTTACGGGAACTTTCACCGCACCGGGTTGATCGCCAGGGCGGTAAGTGATCTCAACCAAGTGCAATTCCTTCGATTCTTGATCGGTATTGAAGCTGAAGCAGTTGTCGCCGCAGTTCACGTCGAGAATTTTGAATGGTTTCTTGCCGCGGACAACGACCTTTTTGGTAATCGGTTCGCCAGCTTTCACGTTACCCAATACAAGGGTTTCGGGCGTGACAGAAATCTCCGGCACGACTTGCCCACCAATAAACAAGGGAATCCGCTGGCTATCCGCCCGTTGGTCGTTGGTTATGATCGTGAGTTGGTCCTTGACGAAACCAACCGGTACGTTGTCTTTGAGCCGCACAACCAAGTTGTAGTTCACCTTGCCCATCGTGCGGGGAGCTTCTTCCATTTCGACTTCGAAGAAATCGTTGTCATTGGTGACGTCGACAATCTTCCAGTCGCTGCGGCCGGCATAGCTGACATTAATACGCTGTTCGCGGACTTCGCCCTCGTCGACCTTGCCGAATTCGACAGCACCGGGAGCAATGACGACGTCGCCGCGGATGTTGCCGTGTACGCGGACTTGAACTTCGGCCGGATACGGGGCCCCGAAACTGACGGTCAATGTCGCACCGTGCATACCAACGAATGTGTGAGTATTGAACTTGGCGACGAGATAAGCCTTCTCGTAGGTGCCAATCGTATTGTTCTCAATTGTAGGCGAGGTACAGCCACAGCTCGAACGCACACCCAAAATCTTCATGGGTTGCTTATAGAGATTCGTGATCTCGAAGCGATAGATGGTTTCCGCTCCGCGGGCAACCGTGCCGAAGTCGTGTTCCTTTGTGTTAAACATCTTCTCGGCCCATTCCTGGGCAGGAAGTTGACTCACGGCGAAATTGGCGGCCACAACGAGGGCCAGACAAATAGTGCGCAACATGGCAGATGTCCCCAAAAAACGTGAACGGCCTGATTGCGCAAATCCTTTTGCAACGGGCATTTGAAAACTTTCCCTGCTAGCAAGCAGTACCAAATTATTGTAAGGCGTAGGGTAGTTTACCGCAGTAATTACGTAAGAGCGAAGAAATGATTTAATCAAAACCATAATTTTTTGCTTTTTTAACCCCTTTTGGGTAGAGCAGTTCCTTGAGGCGAACTTTTGCCCACACCGTAGGATCTACCGATTGCAAGGGCCGTACCGTTCGGCCAAGGTCACGCGGCATTTTTTCGGCCGTGTCTGCCCCCCTGCAATCTTCGCGTGCTTTGCTAGAATGCCCCCATTGGTCAGCCGAAAGCCGATTCTGGCCTGAGCATAACAGTTTCTACGAAGCCCAGCCGGGCCAAACCAGCCATCCCACCCACGTTCGCATGCCCAACTCCACGAATGTAGCGATTGTCGGAGTCGGCCTGATCGGTGGATCGATTGGCCTTGCTCTACGTAAGCGCGGGCTGGCAGCAAATGTTACAGGAATCGGTCGAAATCAGGGCACCCTCGATAAGGCGTTGGCCATTGGAGCGATTGACCGGTCAACAACGGATCTCGCTGCCGGAGTGGCCAATGCCGATTTCGTCGTGGTCGCGACACCGGTCAATCTTATTGCGGACACGGTTTGTCGGATCGCTCAAGCGGCTCCTAATGCCAAGTTGATTACCGATGCGGGAAGCACCAAAGGGCTCATTTGCCATGATGTTGACGCCCGGCTCGACCCGTCAGCCCACCGTTTTGTCGGCAGTCACCCCCTGGCGGGTGATCACCGTGCAGGCCCCGAACACGCGCGTCAAGACTTATTCGAAGGAAAAACTGTCGTTGTGACGCCAACTTCCACGACTTCCGAAGAGGTCCTAGAAATTGCGCGGGATTTCTGGCAATCTTTGGGAGCTATGGTCCATGTCATGTCGCCCGAAGAACATGACCAAGCCCTGGCAAGTACCAGCCACTTACCGCATTTGGTTGCCTCGGCTTTGGCCAAGTGCACACCGCAAGAATACCTGCCGCTGGCGGCCACTGGTTGGTCCGACACGACCCGAGTCGCCGCTGGCGATGCCGCTTTGTGGACGCAGATATTTAGCCAGAACAAAGCCGCTATGCTACCCGCACTTGACCAGCTGGTAGCCCAGCTTCAAGAAATGCGAGCCGAAATGGCAATGAGCGACTGGTCGCAACTCCAAGACACCCTCCAACAAGCGAAACAGATTCGAGATGCTCTGGGAAATTGACATCCACCCCTTACCCGGGCTCCAAGACCACGAAGCGCGGCGCGTGGCTGGTGTGGCTGCTGAGATGGGAATTGGCCACAATTTATCCATTCACTCAGCGCGGGGATTTCTGCTGGAAAGCGATTCCCTAGATGCCGCACAAGTTTCGCGGCTGGCTAGCGAGCTTTTTGCCGACGGCACGGTAGAACGTCCGGTCGTGGCCAAGGTTGGAGATATAAATCTGGTTGCTCCGCCTCAAGATAACGGTGCAACCTTATTGCAGGTGCTTTTAAAACCGGGCGTCATGGATCCTGTTGCTCAAAGTGCCGAGGCAGCGGTACGGGACTTCGGCTTTTCGGTCACCGCGTTGCGAACTCTCAGAAAATATTGGATCGCCGGTGCCGAGCAGGAACAACTCTCGGAGATTAGCAACCGAATTCTGGCCAACGACGCCATCGAGCAAACTGCCATCGGCCCCCTCCCTTTTGACCGATTACAACTGGGCAGCGAATATCAATTTCTTCTGCAAAACGTAGCACTCAAGGACTTGGATGAGGCGGGGTTGATGCGGCTCAGCCGCGAGGGACAGCTTTATCTGCAACTCGCGGAAATGCAGACGATCCAAAAGTACTTCGCCGAACTGGGCCGCGAACCGACTGATATTGAATTGGAGACTCTCGCTCAAACGTGGAGTGAGCATTGCAGCCACAAGACGTTGGCAGGACGTATTGCCTACCGCGATGAGAAGGGTGAACGGCAGTTCAACAATATGCTCAAAGAAACCATCTTCGCAGCGACTACTGAGCTACGAGAGCGTTGGGGCAACAACGATTGGTGTGTTAGCGTCTTCCGCGACAATGCGGGGATCGTACGCTTCACCGATGAATTTAACATCTGCTTCAAGGTGGAAACGCATAATCATCCATCGGCGCTGGAGCCCTACGGTGGCGCAAACACCGGCATTGGTGGTGTGATCCGCGATACGATTGGCACCGGCATGGGGGCCAAGCCGATTTGTAACACCGACGTGTTTTGCTTCGCACCTCCCGACACCCCTAGCAACGAACTCCCGCCCGGTGTGCTCAATCCCAGACAAGTGATGCGTGGGGTCGTCAGTGGGGTTCGCGATTATGGCAACCGCATGGGCATTCCCACGATCAACGGAGCCGTCTATTTCGATCCTCGTTATCTCGGCAATCCCCTTGTCTATTGCGGCAACGTTGGACTGATCCCCGTCGACAAATCGTTCAAGCAGGTACAGCCCAATGATTTGATCGTGAGCGTTGGTGGTCGCACGGGCCGAGATGGCATCCATGGTGCCACGTTTTCCAGTGCGGAGCTTACGCACGAAAGTGAATCGCTTTCCGGTGGAGCCGTTCAAATCGGCAACGCTGTTGAAGAGAAGAAAGTCCTCGATGTTCTGCTGGCCATTCGGGACCGTGGTCTGTACACAGCCATAACGGATTGTGGCGCGGGTGGATTCAGCAGTGCCGTCGGCGAAATGGGCGAGGAAATCGGAGCAGAAGTTTGGCTTGACCGCGCACCAGTGAAATACGCTGGCCTATCCTACACCGAGATTTGGATTTCCGAAGCCCAGGAACGCATGGTTCTCAGTGTACCTCCACAATCCTGGGATGAATTTCACGCCCTCTGCGAGGCAGAAGGAGTCGAGGCCACGGTCATCGGCAAGTTTGCTCCAACGGGACGCTTGCTATTGAAATATGGTGAGCACGTCGTCGGCGACTTGGAAATGGACCTGTTGCACAAAGGCCGTCCCCCCGTGATTCGCTCAGCCAATTTTTCGCCTCAAGCAGTTCAAGATATAGAACTGCCAAAATTAGGCAACAATCTTACGAACGATCTTTACCGCATTTTGGGCAGCTACAACGTCGCCAGCAAGGAATGGATCATCCGCCAGTATGATCATGAAGTGCAAGGCGGCAGTGTAGTCAAACCGCTTGTCGGCACGCAGCTCGATGGTCCTGGTGATGCGGCGATTGTTCGCCCTGTACTGTCTTCACGTCGTGGAGTGGTCATTTCTTGTGGTATGAATCCTCGCTATGGGGATCTCGATACCTATCACATGGCCACCAGTGCCATCGACGAAGCGATGCGTAATTGCGTGGCCGTCGGTGCTGATCCTTCGCGGATTGCGCTCCTCGACAATTTCTGTTGGGGCGACTGTGAAAAGAGCGAGACGCTGGGCTCTCTGGTTCGCGCGGCCCTTGCCTGCCACGATTTATCACTTGTTCTGGAAACGCCATTTATCAGCGGCAAAGACAGCCTGAACAATGAGTTCAGTTACTTTGATGAGTCCGGCAACAAACAGACGATTGCCATACCCCCCTCGTTGTTGATCAGTGCAATGGGGCAAATCGCTGATGTGTCGCTTGCCGTTACGATGGATCTTAAGCACACAGACAGCTTGCTGTATCTGGTTGGCACGACAAAAGATGAGCTTGGCGGTTCGCACTTCGCTTTGATCCACGACTTGAAAGGCGGCCAAGTTCCGCAAGTCGATCCCATTATGGCCAAGCAAACGTTCGCGGCGTTGCATCAAGCGATTTCTCAGGGTGTTGTACGATCCTGCCACGATTTGAGCGAAGGGGGTCTTGCTGTTGCCGCCGCCGAAATATGCTTTGCAGGTGACATCGGAGCTGAGATCGTATTAGATAAAATTCCTACGCATGAAACTTTGTCACCCGTAAAATTGCTATTCAGTGAGTCCAACACCCGTTTTCTCTGCGAAGTTCGACCTGATCAGTCCGCGGCGTTTGAAGCTGCTTTGAGCAACGTCCCACACGCTTGCATTGGTCGCACTCAAGCAGAGCAACGGTTGGAAATTGTTGACCAACCCAGTGGCACTTCATGGATCAATACCGAACTATCCGCGTTGAAAGCCGCTTGGAAAGAACCGCTCGCCTGGTAAGAACGATATGACACAACCCCGCATTATGATTTTGCGAGCACCCGGCACGAATTGCGACGTGGAGACCGCGCACGCTTTTCAATTGGCCGGCGGACTGCCCGAAGTATTTCATCTCAATCGTTTGCTCGAATCTCCCGAGTTAGCTACCGAATACCAAATCCTTTGTCTGCCGGGCGGGTTTAGCTATGGCGACGACGTTGCTGCCGGTCGGATCTATGGCAACCAGATTCGCCATCACTTGGCCGACGCGATGCGAGAGTTTCGCGAAGAGGGTAAGCTCATCTTAGGTATCTGCAATGGATTTCAAGTTCTCATCAAATCAGGCCTGCTCGATACGGACGATTCACAGGGACCGGCAGCATCACTAACTTGGAATGATTCGGGAAAATTCATCGACCGCTGGGTTAGCTTACAAACCTCCGGTGATCACTGTGTGTTTCTACAAGGAATCAGCTCCCTTGTCCTGCCGATTGCTCACGCCGAAGGAAAGTTCGTGGTTCGTGACGACGAGTGGCTCAACCGCTTTGAAGAGAATGGCCAGCTAGTTTTGCGTTATGCGGACACTGGCGAGATGCCTTCGCCCTATAATCCCAACGGTGCCGCGGCCGACGTGGCGGGCATGTGCGACTCGACGGGACGAGTCTTTGGCTTGATGCCGCACCCCGAGCGTTTTGTCGATTTCACGCAGCATCCCCAGTGGACGAGGCTTAGTGAACGCGGTGAAGGACAAGGGCTCGCCATGTTCCGTAATGCCGTAAGGTACTTTTCTTGAATTTAAGCAAAGCGTTTGTAACGCGGCTCGATTTCTGGTTTCTCCTTAACGGGTAGTGACTCCGCAAGCCACCAAGCAAACCGTCCCAGCACCCGGCAATACACAAATGCGGTAGCGAGTGCCACGGGAACAATTCCCAACAGCCACTCACGAGCCATCACGAGAATGGCCATGGAAGCTGCAATCCCAATCGCGAGGATGATTGCCGACTCGACATAGAACAATAACCAATGGGCAGGCCGCAGCACGAGGCTTCCCCATACTCGGAGAGAAAAGATCCCCATCGGTGTGTTTTGATGAAACGTTGAAAGCAACAGTACGGGAAAGAAGATCAAGAAGCTGCCGCCCCCGACGGCAAATGAATATTCCCAAGGAACAAATTTCATAACCGCAAACCCAGGGATACAGCTCAACGAGAGTGTGGTGCCGATATGCAGCATCTCCATCAGACATTCAAAGAAGCGGGGGCTGGGTGAAGCGTATAGTTTGGTATGTCCCTCAGAACTCTCGGCCACAATCGCACAGAGAATGGCCGCGGTCGGGCCATACCACATCAGCCCCGTCAAGAAGCCGAAGATTCGACACATTAAGGCGAACATTTGAGCAAAGCCGCTTGCGCTGGCTGTAGGAATCGAGTTAATGAGCAACCAAGCAACCACTGTCCCACCCACCGATAATCCGACCCACCACGTGATCACCGGTTCTCTCACGAGCATCGACAAGACACCGTTGAGCGTTGGTAAGGGCGGCATTTTGGGACGTTCTGCGGCAAGCTTTTCGGCTTCCTTGGCAACTGCCACCTGTCCTTCCTGCTTAATTCGCTCGATATACTCGGGAACGACTTTCTGTCGGGTCGGCGGAGGGGCAGAGAGCTTGTACTCTTCGCCGTCGGGAACAAGTGGCGACTTTTTCTCGACTTCTTTGGGCGGTTCTTTGACCGCAGTGAGTGCGCCACAATCGGGGCACTTAAGTTTGCCACCCACATGCTTGAGTTCGGCATACATCAAAGTGCCGCAAACCCGGCAGTAGATGGGGAACAGCTTGGGTTGTGCGACTCGTTGCTTTTCAGGTTCAGGGGCTTTGTCGACTTCCCACACGTCGTACTGCGGTCCTTGCATGGCCGCTGGGACACGCGGGGCCTCGGGTTTTCTGGGAGTGGGAATAACATTCACGGCGCCGCAATCGGTGCACTTGGCTTTTTTGCCGCTATCTTCGCTCTTGGCGACAAGACGTGTGTCGCAAACCCGGCACCATAATTCGACAAATTTAGGTGGCTCGGGCTGACTCGGTTTGTCATTTTGCTCATCCAAATTGGGAATCAACAGCGATTTTCCGCATTTTCCACAGCGGCATGGCTTGCCCGCCTGAGCAGGATCGTAAGGCAAAACGGCTTGGCAGCCATCACACACGAAGCGGCGATTTGCGGATGGTGGGCCCGACATGAATAGCAAAGTCCTCTCGATCAATCCTAGACGGCTTCTTCCGCAAGTCTGTAATTCGACTTAATCATAGGAGTCGGCTTGTCAGGTGATTTGTCTAATTGTTAGCATCAAATCCCATGTGGCAGGGAATTCAAGGACATGACGCGGTTGTGGAACAATTTCGTGGCAACTTGGCTAGTGGGCGGCTCGCGTCGAGTTATTTGTTCCTCGGCCCTGCTGGGATCGGCAAACGCACGTTTGCTCTCAAGTTGGCCAAGTCACTGCTCTGCACGAATGCAAACGAAACGGACCTCTTGCCCTGTGGACATTGCGACTCCTGCCGGCTCATGGACGCCGGAACGCATCCCGATATCGACGTTGTTGGGTTACCTGCGGGAAAGCGGTGGCTGCCGCTCGAACTCTTCTTGGGTGATCGTGAGCACCGCAACCAAGTCGGCTTGTGCCATAACATCTCACTGCGGCCGATGATGGGTCGCCGTAGGGTGGCGATCATCGACGATGCCGACGGCCTGAAGACTGAGAGTGCCAATTGCCTGCTCAAGACCCTGGAAGAACCCCCGCGGGGGGCGCTGCTGATTCTGATCGGCACGAATCGGAGCCGGCAACTTCCCACGATTCTCTCGAGGACCCAGATCGTTCGGTTCGAGCCCTTGCCACAAGAAGTGGTTAGCCAGTTGCTCCTGGAGCAGGCCATCGTAGAGAACGAATCCCAGGCTAGGGATCTGGCGGCACAATCTGGCGGTAGTTTGCAAAGAGCCACCGAGATGCTTGCCATGAACCTTGGCGACTTTCGCCAGCGGCTGGTTAAACATTTTTCCCAGCCTGGACTCAATAGTGTGCGCTTTGTTTCGATGGTTAACGATTTCGTCAGTGAGGCAGGCACCGAATCCGAGGCCAAGCGGCAGCGGCTAAGGGCGACCTTTGACTTGGTGATTGAACATCTGCGAGATCAGTTGACGGCGGCCAAAGCCCCCGTTTCAACGAATCGCGCATCGGATTCACGCTTACTCGCTGCTTTGGACCGCTGTGTCCTGGCCGAGGAAGAGCTGGACCGCAATGCCAACCAAGCGACTTTGCTGGAATGCTGGTTCGACGATCTGTCGCGACTCTTGAACACGGCCTCAGTCCCACGTTGAACTGTATTTTTCCACGAGGGCTTCCGGTTGACTGTCCGGGTCAGTCGATCTAAACTTCGCTCTTGCTTAGGATTACATTCTTGCAAGCTGTACCGTCGTGGCCGGTTCTTCTTTGAATCGTTCGGTTCAAAATCGTCAAATTCCTGGCTATCCGAGCGGTTCTGGGGAGTTGCGTATTCTATTTTTGGATAGCTCGGAACGTTCAGGAGGGGGACGTTGGATCGCGACGCATCGAGCGTGATTCGGCTAATCGTTCCACCCCAGCTTTGGCCAACTAGACATATTCTTTTTCAGGATTCTCAATGTATCTCTCGATAGTTCGTTGCTTGCTGACGGCGGTGATCGGCTTGGTCGCATCCACGGCGAGCGCTGGTGAAGCGGACCTCATTCTGCCTGACGTTTCCACTCAGGATTTTCTAGGAATCAATGGCCGTCACTGGCTGTTGGGCGGTTTGGTGGTGTGTGGCTTGGGCATGTCTTTCGGACTGTCGATGTTCTTCAAGCTCCGCAATTTGCCCGTGCATCAATCCATGCGTGACATCTCGGAGTTGATCTACGAAACTTGTAAGACTTATCTCTTTACCCAAGGGAAGTTCATCCTGCTGCTTGAGTTGTTCATCGGCGCAGTCATGGTGGTCTATTTTGGTTGGCTGCGACATTTCGAGGCCATGAAGGTCGCCACAATTATTTTGTTTAGCTTGGTCGGCATCGCGGGAAGTTATTTTGTGGCCTGGTTCGGCATTCGTATCAACACCTACGCCAACTCGCGTGCAGCGTTTGCTTGCTTGGCAGGCAAACCGTTGCCGGCCTTCACGATCCCCCTGCAAGCAGGCATCAGCATCGGCACGCTGCTGATTAGCGTCGAGCTGGCGATCATGCTCGCGATTCTGTTGTTTGTGCCCGGCGACTATGCGGGCCCCTGCTTCATCGGTTTCGCGATTGGCGAATCCCTCGGTGCCGCGGCCCTTCGCATCGCGGGTGGTATCTTCACGAAGATTGCCGACATTGGGGCCGACTTGATGAAGATCGTCTTTCATATCGACGAAGACGATGCCCGCAATCCCGGTGTGATCGCCGACTGCACAGGGGATAACGCCGGTGACTCGGTGGGTCCCACGGCCGACGGTTTTGAAACTTACGGCGTGACGGGTGTGGCCCTGATCACGTTCATTTTGCTGGCTGTAGTGCCGCAGCTGTATTACCCCGAGGGGGTCACTGCCGCGACCGCCACGCAGGAACAAGTGGCCGCAGCCGCGGACGCTGCCACACAAGTTCAAGTTCGCTTGCTAGTCTGGATCTTCATGATGCGAATCATGATGATCGCCACGAGTATCTTGGCCTACGCAGTGAATCAGGCTTTGGCCCGAGCAAAATATGCGACGGAAACGCACATGGACTTCGAGGCCCCATTGACTCAACTTGTTTGGATTACGTCGGTCATTTCGGTTGTGGTTACTTATGTGATGTCCTTCTTGCTGATTGGTGGTTTGGGGGATGGCACGCTGTGGTGGAAACTTTCGACAATCATTTCCTGCGGTACTCTCGCAGGGGCGATTATTCCGGAACTCGTAAAAATCTTTACTTCGACCCATTCGCTGCACGTCAAAGAAGTCGTGGAATCCTCCCGACAAGGAGGCGCTTCGCTCAACATTCTTTCTGGTTTGACTGCGGGCAATTTCAGTGCGTTCTGGATGGGATTGACGATCGTGGCTCTTATGGCGATTGCCTACGGCGTGAGTTCATTCGGCCTCGATGTTTTGATGATTGCCCCTGCCGTGTTTGCCTTCGGTTTGGTCGCGTTTGGTTTCCTGGGTATGGGTCCCGTAACAATCGCGGTCGATTCGTACGGGCCCGTTGCAGACAATGCCCAAAGCGTGTTTGAACTCTCCACGATCACCAAAATCCCCGGCATTGAGAAAGAAATCGAACGAGACTTCGGCTTCATGCCAGATTTTGTGAAAGCCAAAACCTTCCTCGAAGAAAATGACGGTGCCGGCAATACATTCAAAGCGACGGCCAAGCCGGTGCTGATTGGCACCGCGGTTGTGGGGGCCACGACTTTGATCTTCTCGATCATCGTGGTGCTGACCAACGGCTTGACCACCGATATGGAAAAACTGTCTTTGCTATATCCTCCTTTTATGCTCGGTTTGATCTCGGGCGGTGCTGTGATCTATTGGTTCACGGGGGCCTCAACTCAAGCCGTCTGTGCCGGCGCTTACCGGGCCGTGGAATTCATCAAAGAGCACATCAAGCTCACGGGTGGCGAAGATCGTGCTTCCATTGAGGACAGCAAGCGGGTCGTTGAAATTTGTACACTCTATGCCCAGAAGGGGATGTTCAATATCTTCTTCGCTCTGTTTTTCATGACGCTCTCGTTCGCTTGTATCAATGCCCATTTCTTTATTGGTTACTTGTTCTCGATTGCGATCTTCGGTTTGTACCAAGCGATTTTTATGGCCAATGCCGGTGGAGCTTGGGACAATGCCAAGAAAATCGTCGAGGTCGAACTCCGTGAAAAAGGGACGCCCTTGCACGATGCCTCGGTTGTGGGCGACACGGTGGGCGATCCGTTTAAGGACACCTCCTCGGTGGCCCTCAATCCGGTCATCAAATTCACGACTTTGTTCGGTTTGCTCGCCGTGGAACTGGCCATCGAGATGAATCCGACGACCAGCGTCGCCGTCGGCGCGATCCTCGGGCTGTTGTCGCTGGTCTTTATCTGGCGGTCGTTCTATCGGATGCAAATTGCCGTGCAAGCGGCCACACCGGCCCTGGCAGAATGAGCTTTTCTAGGCCCTTGCAGGCTTAGGGGTTTGATCTAAAATTTAAGCTCGACTTGGGTCCGAGAAACTCCGATATTTCTCTGGATCGCTAACCTGGAGAGGTGGCAGAGTGGTCGAATGCGCCGGTTTGCTAAATCGGTGACCGGGGAAACCTGGTTCGCAGGTTCGAATCCTGTCCTCTCCGCTTGATTTGTTGGGCTTTGATTCGGTGCATTATCGCCGAATCTTCTGCAAAACCCTCGCTTCGGCGGGGGTTTTTATTGCGCCGATCCTCTTAATACGGCTCAAAGATTCGGAGCGCCACGTCGCTGAATTCTGCACCAAATTCGTGGGGTCCCGCATCGCGGCGCAAAATTGCTGGCATTTTGCTTCGCTTGAAATCAATTTGTGTCGGAATTCTCAGGGCGGTCGCCTAATTCATCGAAGCAAAACTCACCGAATTCACTTCCCAGTCAAATTGATGCCTAACTGAAAATCCAATTGCCAAAGAGCACTCGCACCACAGCGCGAGACCATTGTAATGGATTTCAGCGGCCAATTCTCTCAAGCTATTTGGCCAGTAATAGAAAGAAGTAAATTTAACAAAGTGGACTTTAAGCTCACTCAAAGTTTGGAGTTGATTCGGCGTGCTTCAACAACTCCTTGGCTTCTTTGGCCGCATGAGTTTTAGAAAAATTGTTTACAATCCGCTGGAGTCGCGTAAACGCCTTTTGGCGATCTTTCTCGTCATTCTTCTCCAATAGAATAAGCGCAGCTGCTAGACCTTTATTGGCCCTCTGCTCGTCGGCGACCTCCGGGGCCATACTCAGCTTCTTAAGTTTTGCGGCTTCTTCAGGAGGAAGTGGAAGAGGCGCGAAGCGACGAGCTGTCGCATCGAGCGCTGTATAACGTAACCAGAGGTCGGCACGGTCGATCTTGGCGAGCTGTTCGTTTATTTGTTTTTGCATTTGCTTGTGGATATACCCTTGCATATAAGCAGCGGCTTGGCGGACATGCTCGGACTCTGACTCCAAGCTGGACCTTATCGCACTTGACGCGCTTAACATATCGCCAAATTCCAATCGGCGCGCGGCGAATTTTAGTTCCTCGGGCACTTTATCGTATTTGAATTTCCAAGTGGCTCCTTGAGCGGCGTGCTCGACCGTCATAGGGATATCGTTCCACCAACCCCACATGAAAGTTTGATCCGGCTTAACCATCCTTACATCGGTAATCGATTGGAGATTGATTGCAACCTCTCCGCTGGCCGCTTCGAACGAACGGTCGGGATCAACCAATACGGGCCATGTAATTTTTTGGTCTTCGACATATTCGATGATTTCATTCCTTGAGCACCCTGAATTCACGGCAACGAACAAGACAGGCTGGTCGGCAAATTGTGCCACCTCGTCCATCAACTTTGGCCACATTCTCTTGCACTTGGGACATGTTTCCTCGAAAAACCAAAAAACAACGCCCTTGCCACGAATTTCATCGTAGGTAAGGGGGCTGCTGTTGATCCAGCGCTCTGGCTCAGAAGGTAGTTCAGGCGGACTCTCAGGAAGCGTAATCCCCTGAACTGTGGAGCAGATAACTGCCAACACCAATCCACTAAACAGACAATGCCTCGCGCTCATTGATAAACTCACTTTCGAGGATTTCTATATCTACGAAATAACAACACCAGTATAGTTGCCGCTCAAAAGTGATTGCAACGCTATGATTGCTAGCGTTTTCTCTGCGAATTTTAGCGGTGTAAATGTCTGATACCCGCAGAAGTCTTTAGCTTCTTCAAGTCACCCCATGGTGGGGTCCGAACAAATGTAAAGGTTTACGCTTTGGGCTGACTTTTCCGTCGAGCCTCGGGCGTTGCCGCTAGCACTTGTCCATCCTGGTTCGGGGCCTCACGAACCGTAGCTCTTCTCGCCAATCACAACATGCCGCTTGCCGATTCAGGAAACATCCTGATGCGAACATTTTGCGCGATCACGCGCCGGATGTCGTACGCGCGCTGTGCGATCATGATGTTTGCAATTATGTGTGGGTCGGCCGGTTGCACACCTAGTTATTATAGACAGCAAGCCGATGAAGATGTCGACTGCCTGACTGATCAAAAGTCAGCCATGGCCGGGTACGAACCGGCCAGTTTTCGAATCGACATCGATCCGCGGTCTCGTATGTACGACCCCAACAATCCGGATTGGGAACCGATGCCACCGGATGATCCGACGTCGAATCTCTTGATGCAACGCGTCGATGGCATGAAGGGTTCCAAGCTGTGGAACAAGCTTCCCAAGACGCCCTTCGTTGATAATCCCGCTTGGACGGACTATCTGCCGCTCAATGAGCAAGGGGGCATGATGCTCGATCTCACCGGCGCGATCGAGATGGGGTTCTTGAACTCGCCTCGTTATCAGAGCGAACTCGAACAGCTGTACTTATCCGCGCTCGATGTGAGTTTTGAGCGGTTCCGTTTTGACTATCAATTCTACGGCGGGTCCAGCGTCTTCTACACGGCCGACGGTGAAAATCGTACGGGAACGGGCAATGATTCGAGCTTACTTGAAGTGAACACATCGCGCCCTGGAAATAATCTACGGGTTGAGAAATTGTCGGCTACGGGCAATCAACTTGTCGCAGGGTTTGCCAATTCCCTGGTTTGGCAATTCTCTGGCCCGGATGATTATTCGAGCAATACGCTTCTCGACTTTGCCATGATACAACCGCTCTTGCGCAGAGCGGGCCGCACGCGCATCCTCGAGCGGCTGACTTTGTCGGAACGCAATCTTCTGGCTAATGTTCGAGAAATGGAACGCTTCCGGGAATCCTATTACGTAAGCGTGGTAACAGGCCGCGATCCAGGGCAAGGCCCCTCACGGCGTGGTGGCGTGCTCGGTAGCGGTTTGACAGGTTTTACGGGCGTTGGCGGGACAGGATTTGGTGGCATCGGAGGCGGTGGCGGCTTCAATCAAGGTTTCGGTTCGGGTGGAAACGGTGGGAGTTTCACCGGCGGAGCGGGGGCCCAAGGCTCGGGCGGATATTTGGGGCTGCTGCAAAGCGAGCAAGTCATCCGCAATCAATATGCCAACGTCGCGGCACTACGCGATAGCGTGTTGCAATTGGAAGCGTCCTATGACGCGGGGCGCATCGACCGCTTCCAAGTCGATCTTGCTAAGCAAGCCTTATTCAATGCGCAAAGCCAATTGCTGACCGCGGAGAATCAATACCAGACTTTCTTAGAATTCTTTCTCACGAACTTGGGCATGCCGCCGGAACTCGATGTCAAAGTCGAAGATCCGCTGCTGGATCGGCTCAACTTGCTTGATCCAACACTTGAACAACTTCAGCAACGCGTAAGCGATGTGCTCGATGAGCTGCGTCTATTGCGTGATGCGGAAGAAGGTCGCCCTGCCATCGCCGATGACGATGAATTGATCGTACCGAATATGCCGGCGAGCGATCAGCAACTTGCCGAGGAATTGACTCCCCTGTTGGCTGAAGCGATCGATGTGGAACGCGTGGTGACGGAGCGGATTGGCGCCGTCGAGAATGATTTTCAAGCCTTGGAAGAGGCTCTTCCGAAACGGCGGGAATCGCTCCAAAAGTTGGCTTCACGACCAGAGCTGGCTGAGACTGATATTAATCCCCAAATTTTTAGCGTCGAGCGCCTGGATGCGCAAATCGAGAAGCAGCGACGGGATTTTCAGGCGTTGCAAACTCGGCTGAACGAAACAAGTACGGACTTGCATGATTTGCTGCATTCTGAACCGGAAGCCAATCGCGACACGCTTAACCTCCTGATTCGAGCAGTCACTGAGCTGTCTGGCGAGTTGCTGGAACTTTCACTCGTGCAAGCCAGTACACGACTGGAAGCCGTGAGCTTTGATCCCGTGCAACTCACGAATGAACAAGCCTTGGCGATTGCCGCCTATTATCGCCAAGATTGGATGAATGCCCGAGCCAACTTGGTGGACGCCTGGCGGTTGATCTTCTTCAACGCCAACGATCTGGAAAGTGATCTGAACATCATCTTCAGCGGCGACGTGGGCAACGTGGGAGACAATCCGTTCGACATCCGCAGTTCGCGTGGACGGTTGCGTGTAGGCTTGGAATTCGATGCTCCGCTGACTCGCTTGGCGGAACGCAATATCTACCGGCAATCGTTGATCGAATTTCAACAAGCTCGCCGAACTTACTACCAATACCGCGACAGCGTTTACCGTGATTTGAGAAACACATTGCGGCAGATTCGACTTAACGAATTGAACTTTGAACTGCGTCGGGCCGCCGTGCAGCTGGCAATTTCCCAGGTTGACCTCACGCAGTTACGACTCTCCGAGCCACCCCAACCGGGTGAAGTCGCCTTGTTCGACAACAACACGGCGCGTGACTTGGTGCAGGCCTTGGGCGATCTACTGAATGTGCAGAACGATTTCTTAAGCGTCTGGGTCAATCAAAAAGTCCAACTCTTGAACTTGGAACTTGATCTGGGGGTTATGGAACTCACGCCCAACGGCATGCTCATCGAGAACAATGTGCCGATGGAAACATACTTGATTGGATTGCCGTGCAACACAACGGATATGGGATTGGCAGCGAGAGACTTGGACCTATTAGGCCCTGGGGCCTTGTTGCAGCCAGAGAGTCTTGAACCAGTGATTCCACTGCCTTCGGGAGAAGGGGCTGTAGAAGAGTTCCCCGGCGAGTTGTTGCCTGTTCCCGAAGACTTGCCAGAAATCGAAGAGTCTCTGCCACGCGGTGCTGCCGCCGACGATCAGGTGATTCACGCAAGTGGGGAATTCACCGGTTCGCCCGAGAGTGACAGTTTGCCCAATCCGCTGCGGCTGCCAGTTGGACCGACCGGGGCGGTATCGATTCCGGTCGTTTTGGCGGATTCTCCTGAGGAATCCCACAATCCCAATGCGCAAGAGTGATCTGTCTTTTGGCTTGGTCGAGACCTAAAATGAAAGCACCTTCCTTTTCCTCCGCTCGTTCGCCCGCCGCTGATCAATCGAGGCAGATCGTCATGAATTTATCAGTCGCCAGACAACGATCCTCACGCGCGTTGCGCCGAGGCGCGTCGGGTTTGCTTTCTGTGTTTCTCTTGACACTGATCATCGCCACGCTCGGTGGCGGAGCATGGTGGTGGAACAATCAAGGAACTCAAGAAGATACAACGGATGCCATCTTGCACGAAGTCGGTCGCCGTGATTTTCGCTTGGATATTACCGAACGAGGTGAGATTAAATCTGGCGGAGTGACCGAAGTCCGTTCCTTGGTGAAATCCAAGAGCACAACCGGCACGGCCATCTTGCGTATCGTGCCCGAAGGAACGCAAGTTCAAGAGGGTGATTTTCTGGTCGAACTCGATTCTTCTGCCCTCAAGGAAGAACTTACCACACAAAAGATTAGCTACAACTCTGCCAAAGCCTTGATGGTTGAAGCGAAGAACTTGTACGAAACGGCCGTGATCTCCAAACGGGAGTATCTCGAAGGAACTTACGTTCAGGAACGCCAGATCATCGAAAGCGAAGTCTTTGTGGCGGAAGAGAACCTCAACCGCGCCAAGGAGTACTACGTCTACAGCAAGAAACTGGCCGCGAAGGGGTATGTCAACGAATTGCAGCTCGAAGCAGATCGCTTTGCAGTGGAAAAATCGGAAAAGGAACTCGCGGCCGCGCGAACTAAGCTGAAAGTCCTGGACGAATTTACCCGAGCCAAGATGGTGAAGCAGCTCGAAAGCGATATCGCCACAACCGAGGCCAAATGGGAATCGGAAAAGAACAGCTTTGAGCTGGAAGAAAGCAAGGTTGCCGACCTGCAAGATCAGATCGAAAAATGCACGCTGACGGCTCCGCGCGAAGGAACGGTCGTGTTTGCCCACGAGCGCGATCGCGGCGGCAATGAATCGGTCATTATTCAAGAGGGAGCGATTGTCCGCGAACGTCAGGTGATTGTTCAACTGCCTGATCCGAATTCGATGGAAGTGGAGCTGACGATCAACGAATCGCTAATTCAATTCATGAAAAAAGGGATGCCCGCACGAATCGTGCCGGTCGGTTTCGGTGGTGATGTGTTGCGTGGCGAGGTCGTGAAGATCAATCAATACGCCGAGCCAACGGGCTGGCGCAAGGCGAACGTCAAGGAATACAAAGCGACGGTCAGCGTTCAAAACCCACCCTTGGGGTTGCGGCCAGGCATGACGGCTTCCGTTACGGTGCTCTGCGAAGAAATCGATGATGCGATGCAAGTTCCCGTTCAGGCAGTCTATTCGCACGGCAATCAGTATTACTGCTTTGTCTTTGCCAACGGCAAGTGGCAAGCTCGGCCAGTTGTCACGGGACCGACGAACGAGAAGTTCTACGTCATCGAAAGCGGCCTTGAGGTCGCTGACCGTGTGGCGATGAATCCCAAGTCGCTGCTCGATAAAGTTGATCTGCCAAAAATCGCGCCGGAGCGGCAACAACGGGCCGTGGCGCAAAGCCCCCTCGCCGACGCGGCGGAACCCGCCAAGTCCGATGTCAGCACGGCCCAAAAACCTGCAGCCACGGGTGAGAGCGCCGGTGGCTGATCCTTCGATTGCCTCAAACATGGTTTCCACGAGCCAGGAATCTGCCGGCAAGTTCGACGCCCAGAATCTCCATGGGCGGCCGCTCGCGGCGAGTATTCGTGATCTTCACAAGGATTACGTTCTCAGTGGCGAAACGGTCCACGCTCTGCGAGGCGTTTCGTTTGATATTCCAGTTGGTGATTACGTTTCGATCATGGGTCCATCCGGTTCGGGCAAAAGCACGTTGCTCAATTTGCTCGGGTGCTTGGATCGGCCCACGTCGGGAACATTCTTGCTCGGCAACGACAACGTCGCCTCGATGAACGACAACCAACTTGCCGAGACCCGCGCTCGGCGGATCGGATTCGTCTTTCAGTCCTACAATCTCCTTCCTGCCCTGACGGTAGTGGAAAATATCGAAGTGCCGTTGTATTACGGGGGACAACTCACGCCGCAAACTCGGGCGCGTTGCTTGGAACTCGCACGGATGGTCGGCCTGGAAGCTCGTTTGGGCCATCGTCCGGCACAACTCTCGGGTGGCCAGCAACAGCGTGTGGCCATCGCCCGGAGTTTGGTCAACGACCCGAAGTTCATCCTTGCCGACGAACCCACCGGAAATTTGGATTCCAAAACAACCGACGAAATTCTGGCACTGCTGCAAAGTCTCAACGACGAAGGCCGCACGATTATCATGGTCACCCACGAGCCCGACGTCGCCGAAAAAACCCGCCGGGTGATTTGGCTGCGCGACGGCCAAGTTCTCTCGGATGAGAGGCATTGATACTCATGGCAATGTGGTGGCGGACAATTCAGCTCAGTGTCAAAAGCGTGTTTCTGCATCCTCTGCGGTCGGCGCTGACGGTGCTGGGTATTTTCATCGGCGTGGCGAGCGTGATCTGGCTGCTGGCGATGGGCGAAGGCATTGGCCGCGCCGCACAGGAACAGATCGCCAGCCTCGGTGCCAACAACATCATCGTCCGCACGATCAAGCCCTCGAGCGATGACGTCGAAGATGGCAGCTACGGCCTCACACGCAGCGATTACGTCACGTTGCTGGCCACCATCCCGACGATCTCCAAAGCTTTGCCGATTCGTACGGTAAGCCAGGAATTTCGCTACCAAACCCGCGCCTTTGAGGGTCGACTCGTCGGTTGCACGCCCGACTACGCCGAAGTCACTCGGCTGGTGCTCGATGAAGGTCGTTTTCTCAGCGACTCCGATCTGGAAGGCGAACGGAATTATTGCGTGCTGGCTGCCGAAGCCGCGCAGCGTTTGTTTCCCTCGGGCAATGCCCTTGATCAAAAAATCATGGTCGACGAGCAGTTCTACTCCGTCGTCGGCATCATGAAACCTCGCGCGCCTTCAGCCGGCATCGGCGGATCGCTCGCCGCGGAGGACTATTCCAACGACGTCTATGTGCCGATCACCACGCTCTGGCGGCGGATCGGCGATATGATCGTTATCACCAAGCCGGGCCAGTTCCAACGCGATTGGCTCGAAGTGAGCCAAATCACGCTGCAAGTCGCCAATCGCGACGACGTGCTGAAAACGGCCGACCTCGTCCGCTACACACTTGAACGGAGCCACACGCTCGCCGATTTCGGCGTCACCGTGCCGCTTGAGCTTTTGCAACAAGCCGAAACGACGCGGTTGATGTTTATTCTGTTCCTCGGTTTGATCGCGGCGATTTCGCTCGTCGTGGGTGGTATCGGCATCATGAACATCATGCTCGCCACGGTCACTGAGCGAACTCACGAAATCGGTATCCGCCGCGCCCTGGGGGCAAAACGCCAGGACATCACGCGGCAGTTTCTCGTCGAAAGCACGGTCCTTTCGTTTGCCGGCGGGTTGTCGGGCGTGTTGGGCGGGCTCTTCTGCCGGCCAATTTCGCTGTTCCTGCGCGGTCAAATGGAAACTTGGTTTCCGCAACAAATGTCGACCCTTCCCGATTTGATCCGCAATGTCGAACCGCAACTGGTGACGTGGTCGATCCCGCTGGCGTTCATCATCTCCCTCTTGGTGGGCGTCGTCTTCGGCGTCTACCCAGCCCTCCGCGCCGCACGGCTCGATCCGATCGAGGCGTTAAGGCACGAGTAGCGTTCGTCGCTAAGTTCTTATTTTCTCATTTCAAGACTTCCAACTTGTCCAACTCTTCCAACTTGGCAGGGTCTATTTCGATTTTGTCAGTGTTCATATTTTTTTTAAGTCATTCTGAGAGAGAGCCTAGGTCCGCCGGAGGCGGAAAGAATCTAGCCTCCCCATCCACTCTTCCTTTGACCCCTGACCTCCGGCCTCTGGCCTCTTCCTGCTGCTTTGCCAGGTTTGCGAGGTTTGCTTGGTTTGCGGCCGCTTAAAACTCGCCAAGCTGAGTTTTGTCACGCTTCCTGGGGTCCCAACTTTGGTGACGAAACTCCTGGATTTTGTCACATCGCGATGTCACAAGTGCTGAGCGTTTCAAGTCCTTGCGACATTCTTATGTTCCAAAACGAATCGACTTTTGGTCGAAACGTGCGATTGAGCGCGTTCCAAAAGTTCACTTTGCGGTTTCAATTATCAAAGAGCACGTCTAATAAGTGGCGAGCACCATTATCGCGATTGGGAAGCGCTCCGCCACAACGATTTTTGGCCACTTGGAATTCTCACGCAGAGGCGCTGAGTTCGCGGAGAGAAACCACGAATGAAACGAATTGCACGAATAAGAATGTGGGGTCAGAGGCCGGAGGTCAGTGTCGGAAGAACCTGAGCCCAAACGCGCTAGCGTGGGGTTCTGCGCCGCGGCGGCAGAAGTTGGGTGGCACTGCTGGCTTGCCCAGCAGTGTATTCTCAGCGAAGCAGATAAACACCGTAGCCTGGGCCAATGTCGAATACATCACACCGCGAGGAGTCCGTCTTCGAGTTCACGGACCTTGCGTGTGGGGTGAGCGTGTCGAATGAGTTCGGCAAAGAAGCTATTTGTGAGGGCTGTGATTGAGAATTCCAACCACATTAAGGCAAGTCATTCTCCGGTTAAGCAGGCGCAGCGATATTCATAAGTCTTTACTGTATAAGCCATAACGCCAAAAAAAGCACTCAGCCGTTAAAGACGCATTTATACTTTTACCTTTTGGGCCTAAAGGTAAAATTCTTTATTGACGACATTATTTACTGGCCGTATGATTAAGTAAATGGATTTCACCCCTGAAAAGGTCCGACGGCTGTCATGGAAGTTGAGTTTGCCAATCCCGAGTTGGAAGCAATGGAGGAGGATGGTGTCGATTGCAATTTCGACAACGCCATCGGTAAAGGCTACCGTAAGGTACTCAACTTTGTGCGAGGGGCAGTGGATGAGCGTGATTTTCGCACCATGCGGTCGCTGAACTTTGAAAAACTTCAGGGCGATAGATCACATCAGTATTCATTAAGAATCACTAAACAATGGCGACTTATAATCGAGATTAAAAAATCAACACCCAAGAACATAATCGTGTTAATAGGTATCGAAGATTATCACAAGTAAATGAGGAGGGCTAACAATGACTGCGATGAACAAAGCCTCATTTGCTCCAGGCGAATATATTAGAGACGAACTTGAGGCTCGTGGTTGGACGCAGGAGGCATTCGCTCATATTTTGGGCCGTCCACTAAAGACCGTCAATCAAATTATCACTGGCGTTAAGGCCATTACTCCACAGACCGCAAGGGAACTCGCTGCGGCGTTTGGCACCACCGCCGAATTGTGGCTCAATCTGGAAAGCGCCTATCGGCTTGCTCAGGAAAAGCCAAATTCCGACGCTGTCGCGAGACGTGCAAAGCTTTATGAATTCGCCCCTGTAAAAGAAATGATCCTGCGGAAATGGATTCCCGATCTTGAGGATGTTTCTGCGTTAGAAGCCGCGGTAAATGATTTTTTTTCGGAACCGTTTGAAGTTGCTGCCAGAAAATCGACTTCTTACGAGACGGATACACCGGCTCAGCGTGCATGGATGTATCAAGCACGCAATATGGCTCGAAAGATTGTGGATGTTTCGCCATATAGCGAGCCCAAGGCTCGCAAGTATTTAGATGAACTGCGTGCGCTTGTCACAAGTGAGCATGAAGTGCGTCATGTTCCAAAGTTGCTTGGGAGAATGGGAATACGCCTCGTGTTAATTAAGGGATTGCAAGGCGCAGCGATTGACGGGGCTGTATTTTGGCTCGACAAGAAGTCTCCTGTAATCGCGTTATCTCTGCGATATGATCGCATTGACAACTTTTGGTTCACGTTATTTCACGAGCTTAGCCATGTTTTACACGGCGATGCAAGCATAGATGTTAATTTGGTTGGTCCAAACAGAGTAGCGACAGCCGACATTTCGGAGGTCGAGCGACGAGCAAATAAGGAAGCAAGTAACTATTTGGTTCCGAGTGAAAAAATTGAATCGTTCATTATCCGACATCGCCCGCGATTCTCGAAAGTAAAAATTATTCAATTTGCAAACCTTCACGGAATTCACCCTGGTATTGTCGTGGGACAACTTCAGCACCGGGATGCAATAAATTATTCGCATAGCCGAGAAATGCTGCCACCCGTGCGCAGCCTCATCGCCCCTAACGCACTTACGGATGGGTGGGGTCATTCCTCGCCAACAGAGTAGGGAGTAAGAATGACTACTATCGTACGCAAGAAAACAGACCAGATGATGGATATCTATGATCTGTATTTACAGGCAGGCGGAGATGAACCAATTGACTTAAATAAACTGGCAGACTTCGCCATCAACAACGATCATTGGTCTAGAACCAATTTAGCGGATTTACGTCGCCAATTATGCAAACGAGAGTTTGCCAAGGCATTTAGAGAGCAATATCACATTGACCCGCAGGGCCGTCATGTACGGACTTTGCATGCAATAGTTAAGTGTGATGGCGATACCCAGAAAACTTTCTGGGGCGATATGCGCAAGGTAGACGAGGTCTATATGACGGATGCTTTTCAGCGCCGCCGGTCCCAAATTGTCGGCGACTGCACGCAACTGAAAATAGATGTCGATAGCTGGAATGACAATAATACAGTTGGCGGGAGCTACCAATTATTACTGAACTTCACTGATGACGTAGCAGAGCGAACTCAGCCCACAACCTACTCACCAAAGAAGCCGCAAGAAGCTGAGTTAATCCCATTGCCTAAAGGCCCATTCGCGAAGAAAGTCGCTAGGAACAAGCCAAGATAATCCACCGCCCCTCGCAATCCTCAACAAACCGATCCCGGTGATACCGAAAGTTTTCCCAGCTGAGCGCGGAACTCTATCGAGATCGTCGTTTGGTTGATCAGCCATGAGACCTCGGCTACAGGTTGGGAAGAATCCGCGGTCACAGACCACGGTTACAGGCACGTTTCGCCCCCGTGGACAGAGTTGGCTTGCTCGTGAGACAATAGAGGATTCAGCTTCCTCCATCGTGCCAGTGAGTCCTTTTTGTCTGCCTCTCAATCCCCACCGCCACTGAAGTTTGCCGTCCTGGGGGGCGGGATCTCGGGACTGACCGCGGCGTATCGCTTGCGCACGTTGTTGCCTCACGCACATGTTGAACTGTTTGAAGCGAGTGACCGACTCGGTGGCGTCCTTTCCACACAGCGCGTCGGGGATTTGCTTATCGAGCTGGGGGCCGACAGTTTCATCACGAAACAACCCTGGGCCGTTGAGCTTTGCGAGGAATTGGGGATCGCCGATGAATTGATTCCCACCAACACGCAGCACCGTCGGGCGTTGGTTTGGCAGGGCGACCGGCTGCATCCCGTGCCGGAAGGTTTTGTGTTGATTCGGCCGCAGCAAGTCGGCTCGATTCTTAAAACGTCGCTCTTGAGTTGGCGGGGAAAAATTCGCTTGCTGGCCGAGCGATGGCGGCGTCCTCCTCGGTCGATCGAAGGCACAAACTTTGATGACAATCTGGCCCGCTTCGCAAGCAAACGGCTGGGTAAGGAAACATTTGAGCGTTTGGTCGAGCCGTTGGTCGCGGGGATCTATACGGCCGACGCCACGAAACTGAGCGTGGCCGCGACGATGCCGGACGCGATCGAGGTGCTGCGCAAGCATCACACGCTGTGGCATCTCAAAGAGAATGACCAGGAAACAGCGAGCGGCGCGCGGTATGGAAGTTTTGTAACGCCCCGCGGCGGGGTGGGGCAACTGGTGAATGAGCTTGTCAGCCAAATCGACGATGAATCGATTCACGTGGATCGTAAGGCTTCGCTGATTTCTGGGGACAGCGATAAAGGTTGGTGGATTGATTTTTCCAACGCGGCGAGTGAAGGTCCTTTTGCGGGGGTTGTCGTGGCTTTGCCCACGCCCCAGGCCGCACCGATTGTGCATAACATCGATCCGGTCCTCGCTGAGTTGCTCGGCAGTATTTCTTATGCGAGTAGTGCGATCGTATGTGCCGCGTTTCGTAAGGACCAAATCGCACGCGAATTGGATGGCTTTGGCTTCGTGGTCCCCGCCGCCGAGCAGCGGCAGATCATCGCGGCGAGTTTTTCGAGCATCAAATTTCCGGGACGAGCGCCGGAAGACACCGTGTTGGTGCGCATTTTCCTGGGTGGGGCTTTGCGGCCAGAACTTGTCGAGTTTCCCGATGAGGAGCTCACGCGGCTAGCGCTGGGCGAATTGCAGAAGGCCATCGGCACGCGTGGCGAGCCGTTGCACGTGGAAGTGCAGCGTTGGCGGGAGAAGATGCCGCAATATCACGTCGGTCACGTGCAGCTGGTGGATGACATCGAGCGCCGCGTGGATCAGCATCCGGGATTGGCGCTCGCGGGGAACGGCTATCGGGGCGTGGGGATTCCGTATTGTGTGCGAAGTGGAGACTTAGCAGCGAAACGGGTGGCGGAGCGATTTTTGTCTTAAATCACTTCGCCCGGACCGCGTTGCGGCCCGGCTAGGCGCCGAATAACAGAGTCGGTCCGTCTTCGCTGAGCGAGAAGATGCCGAATTGTTCTTCTTTTTGAGCGATACCTAGCGCAATGTCATCATCGGTTGTGGCTTGTTCGGCTTGCTCGGATGCGGTCACGAGTTGCTGCATGGCGAGAGCTTTGGCAAAATCGCGCGCGAATGCCGGATCGTCGGCGAGTGCGGCTTCGATCAATGCTTTTTGTTGATGATTGCCAACGACTTCCACCGTGCCATCGAGTTCAGAAACGCGAAGCTGCAAAGGCTCATCGAGTTTAATGCCCGCCGAGGAGAGTGCGTTTTGAATTCGCGCGGCGAGATTCGCTTGCAGGTTGGCGAGTTCCGACTGGAGGTCGGCGATATCGGTGATCGAGGACGTCTCGCTGTCAGCAGACTCGGAATCGGTCATCGATTCGAGAATCGCGGAGAACGGCACCGACAGGGTATCGAGGCTGCGCTCCAGCAGTGAGCCGGCCGTGCTGACGGCGGCAGGAGCTGCCAAACCTAGTAATACCGCTTCCATGAAATCCCCCTGCGAGCGCAACGATTTCGCGCTCTTTGGGAACATCGACGCCGTCGGGTTGTCGCGATGAGGAAATTCGGGCGGAGTTTGCCGGTGCTAGCGTGGAAATCAATGAATTCGCGAGTTGAACGGCTGCGGGACGCTGCCGGCTAACTAGTGGGCGGCGAGTTGGGTGGGTGCTAGCAAGTCGCGTTGGGCGAGCACTTGATTGCGAACGAAGTTGAGATCGTTATCGCTGAGGTCTGTGAAATTGATCTCGAGCATCTCGCCCGAGGCTTTCGTCACAAAAATGCCCTCGGTGGTTACGCTGACCAATTTTGCCTGGCAATGCTCGACGGCCTGACGGTCGGACCAGCTTCGTAGTTCGGCGTCGGCCAGAACAATCTCAAGCATGGGTAACTCGTTGTGACTGAACGGATCGAAGGTTTCCGACTCGGCAGGTTTTTCTTCCTTGGTTTCATCTTGCTTGGGAGCGGGTTCGTCTGTGGATTCGGCAGGACTGAACAAATCATCGAGCGGATCGGAGGCTGGTTGTTCGGGCACGGTTTCTTCGGTGACGGTTTCTTCGGCATCGAACTCAACAGATTCGTCTTGCGACGAATCTTGCGATGAATCTTGGCTGGGCTCAACGAACAATTCTTCCGTTCCTTCGGTTTCGGTCACTCCAACTTCTGCTGGGGTGGATTCGGTCGTGGCGGCGGGGGGATCGGCAAACGGAATCGAAGTGTCGTCGGGTTCGGCCACGGGAGTGACGGGTTCGTCGAACAGACCACCGGTGCCGGTGGCTGGTTTTGACACTGGTGTTTCCACGGGAGTTGTTGCCGCTGGAGACTCTGTCACCGGCGGTTGGGCAGCAGGTGTGGTGGCCGCTGGACCGGGAAACAAATCGGTCTCGGTGGTTTTGGCAGGATCAGCGGGAACCGCTATCGGTGCGGGGGGCAGCTTGTCGGTTGTTGCCGTAGCGGGTGCGGGAGTTGTCGTTGCCGCGGGTTTCTTCGTTTCGGCAGGAGCCGGCTCGCTGTCTTCAGTGATCGTGGCGTCGGTTGTTGTGGCTTCAACTTCCATGGCTTCGCAGCCGCAGGAATCGACGATCACGTCATGATTTTCTTCGACGCTCTCTTCGACGACGGTGCCTTCGCAATCCAGGCAATCCTCGCATTCTATGGCGACTGGCTCGCAGCATACAACTTCCATCGCGCAGCCGCAGGAATCGTCGGCAATCATCCAACCATCGGCCATCGCGGGGGCAACCGTTTGCAAAGCGACCAAGGCACCAAGCAGCAAGCGAAAACTGAAACGCAACATAGTCATTACCTCAAAAGCATGTGTTGGCGGGGCCAACGTGGGAGTTATTTTGTGAGAGTCTGTTGTAACGCGGGGACAAACGGGGCAGCGTCCGGATATTCGCGGTCCAAATAATTGGCGACGGCTTTGTGGCGGTCGAGAACGAGGTTCTCTTCCATCCGCAACTGCGTGGCGGCACTCTGCCAACTTTGTGCGAATGGGCCGGTCAGCTTCGCCCCGGGACCATCGCTGAGCAGCGACAAGGCATGATCGAACAACTTGACGCCCGACTGATGCCAATTGGTGACTTGCTGGCCGTGGGCGACGAGTTTTTCGTCGACGCCGACTTCATTCAACGTCGCCAAGGTTTCGAGAGCTTGCTCGTGACCTCGTTTCCGTTGGGCCAAATAGTCGTAAAGATGCCACTCTTCGGGGCTGCCTTCTTCGCGAAGTCGGCCCTGAGCTTCAGCAGCCATATATTCGGTCAACTTATTCCAGTAGGCCCGGGTTGCCGCGCGTGTTTCAGCGGAAGTGGGTGCGGGTTTGGCATTCAATTGCGGAACGGAAGTTTCGCTGCTTGAAGAACCGGCTTTTTGTGCGTCGGGAGAGTCGCTAGGAAGGTCAGTGATTACTTCTTCCGCGACGGCGAAATAACTTGGGTCAACAACTTTGGCTTGAACGAGAACACCGCTAGCCATGTGTTTGAGATCGAGACCCAAATACATCGCGCCGAGCATGACGCCGCCGATCATGGCGACAAGGCAGCCGGTGAATTCGAGAAACGACAGCCCGCGGCGGGTGCTCACTTGAGACTTGATATTGATGAACCCCATGACTATGCCCCCAAAGGATCTGCGCCCTCAAAGGATCCGCCCAAAGCTTGTTGTTTGCGGTGATCACTCTGCGCACGGACAACTCCGGCCAGAACTATTCAAGCAAGCATAGCTTTTGATGAACGCATGTTTGGCGATCAATAGGCGCTGCACAAGTCGCGGGAATACAAATGTTTTTCCGGATGTAACGGATATTCCAAAAGAACCAGATCAGCTCTCGGCACGACGGGCCGCCCGGCGGCGGTCCGATTCCATGAGCATGATCTTCCGCAGGCGAACGAGCGTGGGGGTCACTTCCACGACTTCGTCTTCTTCGATGTATTCCAGGCAGGTTTCGAGCGACATCACGCGGACGGGGCGGACTTGGCTGTTGTCGTCCTTGCCCGCGGCGCGGACGTTGGTCAGCTTCTTGCCTTTCACGACGTTGACGACGAGATCCCCCGCGCGGCAATGCTCGCCGACGATTTGACCTTCATAAACTTGATCACCGGGGCTGATGAAAAACTCCCCGCGATCGTAAAGCGCGTCGAGCGAATAAGCCGTGGCCATGCCCGTTTCATTGGCGATCAAAACGCCAAAAGGCCGGCCCGGAGTTGCACCTCGAACCGGTTCATAACCCAAGAACGTATGGTGCATAATTGCTTCGCCGGCCGTGGCGTTGAGCATCCGGCTGCGCAAACCCATAAGCGAACGCGCGGGGACGGTGAATTCCAAGTGGACAAATCCGCCGGATTGGCGATGTGTCATCTTGGTCAACGTCGCGCGGCGATCTCCCAGCAGCGACATCACGGCGCTTTGGCTGGCTTCGGGACAATCAACAACCAACTGCTCAATCGGCTCGCATTTGACGCCGTCGATGTCCTTGTAAATGACTTCGGGCTTCCCGACGCACAATTCGAAGCCTTCACGGCGCATGTTTTCGATCAGGATGCCCAAGTGCATGAGGCCACGGCCTGACACGCGAAACTGTTCCTGGCTGGGTCCTGGTCCGACACGCAAGGCCACATTCGAGCGAAGTTCGCGCTGAAGACGTTCTCCTAATTGGCGACTCGTGAGAAACTTGCCCTCGCGACCCGTAAACGGTCCATCGTTCACGCGGAACGTCATGTGGAGCGTGGGCTCGTCGATAGTCACCGGTGGCAAGGCTTCGGGGAATGTGATATCCGTAACGGTATCGCCGATTTCGATGGGTTCGAGTCCAACGAGCGCGCACAAATCACCAGCCGAAACGCTGTCGACTTCCTTACGATCCAAACCTTCGAAGCCAAGCAATTGAGAAACTTGCCGCTCGGTTTGTTTGCCTTCGCGGTCGATCACCAAAACTCGTTGCCGGCGGCGGATCGTGCCTTCGCGGACGCGGCCAATAGCGATACGCCCCACGTAGTCGGAGTAATCGAGCGTTGTCACCTGCAAGCGGCCGGGGCCGTCTTCGAGTCCCACTTCTGGGGGCGGAACGTGTTGCAAGATGGTTTCAAACAACGGCTTGAGCGAATCGCTCGGCTCGTTGAGGTCCAGCGTGGCCCAACCTTGCCGGGCCGAAGCGAACACCACCGGGAACTCCAGCACTTCATCGGGGGCATCCATTTCGACCAACAGATCGAAAACTTCGTTCACAACTTCCATCGGCCGGGAGTCGGGGCGGTCGACTTTGTTGATCACGACAATCGGTCGCAAATTGTACATTAACGATTTTTGCAGCACGAAGCGCGTTTGCGGCATGGGGCCTTCGTAGGCATCCACAAGCAGCAACGTTCCACTGGCCATGCCGAGCACGCGCTCGACCTCGCCACCGAAGTCGGCGTGGCCTGGGGTGTCAATCAAATTCACACGAAATGTCTCACCGGCGGCCGATGTGTAGCGGACAGCGCAGTTTTTGCTGAGAATCGTGATGCCGCGTTCGCGTTCGAGATCGTTGGAATCGAGAATCAGGCCGTGCTGCCCCCCCGCGAGTTTCGCGAGATCTTCGTTACGATATTGGCCCGACTGCATCATCATCTTGTCGACGAGCGTGGTTTTGCCGTGGTCGACGTGCGCGATGATGGCGACGTTGCGAATTTGCTGTGCGGTGGATGTCAGGCCGGCTGTGGACATACTGTGATCGACTCGATTTGAACGTGAGGCTGCAAAATGTCCCAGCCAACTGCAGGGGGATGCTCCGAGAACCGTCTACAACGGAGATTCCGCACCGAGATTGTCGGCGGCGGATGATTCGGTGGGTGGGACCCAAAATTGTACGAAACCGCGTGCCGCTTGGGCAGTTCATTTTTCAGCAGTTTTTTCGAGAGTTTTTGATTCGTCTGCGTACTTCGTGCAATCGTAGTGCGAAGGCGGTGTCTCTCGTGAGATTGCATCAACGGTTAGATTTCTTGTGATTAGCGTCTTAACATGCGGACACTCAAACTTGTGGTGATTTGTGACAGAAACTATACTGTGGTCTAATATTCATGAGGCAGCGGTGTCATAAGCACGATTGCGTGCGGTCCGTGGCCACTCAGTAACGGCACTTGGAAGTTTGCGGTGTCAGGACCCAGCGTGTCGCCAGAAAGTGCGTCATTCGAGAGCGAGCAGGTAGGTGAGCGCCCCAAGATTTTATTCCTGGGCGGTGCGCACGATTCTCAGGTCGACTTCAGCTCGCACTTTGGCAACGATATTGAAATCGTCCGCGTCGATTCGGCGCTGGAAGTTCTTTCGAATCTCGTGGCAGGAGAATTCGCCGCCGTCTATTGCGACACCGATCATTTCGCCAAGTCGTTGGACTTGAGCAAAATTATCTGCGGCGATCGCATTCTCGAAGGCATGCCCGACGGGGTCGTGCTGCTCGATAAAGAGAACAAAGTCCTGTGGGGCAATGGCCGGTTACGGGAATGGACCGGCTCGGAGAGCGTGATCGGTGAGAATTTTTACCGCGTCATGGGAAGCCCCGAATTGCTGGGCCCCGATTTTTGTCCACTGCATAGTGCCTTGGCCACGCGACGCGCATGTGCGTCGATCATGCGCTGTAATGACAATAAATATTATCGCCTGCACGCGGCCCCCGTCTTTGCCGCCGGCAGCGATGCGGCCCCGCAAAATTTGGTCGTGACCGTTCACGACATGAGCCAAGAAGTTTTGCAGCAACAGAAACTCGCGGCCATTCATCAAGCTGGCGTTGAACTGGCCGACCTCACGACGAGCGACGTCTCGCAACTCGCCGAAGAAGAGCGGATCGAACTGCTCAAGTCGAACATTCTGCAATGCATCCAAGACATTTTGCAGCTCGACGTGGTCGAGATTCGAATGTTGGATCAGGACACGGGCGAACTGATTCCGCTGTTGGAAGTCGGCATGGCTCCCGAAGCGGCCGCCCGTAAGCTGTATGCTCAAACCAACGGCAATGGTGTGACGGGATTTGTTGCCGCCACGGGTAAGAGTTACATCTGTGAACACACCACCGACGACCCGCTGTATTTGTCGGGGGCCGAAGGAGCGCGAAGTTCGCTGACCGTTCCGCTGATTTTGCACGAGCAGGTGATCGGTACGCTCAACGTCGAAAGCCCCGAGGGGAACGCTTTTTCGGAAAGCGACCTACAGTTTCTTGAAATTTTTGCTCGTAGCGTGGCCGTCGCCCTTAATACGCTGGAATTGTTGGCCGCGGAAAAGGCCAGCACCGCCGCGGCCAGCGTGGAAGCGATTCACAGCGCCGTCGCCTTGCCCGTGGACGTGATACTCAACGACGCGGTCAATATCATGGAACGCTACATCGGCCATGAGCCCGACGTGGTCGAGCGGTTGCATCGAATCTTGCGGAATGCCCGCGACATCAAGCAAGTGATTCAAAAAGTGGGACAAAGCATGAGTCCCACGCAGGCCCAACCGGCGACCGGTTCGACCGATTCCCGGCCCAAACTGGTGGGTAAGCGAATTCTCGTGGTCGATGCCGATGAATCAGTTCGTTCGGCGGCTCATGGCTTGCTGGAACGGTATCACTGTATTGTGGAAACGGCCCACGACGGCAACGAAGCTCGCTTGATGGTTCGGAATCTGGCCGCGGGGTCGAGTTACGACGTGATTATCGCCGATATTCGTCTACCGGACATGAACGGCTATGAATTGATGACGAAGCTCTCGGAGCTCATGGAAAAAGTGCCGATGGTGCTGATGACCGGCTTTGGTTACGATCCAGGCCATTCGATCGTCAAGGCCCGGCAAGCCGGCTTGCAGCACGTGTTGTATAAGCCGTTCCGCTTGGATCAGTTGGTGAGCGTCGTGGAAACAACCATCGACGGCCGCGAGGGTTCAGCCTAGCGGAGTGCCGGCGGCGATTGCCAAACGGATATTGGCCCATGCACCCTGCCCTGCTCACGCTCATCGCCCTGTTCGCATTGCTGGGGCACGGCTATTTCTGGATCGCGCTGGTTAACCGTCTGCATGCCTGGGCGGGCCCGCATCGGCTCATCGATTTTCTAACTTGGGCCGGCTTCACGACGTTTGCCACGTTGCCCTTGGTGGTTGCCTGGCAGTGGTGGCGCGACGGCGATTACTTCTTCAATTCGCAAAACACCGGGCCGTTGGCCAGCTTCGCCGTGACCTATTGTTTGGGCTGTGCTGTGTTTGGAATGGGGAAACTCTTAGCGCGATTTATTCGTGGTTTTCAAGACGACGATCCGCACACGGTTCGCTCCAAAGAACGCACGTTTCTCAAACCTGACCAGCCGCTACCCAAAGATACTTTGCGTGGGTTGTATTCTCAGATGGTGGGACTTGTTCCCGGCAATGAAGTTTTTAAGCTCGCTCTGGATACCAAGCGGCTGTTGATTCCTCGGCTGCCTGAGAAACTGGTGGGGCTACGGATCGCGCACATCAGCGATTTGCACGTCACTGGGCGGATTGGGCCCGAATGGTATTTGAACGTCGCCAACGAGGTTAAGCGTTTACAGGCCGACGTGATTGTGATCACCGGTGACCTTGTCGAAATCGAAGCGTATCGCGATTGGCTGTACGATAGTCTGGCTCTATTGCGAGCTAAATACGGCGTTTACTTCATCCTGGGTAACCACGATTTCTACATCGATACTCGCCGGACGGTGGATGATCTTACGGCGCGGGGATTGATCTACGTTGGCGGGAAAAGTCTGACCGCTCAGTGGAATGATTGTCCTGTTTTGATCGCGGGTAATGAAGCACCTTGGGGACCGCGGCTTCCTGAATTGCCTGCGCGCTCTAACTCAACCGAAACTCCGTTTCGGCTGCTGCTAACTCATACCCCCGATCAATTCGATTGGGCGTGTGCGAGGGATGGTGACCTGGTGGTGGCTGGCCACGCACACGGGGGGCAGGTTTGCTTTCCGATTTTGGGAGCCGTCGCTGCGCCTAGTCTGTATGGCACGCGCTTCGCTGCGGGAACGTTCCGTCGCGGCAACACGGTGATGCACGTCACGCGCGGCATCGCAGGAGAAACACCTCTCAGGTTGCTCTGTCCGCCGGAGATTGCGCTGCTGGAGTTGGCAAGCGCCAAATAGATGGCTAGCGGCGGTAGTTAGCAAACCGGAAGTGACTTCATTGCATTCTCAGCCTTTTACAGGCAGGATTCGCGCATTATGGAGCCGAGATGGCCCTCATCGGCAAACATTTAGGGATTTTGAAGCACTCCGCGCGGCAATCGAGTAGAATACGGTACTTCAAGAGCTTCGAGTTTATTCGATCGCTCAAACGGAATAGGAGACTGAATGCAGACAATTATTTGTGACAAATGCGGTGAAGATGCCAAATGCCTACGTAAAGAGCAGCTCACCAAAATGCCAGTTCTTCAAGGTCAATCGATGTCAGAGCAAACTTCGATTGGATTCCGCTTCTACATAGAGTGCCCTAAGTGCGGCAACTCGATTCAAGAAAAGCTGCACAATTCTTACTTGGATATTCCGAGCAGCAATCCGTACAACTGAGATTTGCTTTATTGCTTTTGCAGTTCAAGGCAAATGCCGCCGGCGCGCATGGCCGCGTGCATCTTGGTGTACCAAAGCTCTTGTTTGCAGGGGATGCCGACTTCCTGGCAGATCTGCATCAACTCGCGGCGATTGTGTGTGCGGCAACACCAAAGGCGGCTCGTCCAGGCTCCGGCGACGCTGTCTTCGGTCACCAACAGGAGCATTCGTCCGCCGGGCTTCATCACTCGTGCGAGTTCCGCGAGGCCCGGCCGAGGATTGGCTAGGTGCTCCAAAACATAGCCGCAGGTCACTCCGTCGAATGCATTGTCTTCAAAGGGAAGATGAACAATGTCGGCGGTCACAAAGCGTGGGCGTGAACTCTTGAGCCGCACGCGAGCTCGCTCGAGCATCGGTTGCGATAAGTCGGTGCAATAGATTTCGGATTGGGCGTCAGCGTACTTCAACAGGTGCTGGGCGATTTGACCGGCACCGCTGCCGACATCGAGAATCGAGCGCATGCCGCGAAGGTCAAATTTGCGTTTGCGAAAAAGTCGCTCGCCCAAGGGAATATGCAGCGACAACATGCTGGCCGTGGAGAGGAGCGCCCCCTGCGGACCACCATAAACCTTTCGAACCTTCTTGCGATATTCTTCGTCGCTCACCCGGCTGATGAGGTCACTTTCGATGAAGCGCTTGAGCGCTGCGTTTTGTTTCTTTTCGGCATGCCGTTCGTCAATTGTTTTTTGCATCGCTCCGCGGAGAAACTTCCGCCTTCCTGTGTTGATTCCACGCCGCCGTGATTGCCTGATTAGATGTAAACACGGCGATTATAGATATACCATTCCACCATTAGCACAACCAGTGCCAATACCAGCAGGGGCATCCATAACTCCTTACGGATATCGGCATTGGGCGCTTCGGCGGCCACGTCAACGTAGCCAATCTCCAGGCTTTTGACGACATTCAGCCCCCCCTCCCCGGCGCTGGCCGTCTGTAAAGCCACGTCACTCTCCTGCCGGTCAAACAAGTTGACGGCAAACCGCTTGACAACTTCACCATTGCGAAGCACTTGGTAGATTCCCGGCCGCTCTGTGTCTTGGAATGCCAACTGTCCCGCAACATCTGCTTCCATCGGAATGGTCGCGCCGTCGGGCAATTCCATCTCCACGCGACTTTCGCCCGGCGGTAAGTGCAACTCGACCAGTTCGTCGGGGCGATGGATTTCCTGCGTGTCGGAGTGTTGTGCAAAATGCTCAAGCACGTTGAGCCAGAAACTGGGGAAGCTATGCTTACGTGGCCAATCAGTGTTGAATGTCCGCTGGCCTGCTTCGTTCGTGCCGACGATTTCAAAACCCAGCACGACGTCTTCAAATCGATCGCGGGGGGCAATCGCCATCAAAGGCCCGGCCGTGGAATCAACGAGCACGCGGCCACCCAACGGCGGCTTCACAGTTTGCGCATCGACAATCTGCACGCCCCCCAGCTCGATCAGATTCAACAGCGGATGGCTGCGATCCCAATCGATAATCTGTGGGCCAAAGACGGTGTCGCTCGATTCACCTGCTTGCCATCTCTCGAGCGGCGGGCGGCGACCAATGAATAAGGTATTAGCGTCGGGCATCTTTTGAGGCGCGCATTGGTCGAAGATGATCAAATCGTAGTTGCCCGTGGCAACCTGACGGTTGAATTCGGGTGTCTCTAAGTCATTCGGCGAGAGCTTGTCGATCTTGGCAAAACGCTGGGAACGTTCGGTTTCCAATGCTGCTTCCAAAGCGCTGTTGCCCGGGGTGACAAGCAACACGCGGGAATCACCGCCGGTTTCTAAAACTGCATAGGCCGTGTTATCGACGGTTAGACGGTCCTGAAATCCGGCGGCGGGGTCAACCACTGCCCGCAAGGTTCCTTGGGCATCGTTAGACAACAGAAAGGTGGCGGAACCGGTTCCGCGAGCCGGCAGCTTCACCTCCGTGGCGTCGACCAATTGATCGTTCAAATGCAAGGCCACGGTGGCTGTCGTTTCATTCGCACTGGCGTTGGCCACTTGAACGAAGGCCTGCAATTGATCGGGGCGATCTTCGCCACGCCGGGTGTTGAGCGCCGTTATCGACAGATTTTCAGCCGTTTCGGTTCCCAGCGGTAAAAATTTCGGCTGGAGATTGCCCAGCGAAAAGTCGTCGACATTCCCAAAGCGGCCATCACTTAGGATGAAAAGCTCCACAGGCTGCGGTTTCGGCGCTGCATCGGTTGATTCTTCCTGCGTTTGCTCAGTCTGTGGATTGGCAAAGCCATCGGCCAGTCGCAGGGCCCCCGAGAAATCGGTTTGGGCGGCAGTCGGTTGAATGCGATTCACGGCATCCTGCAAGCGGCGACGATTGCCGGTGAATTCCTGCACAACCACCGGCTGATCGGCAAAGGCGATGACCATCGCCGACATGCTCGATTCCATTTGATCGATTAATGAAGAGGCACGGCTCTTGGCCTCATCAAGCCGCGACTGGCCGTTTTCGGCATCAGTGGCCGACATGCTGGCCGAGTTGTCGATGAGGAAGATAAACCGCTCGCCTTCGAGTGTTTCGCCCTGCCACCCCGGACGGAGCAACGCCAGGATCGCTAATGCCGCGATCAGCAATTGCAGAAACAGTAGTAAGCTTTTCCGCAGGCGTTGCCAAAAGCTGTTCACGTGCAAATCTTCAATCACGCGATGCCAGAGGTATGTGCTCGGCACTTCAAGCGGTTGGCGCTTGAGCTTGAGAAAATAGAGCGCAAAGATCGCCAACGGGATCGCCCCCATGATCATCCAAGCGGTGGGGCCCAGCGTGTTGCGAAAGAGCATGTCCATTTACCGCACGAGCCCTCGCCGGCGGAGATGCTTGGATACGAGTTCTTCCACGGGCACCTGATTGTTGGCGAGCAGATAGTGCAAGCCTCGCTTGGAGCAAAACTGTTGGGCTGCGGCGACAAAACCGTTGAGCGTTTGCTGGTATTTACGTAAGAGCGGAGCGCTCACGGTGATTTCCGCTTCGTTCTGATCCTCGCAATCAACGAGGCGGAGATCCCCTTTCACGTCGGGTTCAAGTTCTTCTTGCGATAGAACCTGAATCACAAAGCAATCCATTTCGTGCGACACAAAATACTTAAGCGCCGTTTCGTAGCCCTCTTTGTCCATGAGATCGCTGATCAGCACGACAACGCCGCGTCCCGGGTTGCGCAGGCAAAAGTTTTTCACTCCCTGTGCGAGTCGTGTTTCACCGGCGGGTTGGATGGCCTCTACTTGCTGAATCATCCGCCAGGCACTGGCACGGCCGCGAAAGGAGGGGCTGCGCTGACTTACGGCCTGATTGAGCGTTTCGATCCGCACGCGATCGGCTCTGATTAAGCCAACAAAGCCCAAGGCCGCGGCGAGTTGCTTGGCGTATTCCAGCTTCGTCGGCGAGCCAAAATTCATCGAGAGGCTCGAATCAATCAGCGCATAAAAATGCAAATCCTCCTCTTCGAGAAACAATTTGAGGATCAGCTTGTCGAGTCGGGCGTAGAGATTCCAATCGAGCTGGCGGAGATCATCACCGGCCACATAGTTGCGGAAGTCGGCAAACTCGACACTTTGCCCTTTGCGTTTGCTGCGGCGTTCCCCCTTCATGCGGCCACGAAAGATCTTGCGCGTCACCAACTCCAAGCGTTCGAGTTGGGCACACAAAGCGGGCGACAGGAGTTTGGTATCGGTGACGCCGGGCATAGGTTTGGTTCGCTCGCGCCCCGGGATTGTATTCCCCTGGCGTTAGATGTTCTGCGTAGAATGATTTGGCTACTTAGAATCTTCCGCTTTCTCGGGGACTTTCTTGACGATCTCGGTCAGCACCTGATCGGGTTCAATCCCTTCGGCGGCGGCTTCAAAATTAAGGATCACGCGGTGACGCATCGCGGGCAAGAAGACACGGCGGATGTCGTCGAAGCTGACGTTGTAACGGCCGCCGAGCAAGGCTCGCACTTTGGCAGCCAGGGTGACCGTCTGCGCGCCGCGGGGGCTGCTGCCCCAACGTAAATATTGGTTGGTGATTGGCAACGCGAAGGGTCCGTTGGGATGCGTGGCGAGTGTGAGTCGCACGATGTAATCTTGCACGTGCGGAGCAATGATGACTTCGCGGACCAATCGTTGCCAACGTAAAATTTCTTCGCCGTTCATCACCTTTTCCGGCTTCACGTTCAGGCCGCGGGTGGTGCGGTCGATGATCGTGGCCAACTCTTCGCGGTTGGAGTAACCGACCACGAGCTTGAAGAAGAACCGGTCGAGCTGTGCTTCGGGCAGCGGGTATGTGCCTTCTTGTTCCAGTGGGTTTTGCGTGGCCATCACAAAGAACGGCAACTTCATGGGAAAGACTTTGCCCGCGATGCTCACCTTTTGTTCCTGCATCGTTTCGAGCATCGCGGATTGCGTTTTGGGGGTCGCGCGGTTGATTTCGTCGGCCAGACAAATCTGCGTGAAGATGGGACCTTTCTGAAATTCAAAGACCCGTTTCCCTTCGGGCGTTTCCGACACCATGTTGGTGCCAAGGATGTCGGCGGGCATCAGATCGGGGGTGAATTGAATCCGCGAGAAGTCGAGGTCCAGTGTTTCGGCGAGGGTTCGCACGAGCAGCGTCTTACCCAACCCGGGAACGCCTTCGAGCAGACAATGGCCCCCGACGAATAAACAGGTGAGAACGCCATGGACAATGTCGGCGTGTCCGACGATGACCCGGCCCAGTTGTTCGCTGACGGCTTTGTAACGCTGGGCGAACTCGGCGGCGTCTTTTTCGATGGACTTTGCTTCACTCATGCGCGGTTCTCGGGAAGGTCTGGGTGAGAGAATAGATGCTTGGAGCCGATGAAACAGTTTAGCGAAAGTTGCAAGCGGGCGGTGGCCCAGCGACCAGCAGACGTAACTCATTATTGCATAAGGAGATCGAGTCGGCTATTGCCTACGCGGCAGCTTGACCGGGGGATGGGAGCAACTCTATATTGAGAAATCTGAAATGTGGGTGGGGTTCTGCAATCACTTTATCTGCCGCCGCGAACTTGGCCAGATGAATGGGCCAGATGAATGATCTCCTCTGCCGGCGGGCACATGGAAGCGTTTTTTAACTCGCCGAGAGTTACCTGTTCATTACGTTTTGGTTTTCGGCCTACTGCCTATGCCGCCGATTGTTATCGACCTACGCCAAACTGAAGATACTCGCGATGTCGTGCATCGCGCTGTTCAGACTTTGGCCGAAGGCAAGTTGGTGATCTTTCCCACGGAAACCGTTTACGGGCTGGGAGCCAGTGCTCGCAGCGCCGCGGGAATCGAACGAATTTACGAGGCCAAAGGGCGGTCCCTCGACGTTCCGTTGGCACTTGCAATAAAAAGTGCTGAAGAAGCGCTCGATTACGCGCCGCGGCCCGGCAAACTGGCCGAGCGATTTGCCCGGCGGTGCTGGCCGGGCCCCGTGACTTTGGTAGTGGACAACCAGAATGAAGATAGTTTGCTGAGGCGTTTGCCGGCGACAGTGCAGCAGGCGGTCTCGCCCCAGGGAACCGTGGGCTTGCGGGTGCCGGCTCACAGCATCGTTCACGACGTGCTGAGCATGCTGTCGGGCCCAATCGCGCTGACCAGTGCCAACCGCTCCGGCGAACCGGACGCGATAACCGCTGAGGACGCCGTAAAACACCTCCGCGACCATGTGGCATTGGTGCTCAACGACGGCCCTTGCCGCTATGGCCAGCCCTCGACGGTGGTTCGCGTGTCAGGAAACGAATACAATTGCCTCCGAGAAGGCGTCGTAGGAAAAAGTGCTTTGGATCGACTTTCCGCCATGATTATGTTGCTAGTTTGCACGGGCAATACCTGCCGGAGCCCGATGGGCGAGATGCTGTTGAAAAAACTCGTGGCTGACAAGCTCAACTGCTCGATCGACGAACTCGAACAGCGGGGCGTGATCGTGGCCTCGGCTGGCGTGGCGGCCGTGCCTGGGTGTACTGCGGCGATGGAAGCGGTCGAAGTCCTGCAAGAACGGGGGCTTGATATTACGAAGCATGAATCACAACCCCTGACGGACAAGTTGGTTCGTCATGCGGACATGATTTTTACGATGACCGGGGGGCACCGCCACGCGATTTTGCGTCGCTGGCCCGAAGCCACGAACCGAACGTTTACGTTGCGTGTCGATGGCGGAGATATCGACGATCCGATTGGCGGTTCCAAAGAACTTTATCGTCAATGCGCCAACGAAGTTGAACAGGCGCTGCGGCAACGACTTGAGACCGTTGATTTCACTTAAAAAAATTGGTACTAGACTTGATACTGATGTCCCCAGGACTTCAGACGACAAACAAGGCAAACTGGTTAGTTTGAAACGCTGCGAAAGGTTTTGAGATGCGCATCGCTATTGGTAGCGACCACCGGGGATACCACCTGAAAGAAAAGCTGACTTCGATCCTGCAAACCAAGGGACACGAAGTCGAAGACGTGGGCACGTCGGTCACCGAGTCGGTCGACTATCCCGACTTCGCCGCGCTGGTGGCTCGCAAGGTGAGTGAGAACAAGGCCGAACGCGGCATCTTGATCTGCGGCACGGGAATCGGCATGGCGATCACGGCCAACAAATTCCCGAACGTCCGGGCTGCCCCCATCACGGACGAAGTCACCGCCGAAATCAGCCGTCGGCACAACGACCTGAACGTGCTGTGTCTCTCTGCCGATATGCTTAGTCCACGAAGCGTTGAGCGGATGGTGGAAGTGTGGATCGACACCGAGTTTGAAGGGGGCCGGCACTCACGGCGCGTGGAGAAGATCCACGAGATTGAAAAAGGGATCAAAGCGGAAAACAGTTAACTGGTGGCCGGCATGATTTGCAATATCGCCTGGCGAAGCTCTTTCGACTTCACGGGCATTTGCAGCACCACGCGGTGTTGATCGGGTTTGGCCCGATCTTTCCACGCTGCTTGTTGATCTCCCAGCAACAAAACCACCGGCGTGCTTTTTGTAGACGGCTCTTCGCCAAAGCGGTTGAACGCTTCGACAGCACTCGAACCAATATGCCCCGAGCTGAGCAGCACCGCATCGGCTGTTTTGCTGTTCTCGTAAAACCGCTGAAACAATCGGTCGGGGTCACTGGTGAGCAGCACGCGATAGCCGTACTTTTTGAAAAGATCGCGGAGTAAATTCTGCATCTTCGTATCAGATTCGACCACCATCAACTTGCGTGGCTCGCCGTTGGCGTCGTGACCTTCGAGCGGTCCTGTATCAGCGGCCTGGGTGGGCAGATCACGGTTTTCTTTGACTCGCTTGGCGGCGAGCTTCAAATCGGCCAGCATTTCGGCCGGGGTTTGATAGCGCCGCTCGGGATCAAGTTCCATCGCCTTGTTCACAACCCGCACAAGCGCGAGCGGTAGGTTGGGATCGATTTCGCTGATGGGTTTAATGTGTTGGAAGCGTGATTTATCCAAGCGCTTCGTGCGGTCGCGATTTTCCGACATCGGAGCCTGACCGCACATCAGTTGATAGAAAATACATCCCGCGAAAAAGATATCGCTCCGCATATCGTCTTTACGAACATTGGTCGCGCGTTCGAGGCCGGCGTAGTCGATGGTACGCGGGTTGACCCCTTCGCCCTCTTCACCCCCTGCGCCAGCCAGGCCAAAGTCGACGAGTTTGGCAACGCCATCGCTCGAGACAATCACGTTCGACATCTTGAGGTCGCGGTGCGTGATCCCCTTTTGGAAGGCATAAGCGAGTCCTGCCACGATGCCTTCGGTAATACGGGCTGCTTCCAAGGGTTCAAATTTGCCACGGACTTTGAAGAAGTCACGCAAATTATGACCTTCGACAAAGTCCATTACGATGTAATGAATTTTGCCTTTGGAAGAAACTTCGTGAAGGCCCACGATGTTGGGATGTTTGAGCTGCAAACCCAATTCCCCTTCGCGGCGGAAGAGGTCCGCTTCGGAGGGGTCATCGCTTTTACTTTTGCGCAGCACCTTGAGCGCGACTAACTCGTTCGTGAATCGATGAGCCGCCCGATAGACGCGGGCAAACGTGCCGGCCCCCACGAGATACAAAATCTTATAGTCGCCGTAGACGAATCCGGTGCGATAGCCTTGCTCAAGTCGCTCGAGCTGGAAATTGGTCAGCAAACCACGGCGGACGAGAATCTGTTTGAACTGATCGTAGTCGGTGTTATGCGTGCCAACCTCACCCCACACGCCACGCATTTCCTCTTCCGTCACGATGTTGACGTCGAGGGCACGCTGCGCCAATTGTTCGGCAGTCAGATCAGTGACCATAGCGCGTGCTCGTCCACATCGAATTGAAATCAGGCCAAATAAATCCCCGCAGTTCCGCGTGCCTGGGATCCGAAACTGGCATGTTGCCCGACGCTTGAGACGCCCGGGGAAGTCCCGGAGTTCCGCACAGAGAGATGCTCTCGCCCAAGTCCACGCTGCTCGCCAATCTCCAGCTATTCTACCAGGGAAAGCGTCGGTTGGAAATCTGCTTAACTCTCGAACTCTTCAAGCTTTGTGCGATATTCGTCGCGTTCCCGGCGGGTCGCTTCGAGATCGAACATCAGATATTTCATGTCCAAGCGAAGTTGCCCGAGGGCATCTTGAACGAGTGTCAGAATCCGACGGCGACGGCGAGTGCTTTCCACGACGGCGTCGACGAGCGGGGCCAATTGAGAAGCGATCTCGGGGGACAGGGTGTGGATCGATTCGGCCAAACGTTGCAGATCAGCGGGAATGCTGTCCATGGTGGCCACAGAAGAGTTTTGCATGCTGCTCATGTCGAGTCTCCAAGATGAGTGAGGTCTGACACGCCGTAAAGCAGAGGGCGTACCAAACCGAGGGGAACTCATCGTTCTGTTCACGTAAACGATTGTAATAAAACGACTTACGAATACGCAACGGACTGGCAGCTTGCCTAACCCGGAGAGTCGAGATGTTGAATTCCCGCCATGGAGTGAACTGGCGGATGAACTGAACTCCTGATACAAGCTCGACTTACAGCGATTTCGTAACCATCTTGGTGATGTTGATTTCCCTCAACATCTGTCACCCCGCAAGAACCGGAGTTGGTCGGCAGGGGACGGCGGCCTCTCCACACGGATTCTATACGAATGCAACGAGCACGGCGACTATTTTCGCAATCTAGCGGGATTCGTCTCGCGAGATTTTTTCGTTGGACAGCGCTGCTCATCGCTTTCATATTTCTCGTCGGTCCCGCGCGTGCGATCGAGCCCGTGTTTCGTGATGAGATGGATGGCACGCAAACGATGCTCAAGTTGCTCAACGAGCGCAACTTCAAAGTGCTGGAGCAATCGATCGATCATAAGCGCGGGGGCGAACTTATTCGCCTACAAGGCCCCGCTGGGGAAAGCGCGGAGTTGGTGTTCAGTATTCCCAACGCCCCGGTGATCAATGAGTTGTTGATGTCGGCCATGATTCATTGCGATCGCCAGGGTGTGCAGATCGCGGCCAGGGCGGTATTGCCGCGGAGTCAGGATCCGCTCACAGGACGACCTTACGAATTGCTGCTCAAGGGCGGCAACATTAGTCGCGGACTTGCCAGCGAGAAGATCGTGCTCAAGGACTTGCCCAAACTTTTAGAGCGTCACGCGCGAGTCGCTCGGCTGCAGACTCCCGAGTCGGTTGATACCCGCGAGGCTTACGTTTCGCAAATTGTGTTTCTGGTTCCTGGCGGACCTGGAACAACCACCCTCGCGGTCGATCGAGTGGAGTTTTTTGGCGTTTTGAAGAACGGCATCGTCGATCCCGAAGTGCAACAGGCCACGGCCGAAACCGAGCAACTGTTTGAGGGCCCCGTGTTGCCCGGGATACCTGACGAGTCGTCTCCCACGGTGCCCCAAGCCGCTACCACTGGATCCCCACCACCTATCGACGCGGCGGCAATTCATCGAATCATCCGATGGCAGGGCGAGTCCTTCGAGTTTTTGGGTCGCCTGGGCTTCAATACGGTTTGGCTCGCTCGGCAGCCCACGGACCAAGAACTTGCTGAAGCTGTCAAAGCTGGAGTTTCACTGATCAGTCCGCCGCCAAGTTTGGAACAACTCGACCGCGAAGGGATTCCGGCCAAATGGAATTCGGTTTTGGCCTGGGATCTTGGCTCGATGTTGGCCCGCGAGGATTTGGAGCACGTGGCTCGTTTGCAGCGGCAAATCCAGCACTATGATTCGGTCGAATCGCGTTCGACCGTGATGACTTGCGAACAACTTTCCCGCGATGTGAGTCGCACGGCGGATGCCTTGTTGCTGGGCCGCGAAATCCTGGGGACGGACCTCACCTTGCGCGACTACGTGACATGGCTGGGACAACGTCAACGCATTGCCCGACCGGGCACGCCTTTGTGGGTCACAATCGAAACCGAGTTAAGTTCGGCCCGAGCCCAACAGGTCACCGCTCTGTGCGGCATCGCTGATCCATTGCCGCTGAATGCGTCGCATGAGCAACTCACAGCATTGACCGCGGCGGCGATGAGCGTCAAAAGTCGTAACTTTGTGTTCAGTTCCGAATCGTCGCTAATGGAGAAAACGCCCGCAGCCGAACAACGGGCACGGAATTTGGAACTCATCAATCTGCGTTTGCAATTGCTGAGCCCTTGGCTGGCCACTGGCAAAGTATCTGGAGTGGCTCAAAGCTCCGAGCCGGGGCTTTCGGCGATGGTGTTTCAAGCTGAGCGCAGTCATTTGCTCATGCCCGTGGCGTGGTCGCGCAACTTTCAATCGCAACAATCGCTCTATATGAATCGCCCGGTGTCGTTTGTTGTGCCTGGCGTGGCGGAATCGACCGATGTTTATTTGCTAACGCTCGCAGGGGCCAAACGCCTGCGGCACGAGCGGACCACGGGGGGACTCAAGGTATCGGCCGAATCGCTGCCGGTCGATGGTCTGATCATGCTGACGAGCGACCCCCAAGCGTTCACACGGGTTTCGCAGTATCTACGGCAAATCTCTGGGCGGGCGGCTCGATTGCATCGCGACGTGGTGGCTCATCAACTTCAGCAGCTGGAACAACTCATCGCCAACAGCCCGGAGCGAACGGAGAGCATCGATGCGTTTCGGACGCTGATTGGGCGGTCGATTCAAGAGCTCGCGGCTTGCGATCGTAACTTGGCGAGCGGTTATCACGAGCTGGCTTACGACCGGGCCGACACCATCGAACAGGTGCTCGCGCAGGCGGAATATGTGCTACGCAACCGGCCAGGGGTTCCGATCACTATGGTGACTCCTTTGGGGTTCAGCACGGCCACGTTATTTGAAGAACGCAAATTGGCGAATCTGCTGTCGACAGCCACGGCAAGTGCCGAACTGCTTGCCGGAGGGAATTTTGAAGATCTCAATGGCCTGCTGCAATCGGGCTGGAGGCATCAGCAACTTCCGCTCGCGGGGATTACTTCCGCCGTGCGATTGAGTCCCGAGATGCCCCACGAAGGGTCTTATTGCTTGGAACTGGAAGCCCGCAATCTCGACGTTAATGCTCCGACGTCGGTCGTGCCAACTGCTCCCGTTTGGATCAGCACGCAGGGCCTCGCGGTAAAAACGGGAGATTTGGTCGAGATCACCGGCGTCGCACGGGTCCCTGAGGAACTCATTGGCACGGTTGATGGCTTGCAGATTATCGATTCGCTCGGCGGGCCGGGAATGGCAACGCGCATCACGCATTCTCCTTCCTGGCGGTCGTTTCGCATTCTGCGCGGCGTTGATTCAGACACGCAATTGGTGGTGTCGATCGCGCTCTCGGGATTGGGGAAAGCTCAAGTGGACGATCTGCGGGTGCGAACCCTTACCCCGGCGGGCACGGTGGCCAACCAGCCAAGTGCCATTCCACGGCAGTGATCATTTTTTGGTGACAACAAATCCGCAGCGACGGAAACAGTTGATCGCTTTTCCCGATTGCAGGAAGTCGAGCAGGCCTTTTGTTTCTTCCTGGTTGTCGGTGCTTGAAAGTGAGACAGCTTCGTAGTTGGCGTTCACGCCCTTTGCTGGCAGTTCCAACAGCACCTTCAAACCTGTTGCGTTGCTGATGTCGCTGCTAAAGATGATGCCTACTTGAGCGGTTCCCGCGTTAAGAGCGGCGATCACGGCTCGCGAATTCCCGACCGTGCGAAGCATCGGTTTCAGCGTGTCGTTCAGTTTTTCGCTTTGCAAGAATTGATGCGTGTATCGTCCCAGAGGGCACTGTGGATCGGCTACGACAAGCGTGATGTCTTTGAGTTTCTTTAGGTCGTTGGCTTTACTGATTTTGATGGAAGAGCCGGCAGTCGTCACGATGGCCAAGCCGTTGCTGGCTACGATGCATCGTGACCCACGGCGAATGAGCCCTGCCTTGTTCACGCGATCCACAGGATCCTTGCCTGCCGATATAAAGAGATCGACTAAACCGCCGTTCTCGATTTGTTCCGCCAGTTCGTTGGAAGCACCGAAAATCGTACGCACGGAAACGGTGGGGCGCACGATCGCATATTCGCTGACGATCTGAGCCACGACTTCTTGCAAGCTGATCGCGGCTGCGAGATGCAGCACTGTTTTCTCGCTGGTGACGTTGCTCAAAACATGGGGCAACGATTGGGCCGCCGCGGTGCGCAGCTTGGCTTGGATTTGCCGATAGACGTCCAATGCCGCGTGGCCGTAATCCGTTAATTGCGATCCGCCACCACCCTCGCCGCCGATGGCCGTTTCAATGAGTGGTTCGCCCGCGTGCTCGTTGGATTAAGAGCCAAGCGTGACGGTACGAAATTGACAATGCGCGGGCGGCGGCACTGATACTGCGAGTCCGGTCGACCGCGGCCAACAGATCGGCGGTCGCCTCGTTCAGGACCGACTGGCCTTGGTTTTCGATGGAAACGCGAATACCGACGCCCCAATCCTTGTTCCATTTCCGGCAAAAATCGGCGGTTTGATGCTGTTTGGCCATACGGCTCTGTTTGACACGAAAGTGAGTTCACCTATTGACACGAAAGTGAGTTCACCTAAAATAGACCGCTATAAACAGAATAACATAACGAGTGGTTGGCTCACCGTTGAATACACCCAGGAATTCTCCATGTTAGCTCGAATCGTGTTCATTTTCACTGGCTTGCTAGTCGCCACACCAAGTTTTGCCGTGACTTTTAATGTGGGGCCGATTGAAGATGCGCTTGTGACTTCAGCCAATCCAGCTAACAACTATGGCGGTGCGGGTGCGCTCGGTGCCGCGGCGGTTGGGCTGCCCAAGGGTGAATTTCAATCGCTGTTGAAGTTCGACCTAGCGGCAGCGAAAGCGAGTTTCGATGCCACCTTCGGTAGCGGCAACTGGGCGCTCGACGGGGTGACATTGCAGCTCACTTCCACTAACCCGGGTAATCCACTCTTTAATTCCGCTGCGGCGGGGCAGGTCCTGGCGAGTTGGATGCAAAATGACACATGGGTCGAAGGGAATGGAACTCCCGCGTTATCGAGCACAGAGGGAATCACATTCGATTCGCTGCCATCTTTTCTTTCGGGAGCCGATGAAAGCCTGGGCTCGTTTGCGTTCAGCGGAGCAACTTCCGGTACAAATACCTATTCGCTATCACTCTCGGTTGGGCTCAAGAGCGACGCCCTGGCGGGAAGTTTAACGAGCGTTCGGTTGAGCGCGGGGGATAGCGGCGTGGCGGCGTTGTTCAATTCCCGCAATTTTGGCACCCCGGCGGGACGACCCGTGTTAATTCTCAGTGCCAGCGAAGTTCCTGAACCGGCTTCCGGCCTGTTGTGCGGATTTGGTATGCTATTGCTAGTTGTTCGGTCATTTCCCTCACGCCTTCGTTGATCACACGCATGGCACGCGCGACAAATTCAATCTGGGTGACAGATCGATTCACCGATATCGGCCGCGTGAGAGATTTTACCTTTCTGTTTATTGCGGGAGTGGCTGCAACGACGCTCGTTGCTTGTTTGCCGACGCCGATTCGCGTGCCGGGGCATGTGATTCTCAAGGCAGCGTTGCCCTTAGCTTGTGGGCTGGCCTTCGTGCGGCGCCCTTGGTCAGGATCCATTGCGGGCGCGAGTGCCTTGGCGACCGCCGCGTTGTTTTTAGTTCTCGGTGTCGGGCATTTGCAAACCGCTGCCCTTGTTTCGCTGTTGGCCCTCGGGCCGGCGATGGACTGGTCGCGACGCTCGGTTGCGAAGGGCCCCCACTTCATTCTGCGATTTGCATTCGCGGGCCTTGTGGCTAACATGCTCGCTTTTGTCACCCGCTGGGGAGTGGCTTGGTTGTCCGCCGATGGCTGGCATCCACTGAACTTTCAGCATGTGGCCTACGGCGCGTTTTGGTCGTTTGCCTTGTGCGGGCTCGCGGCGGGACTGTTGTGTGGCGTGTTCTGTTACCGCAGTTCCGAGAAATTGCCGTGATTACCGTCGGCATCGATGATACTGACGTTCTCGACGCCCCCGGCACGAATCAGCTTGCTCGGCACTTGGTTCAGCAACTTTACCATCGATGGCAATCCAAACTTATCACACGCCATCAATTGCTCGTCGATCCTCGTGTGCCGTGTACTCGGCGCAATGGTTGTGTGGCGATTGCCTTTGAAAGTATTGAAGCGGCAGACGCCGCTGACTTGGAAACGGCTATTGAGCGACTCATGTTGGCGTGGTGCCCCGCGGGGAGCGACCCCGGCTTGTGTTTGGTGATTGGGAACGTGCCTGGGGAAGTCGTCGACTTTGGACGACGTTGCCAGACGGAGTTAGTAACGCAAGCGGACGCCCGCGAGTTGGCCATGCGACATTCGATTTACCTCAGCGGTTTGGGCGGCACGAATGACGGAGTGATTGGGGCATTGGCCGCCACGGGATTGATGGCCACCGGCGATGATGGGCGCGTGATCTACCTGGGCAAAGCTGCCACCGATCACTTCGATATCTCGGGCGTCTATCCAGTGAATCGTCTGCAGGAGTTTGGCGTCGATGAAGTCCGCAATCTACAAAGCCAGGAACTCGTCACGAATGGCGCGGTGGCGCTTGGCAAACGGCTTCGTCCAAACTATCGTCACGGCAAGGTGGTGCTCTTTGTTTCCCCTGCGACAAGTCCAGGCACCGACTGGTTAGCGGAACGTGTGCTGTGAAACGCGACAGACAAACATTGCGGCGCGATGCACTGCAGATTTGGCGAGCCGGCGTGGAAGCGGTTCGCCCCGCCAATCTTATACCCAGTTTTGTCCATCTCGCAGGAGATGTTCTACAAATCGGCGTCGAAGAGTTCGACTTGCGCACGATTGAACGGATCGTGGTCGTCGGTGCCGGCAAGGCGGGGGCGAGCATGACCATCGCTCTCGAAAACGCACTTGGCAATCAGGTGATCGAACAAAAGCGGGTCGCGGGTTGGGTCAACGTGCCTGCCGATTGCCTGGAGGATACTCAGGCCATCCATCTGCACGTTGGAAGGCCCGCCGGGATCAATGAACCCACCGAAGAGGGAATCGCCGGGACGCAGGCAATCTTGCGCCTTGTGCAAGGCTTGGGTCCGCGCGACCTGTGCATCTGCTTGATCTCGGGGGGCGGATCGGCCTTGTTGCCAGCCCCTGTGGATGGCTTATCCCTGGGGGACAAGATTGCACTCACGCGCGAGATCGCTGCTCGGGGTGGAAACATTCAACAACTCAATATCGTCCGCCGCGAATTGAGCAAAGTGAAAGGTGGCGGCTTGGTACGGGCTTGTCGTGCGGGGTATCTCGTTTCCCTCATTCTCTCCGACGTGCTGGGGGATGACCTGTCCGTAATTGCTTCCGGTCCGACTGTCTTAAGGGCAGCGACACTGGAGTTGGCGATTCAAGTTCTGGAAGATTTAGATTTGCAGAATCACCCTGCCGGGCTAGCGGCGTTAAGATTTTTGCGAAGCCAAATGAAGTTTCGACAGCAACCATCGTTAAATGGCCTGCCGCAGGTGACAAACATCGTGATCGGCAACAACGCCACAGCGGTCGACGCGGCGGGGATTGAAGCCGAACGGCTGGGTTACAGCCATGCGATGATCTCCGCTCCCCAGCCCGAAGGTGCGGCGGAAGATGTGGCCGCTCATTTAGTTGGAATGGCCAAGTCGATGCGAACCACTGTGGGACCCGATTGCTTGATTTCGGGGGGAGAACCGACGGTTAAGTTATGTGAATCAGACAATCGAGGTTTGGGCGGGCGTAATCAGCAGCTTGCGCTCGCTGCATTAACGCAAGTGGACGACTGGCAAGGTATCGGGCTCGTGTCGGGTGGAACCGATGGCGAAGATGGCCCCACGGATGCGGCAGGGGCCATTGTCGATGAAGAGATTGCCCGACAGGCTCAAGAACTTCAAGTCGACGTAGATAGTTATCTTGCCCGCAATGACGCGTATCACTTTTTCGAGAAAGTGAACGGACTCATCAAAACGGGCCCGACGCACACGAATGTGTGCGATCTGCGCGTGGTGACAGTGAGCCAATCAGCAGCCGAGGATTAATCCCACCACCACTTGTCGGCCGGAAGATCCGCAATCGAAACCGATTTGCGAGCGGCATCGACTTCGCCCTTTTCGTCGGCGAGCAAGTTGTCGGTCTTGAGCACGTCGTTGGCACGAACTTGCACGCCGCCACCCACGGGAGTCGCCAGCCGCGAGCCCTTCCAGATGCAGTTCACCGCCGAAGCGACTTGTTTGGGGGCATTGTAGGTTTCGACGGGGTAAGTTTTCTCATCACCCAATACTGAGAGATTCCAGCCAGCCTGACCGTAGAAATCGTTCTTCTGCATCAAGGCGGCAACAACGAGCATGTCGATGCAGTTACGCAGCTGAGCATAGACCGGGTCACGATCGGCGAGTTGGCCATACTTGGCGGTGAAGTTCTGAGTGAATTTCTGGCTGGCGCGGTTCTGGCTGCCGGATACGCGGCGTGAACCATCCTTGGCGACGACTTCGTCTTCACCCACGAGCTTGACGCCATTACCCACGAATTCGGCGGCCAGTCCGTCTTCCGAAACTTTGATTCGCTGGTAATCGGGCACGAACCACCATCGCACCATCGCATTCCGGGCCATCGAGGCAAAATTCGCGAGCGAAATGTAGCTACGAATGTTCGCCGCGGGCTGCTCCAAACCAATACCGATGAGTTTCATACGATAGTCGGCTTCGACCATCACTTGTGCGAAATGCGTCGTGGCGGGAACGCCACCAACGGTGATAACTTGCAGCCCCAAACTTTCGCGTAAGCCCTCGACGATGAATTGCTCGTCGATGCCACCTTGGAAGTTCGAGCCAACTTGACTCAAAAACTGCTGCATCCGCGCGAGGCCTTCATCGGTCGCGTCGATCGAGCAGTAGACGACAGGCTTGGACTGCTTCTGGGGAGGGAACGTCCGCATAGCGACGATCAAATCTTGCAGTTCCAAAACAGGTTGTCCTGATTCGATGCCAACTGGTCGGCCCGCCAGATCTTCCATCCAGCCCTCGGCCGGACCAGCGATGACAATGTCTTTGGTTTCCGGATAATAGAACGCGTACTTGATGCGCGTGAGGCCCGCGAGGTGCTTCATCGCTTCGTCGGGACCATGGCCTTCGGCGATTGATTTTTCAATCAGCTTGGCCAAGCGAGTGAGCGAAACCTTTCGCAAGGGGCTGGGCTCGGCGATGTCGGCGTCTAATGCAGCCAGGGCTTGGGCGGCGCGCTCACGAGCAAGCACTCCCTGGGTATCGTTTTTAGTCAGGCGTCGTAATACGCCATCGGCATCCACGGCCACACCACCGGCAATGATGTTTTCGTCATCCGTGGTGTCTGTACCATCCGTCCCATCCGTCCCATCCGTGCCGTCGACTCCATCCTGCGCAAGTGCCAACGGAACACTGACAACACAGGCAAAGCAAAAAGCCAGCATCAACGAAAGAAAGGAATTGAGTCGCAAGGGACTGATCAACGACCTCATGATGACCTCAAACTGAACTGTCAAAGATTCTGTTCCGAACAAAGTGTTTAGCCAGCGATAGATCTGCTCCACCTGTGTAAAACAGGCAGGCCAGGCAAATCGGGCCAACCTTCATGGTAATTCGGCTCGCACGGGGAAGCAAGGAATTGCAGACCTTTGAGGAGCTTTTGCCTGTCGGACGGGCTTACCACCATTTCCACGGTCTCTTCCGTTGAATTCGGCACATTTCACCATACCGTTGCGTCCCGTGGAACCGCCAAAGTGGCCCTGCAATGTTGATTAAAGTCAACAGGGATGTTGCTTTCCGGCAACACGATTTCGCCCAGGCGTTAAGTTTTAACAGTGTGTCAATCTGCGCGCCGACCGGAACATCCCGGCCGGTTCGCGGTGCGTAACAAACCTAACGGCCTTTCATGTGCGGTCTGCCAACAAGACGCTCGACGATTCTCCTTGCGCTCGCTCTGTGCGCTTTGGTGAGCGGTGGCTGTATGTCTCTGCCGCGGATCGACCCTTCCGGGGAACGCTGTTTCGTCTGGCCAAACCGGCAAGCGGCCAACCCGGTGCTGGCCTCGGGCAATCAAACGGTAGCCCCGGTCCTCACCGATCCCATTTTTCCGCAGCCTGCGGTTCCTGCTGCTGGAGCACCGGGAACCCCCAGCTTGGCGGTTCCGGCTTCGCCAGTCCCGCCGGAAACGCTCACGATTACGCCCCAACGTGTACTCGCACCGGTTGGGTCGGAAGTGATTTTGAAATCGGGCATTTGCACGGATCAAAACTTCTTGGTGACGTGCCAGAAGATTGAATGGCTGTTGGCTCGCGAAAGCGCGGGGGAATTGGTTTCGCTGAGCGGGCGGGGTTTGTTCGCCACGGCGGTTCTGCCGTGGAATCAAGGGAAGAAAATCGACAATCAATACGGTATCAGCTACACGGCCAAACACGCTCACACGATTGATCGTGGCACGCCTGACACGAGCGACGATGTAAGAATCGAACCGGGACATGCCTGGGCCAGTGTCACATCGCCCGTTGAAGGAACAACCCAGGTGACAGCCGTTGCTCCGATCGTAGAAGGCTGGCCGCAACGGCGCGCGAACGCAGTGATCTATTGGGTCGACGTGCAGTGGGAATTTCCTCCCGCGGTGATTTCAAGTAGCTCCTCGCAAATCTTGAGCACCGTCGTGCGACGGCAAAGCGACGGCACGCCGCTGGCGGGCTGGATTGTGCGTTACGAGGTGGCGGATAATTCGGGTTCTCTCACCGGCGGAAATTCAGGGCAAATTTTGGAGGTGGTGACCGGCACGGATGGCCGGGCGAGCGTCGACGTCATGCCAACGGGCGGCACGGGATCGATCACTCGGATTGGCTTGCAACTAGTGCGCCCTGCGGAACTGCCCATCGGCAACATGCCACGTTTAATCGTGGCGAACAGTTCGACGACGATCAATTGGGACGGCGGAAACAGCTACCTACCACCGGCCGATAATTTGGGAACGATCCCGACTTCTCCCATTCCTGGCAGCACACAAACGCCGGCGCCCATTACCCCGGCTCCGGTCACACCCGCCCCCACTCAGCCACAACCCAGCGGACCGGCGCGACCCGTCCTTGATGTTGAAATCATCGGCAACGAGTCGGGCCAAATCGGCGGCGAAGCCCGTTTTGAAGTGATCATTCGCAACACGGGGGATGCTCCGGCCACGGGGTTAACCATCACTGACGAATTTGATGCAGGTTTCAAGCATCCCAGTGATAACCTGGGTACGCAAAAAATTGAAAAAGGCATATCGACGATCCTCGCACCCGGGCAATCCCACAAGGAGTTCATCACCTTCACAATCACCCGAGCCGGCAATCTCTGTCACGATCTGACGGTACGCAGTGCAGAAGGTGCCGAGACGGCGAAGCGGGCGTGCATCAATGTTCCCCAAGCGGAACTTGGTAAGCAGGCCGGCATGGAAGTTCGCAAAGACGGGCCGCGGCAAAGCACCGTGGGCGAAACGACACTGTTTACGTTGTCGGTCAAGAACACGGGTGAAGTGCCACTGACAAACGTCGAAGTTTTGGATGAATACGATTCCGCTTTGCTGGCCAAACCACGCACGCAAGGTTATGAAGTGATCCGTAATCCGGACAACCGGTCGCGTTTCCTCTGGCGATTGCCAGTGCTCAATGCCGGCGAGACGAAGAGGATTGAAGTGGATTGCACTTGCCAGGCTCCAAAGCAACGCGCGTGCAGCTTGGCTTCTGTGACGGCAGAAGGTGGCCCGGGCGTCGGGGTCATTCCCAGCGCGGACGAGCATTGCATCGAGATTTTGGAAAGCCGTGCGCCGGGCGTCGGCGGGCCTGCCGATGTTGTGCCCCCCGCCGGAGCAAACCCCACGGGAGTGCGACTCTCGATTTCGCCGTACAACAAAAAACCGATCGTCGGCAGTCGAGCGACTTACCAGTTTTTTCTTGAAAACGGGTCGGCAACGCCAGACGAAGCGATTCAACTCCGCGTGATCTTCCCGCCGGAATTAGTGCCCGACATGGCGACGTTACAATCAACCGTGGCAGCACAACTCGTGGGAAATGAACTGCGTTTTAATCCGGTGGCGGAGATTCGGCCCAATGAACGGCTCAGCTTCACGGTAACCACATCGGTGCTGCGGGCGGGAATTGTCAACGTGGTCGCCGAAGCCGTGAGCAGCAAGAGCCCGCAGGGGATTCAGAAAACTGAGCAAGTCGAAATTGTGGGGTTCTAACCGCTTGCGTCAGTTAAGCGAATCGCCTACGAACGAAGGCATGCCACGCTTTGTATTACTCTATCACGAATGCCCGCCCGGTTACGAGAAACCAAGCCATTGGGATTTCATGCTTGAAGCTGGTGAAGTCCTGTGGACCTGGGAGCTGCGCGAACTCCCTGCTGGGTGGAAAGCAGTTTTGCCGCAACTTAAGAGTTCACCCAATACAATAGTTTCCGCCATGCGACTCGCCGATCATCGCTTGGCCTATCTCGATTACGAAGGCCCGCTCACCAATGACCGTGGAAACGTGTCACGCGAAATGAGTGGCGACTATCAACTGCTCGAAAGCACGGCGCAACGCATCGTCGTGCGGCTGACAACAGGAAAGCTGCAAACGACGGTCGATTTGGCTGAAACGAGTCAACTGGGCCTTTGGCTGCTGACAACACGGGACTAACCAGCTTTCGCCTGCTTCTTTGACGCCTTGCGGTCGGCACTCGCTTGGCGAGCTTCTAAGCGCTTGCGATAGGAAGCAAGATTGTCTTGCTTGATCGCTTCGACGCCACTGTAAACCGAGCCGCGACCGACAATCGGCATGCTCGTTTCTTCACCGCGACAGAGATCGGCCAACATACTGACGGCTTCAAACCCATAATTGTAGGGATCCTGCGCAATCGTGGCGTAGATGTGACCCTCTTCGATTCCCTGCAAAGTTTCGTCAACCGCGTCAAAAGTGACGAGCTTGATCTGATCGAGCTTTCCCATTTCGTTTAGCACTTTGAGCAGCACGGGCGCTTGATAAGCATTGAGCGCTAAGATGCAACCCAATTCGGGTTCTTGAGCAAGGATGTCACGAGTCACTTGGGCACACGTTTCGTCGTTGCCGTTATCTTCAAAATATCCCACCACAACGAATCGCGAACTCTTATTGCCCTCTTCGGTGTCTTTCGTGAGTTGCCCGATTCGCTCCGCAAAACCGGCGCGACGTTCAATCATGTTGGCCTTGGTATTGTTAGCCATGATGACTGCGACTTTGCCTCCTTCGGGCAACGCTTCGCTCACGAGCCGAGCACAGGATCTGCCGGCCGAAAAGTTGCTGGTCCCCACGTGGTTATGCCGTTCTGACAGCGGGGCATCCGAATCGTAAGTCACAACTTTGAATTCCCGCGCGATGTCGTTGAGTTGATGCGTTTGCCGTTCGGGGTCGAGCGGGCTCAAGGCAACGCCGTCATATTTGTTGGGGTCGAGTTTGCGCAGCAACATCATTTGGGCGTCGAGATCTTCGGTCTTAGCGGGGATCTCGACCTTGAGATTGACGTTATGGGCCTGCGCGGCGGCTTTGGCACCGGCTATCGAAGCCTGCCAATACGGGCTTTCACCGCCTGAGATGAATAGAATTCGCGCCGGGGGATCGGCAGGGGTCGCGCGAAACACGGTGGCCCGGTAAGCAAGCGCCCCGACGATAGCAATGACACCCAGGACCCACAGTTTGGTTGAATCACCAGACACGGCTCACCTCCGCCCAGAAAAGGCAGCTATCACGTGGAGTATTCGCTCCGCCAGATATGCCGCAATCAATCGAAAAAATGCAGAAAAGTGCTTACCCTTCGCCTGTACCACTTCCTTATAGCGTGGCGAGATGACGTATGCAATTGGCGAGGATGCAGGTTGGTGAGATAGCAGAACTAAGGCTGAAATCAGGTAAAATAGAACCGCTATCAGTCTGAATGGGTCCTAACAAAGGGCTGGCGTTGACCAGCTTTTCCTATCCACTAGAATTTTACCTCTCTTAACGAATCCATGGATTTCCCTGCGCGCAGACCGATTTGATGACTGTATTGATGAACGAACCCGCCGAAGATCAACCCTCCTCACCCTCCACGCTCGAAGCCGTCCGCCGCGAGAAAATGGCCAAGCTTGTTGCGTTGGGGATCGATCCTTGGGGGGGCAGGTTTGACGATCGTTTGCCGATTGGCGAAATTCGCGCGCTGGCGGGCACTATTAAATACGAACTCGAAGACGGCACGAGCGTGCCGCTCCCGGACTTCGATTCGGCTGGCCCAGACTTTAATTTCCGCCAATGGAAGGCGGACCAAGGCAAAGGGAAGATCGTCGGCCCGCGGGTGCGCGCGGCGGGACGAATCGTGCTGCACCGCGACAAGGGGAAGCTGCACTTCATCGATATTCGCGACATGACCGGACAGTTGCAATTGATGGTCGGGCAGCAACAAGTGGGCGACGATTGGAAGATCGTCGAGCTGCTGGACTTGGGCGACATCATTGGCGTCGATGGCGAGCTGGTTCGTTCCAACACGGGCGAACTCTCGATCGCGGCGGAACGGGTTCACTTTCTTACCAAAAGCATCGAAACTCCCCCCGACAAGCATGGCGGACTGCAAGACGTTGAACTTCGCCAGCGGCAGCGGTATTTGGACCTCACGTACACCGAAGGCGTTCTGGAGCGATTCCTGAATCGCACCAAGATCGTGCGATCGATTCGCGAAACGCTCAATGGGCAAGGTTTTGTGGAAGTCGAAGGCCCGACGTTGCATTCGATTGCAGGCGGTGCCGCGGCACGGCCCTTTATGACGCATCACAATACACTTGATATCGATCTCACGTTACGGATCGCGTTGGAATTGCATCTCAAGCGGTTGATGGTCGGTGGCATCGAACGCGTATATGAATTGGGCCGGGTGTATCGCAACGAAGGGATCAGCCCCAAGCACAACCCTGAATTCACGATGCTCGAAGTTTATCAAGCCTACGGCGACTACCGGGCAATGATGGACCTGACCGAGCAATGCATTTGCAATGCGATCAAGGCCACCGGCCAGCCCAACAAGCTGCAATGGGGTGAGCTGGAAATTGATTTCACCCCTCCCTTCCAACGCAGGACTTATGCAGAGTTGTTTGAAGAAGCGACCGGCATTAACGCTGCCGACGAAGAGGCGATCGCGGCCTTGGCAAAGTCGTTGCAAATCGAGACTGAAGGCCGGCATCCTGATGTGATCAAGAGCGACGTGTTCGAGGAGAAAGTCGAAGACGCGCTGATTGGCCCCATCTTTGTCATGGATTATCCGGCGAGCATTTGCCCGCTCACGAAGCGAAAGCGCGACAATCCAGCGATTGCCGAGCGGTTTGAGCTGTTTATCCACGGCATGGAAGTAGCGAACGCTTACACCGAGCTCAATGATCCTGATTTGCAGGAAGAATTGTTCCGGACGCAACTGGCCGGCATGAGCGAAGAAGATTCGATGGCCAAGATGGATACGGATTTTGTGCGGGCACTACGGCACGGGATGCCCCCCGCGGGCGGTTTGGGAATTGGAATCGATCGGTTGGTGATGTTGCTCACGAACACACAAACGATCCGCGACGTGATTTTATTCCCGCTGCTGAGACCGGAAGCTAAATAACTACAAGAATTTACCACGGAGACACAGAGGACACGGAGAATATGATGTCATCCTGAAGGAGCCTAGGCGACTGAAGGATCTAGCTGGCCATACCAACACGCATAGTAAACGTGAAAGAGTTGACACTAGATTCTTCTCGTCGTGCCAGAAGTTATGCAATTCGGCCGATCAGAATGACACGGGCTTTCTCTGTGCTCTCAGTGTCTCCATGGTGAACATTTTGCCCAAGGATGGGTCATGTACAAACTAATGCTTTGCTGGCGTTATCTACGCACGCGTTACATTGCGCTCGTCTGCATTGTGAGCGTCATGCTCGGGGTGGCCACGATGATTGTGGTCAACAGCGTCATGGCGGGGTTTACTCACGAGATGCAAGCACGCATCAACGGCATGCTGGGTGATCTCATTTTTGAGAGCCACTCCATGGATGGCGTGGCCGACGCCGAAGCCCACATGCGCAAGATTCGCGAAGTGGCTGGTGACGATATCATCGGGATGTCGCCGACGGTTCATGTGCCGGCACTCATGTATATCGACATCAACCAGCAACTGCTGACTCGGCAAATCACGCTCGTTGGCATCGACGAGAAAACTTATTCCACTGTGAGTGCATTTGGACAGTATTTGCAACATCCTGAGAACCGCGAGCATCTTGAATTTGCCTTGCGGAACAATGGTTACGACATCTACGATCACCAAATTCCCGAGAAGAGCGAGCAAAAACCGCGCGTTCAAATGGAGCAAGCCGGTTGGAAATACCGGCAGCAAAAAGCGATGCTCAAAAAGCAGCGCGAGTTGGTTTCTACCAGCCCCACGACCGATCAGTCGGCGAACCCCTTTGCTCAACAAGACCCCAACGGTGAAGAGCCTCAAGGCCGTGATTTCGACATGGCCACGGAGCAACACGTGGGGGTTGTGCTGGGCATCGGCGTGTGCGGTTTCCGTGCCGCTGACGGGAGCGACCATTTTGTCGCGCTGCCCGGCGACGACGTGCGGGTGAGTTTTCCCAAGGCGTCGCTGCCTCCCGAAGCGATTAGCGAGTTTTATACGATCGTTGATTTCTACGAGAGCAAGATGAGCGAATACGACGCCAGTTTCGTGTTTGTTCCTTTGCGAGAATTGCAGCGTAGCCGGGGGATGATCGATCCCGAGACGGGCATCGGCAAATTCACCTCGATTCAGATTAAATTGCAGCCTGGGGCGAATGCTGAGGCCATCCGCGATAAGCTACGGAACGAATTTCCGGCGCAGTTGTATATGGTGAGCACCTGGCGGGATAAGCAAGGCCCGTTGTTGGCTGCAGTCAATATGGAGACGGCCGTGCTCAACGTGCTGCTGTTCATGATCATTGCCGTCGCGGGATTTGGCATTCTGGCGATCTTTTACATGATCGTCGTCGAAAAAACTCGAGACATCGGCATTCTCAAATCGCTTGGTGCCTCGGGCAGTGGTGTGATGGGAATTTTCCTCGGCTACGGACTGAGCCTGGGGATTGTCGGCTCGGGCGTGGGGATGATTCTCGGCCTGCTGTTTGTTGCCAACATCAACGAGATCGCCGATTTGTTAGGCCGCATCACTGGCCAGCCTGTTTTCGATCCGTCGGTGTATTACTTCTATAAGATTCCCACGATTGTCGAGCCGTTCACCGTCATGTGGATTTGCTTGGGAGCAATCGCGATTGCCGTTTTGGCCAGTGTGCTTCCCGCGCGGCGTGCCGCCAACCTTCATCCGGTGAGGGCCTTGCGTTATGAGTAACATTCAGAATCCCTTTGCCGGACCGCGCGTCGCAGGAAGTTCTGCGCTTGCCATGCAGCCGGAGACATCCCCCGTGCAACTCGCTACGCGTGGATTGTTCAAGAGTTACCAAAAAGGCTCGTTTGGCATTCCCGTGCTTCAGGGAATCGATCTTTCGATCTATGAAGGCGAGTTCCTGGCGATAGTGGGTTCCAGTGGCTGCGGCAAAAGCACGCTGTTGCATTTGTTGGGAACACTCGACAAACCCGACGCGGGCGAAGTTCATTTCGAAGGTCATCGCATCGATAATCTGCCGAGTGCCAGCCGCGATCTCCTTCGCAATAAGCACTTTGGCATGATCTTTCAGTTCTATCATTTGCTGCCCGAACTGACCGCACTGGAGAATGTCCTGGCACCGGCCCTGATTGCTGAGGGAGTGCTCGGCTATTGGGCGCGGCGTGGCTCGTATCGGCGGCGTGCGGAAGAATTGTTGGAGAGGGTCGGTATTAGCGCCCGGGCCAAGCATAAGCCCCGTGAACTCTCCGGTGGCGAGATGCAACGCACGGCGATTGCCCGGGCCCTGCTTTCCCATCCCAAGGTGCTGCTGGCCGACGAACCGACGGGGAATTTGGACCGCTCGACGGGCGAGCAAATCATGGAGATTCTGCGTGAGTTGAACCAACGGGAGAAGCTCACTATAGTCATGGTGACGCACGATCCTTGGATCGCCGAGCAGGCTGATCGCATCGTGCGGCTCGTCGAAGGCCGAATCCAGCGGGCTTAGCGAACTTTGGAACGTCCTGTGGGTCTATTGTCTCACGCAGAGGCGCGGAGATCGCCGAGTTGAGTGAATATTCCGTCATTCTGATGGAGCCTTAGCGACTGAAGAATCGAGCTTCGTAAAGTGGCAATCAAGATCCTTCGGTCGGCAAGCCTCTCTCAGGATGACCAGAATTCTCAGCTCTGGGTGAACATTTAATAAAGAGAAATTATGTCGCGACAAATCTATATCAATGGCAAGTACTTTGCCTCGGAAGATGCCAAGATCAGTGTGTTCGACCATGGGTTGCTCTATGGCGATGGCGTTTTTGAAGGACTGCGGAGCTACAGTGGCAAGGTCTTCCATCTGGAGCAGCACGTGCGGCGGTTGTATGAATCGGCCCACGCGATTTGCCTGGAGATCCCCCTGTCGCAAGCCGAGATGTGCGAAGCGATCAATGCCACGGTCAAGAAAAACAATCTCACTGATTGCTACATCCGTGCGGTCGTGACGCGCGGAGCAGGGACTCTGGGGCTCGATCCCAACCGTTGTAGTAACCCTCAAATCATTATCATCGCTGATGCGATCGCGCTATATCCGAAAGAGATGTACGAAAACGGTCTGGAGATTATCACGACCAGCACGATTCGCAATCATCCGGCAGCGCTCAGTCCACGGATCAAATCGCTCAACTATCTCAACAATATTCTCGCCAAGCTGGAAGGCTTGAAAGCGGGCTGCGTGGAAGCTTTGATGCTCAACCATAAAGGCGAAGTCGCCGAATGCACGGGCGATAATATTTTCCTAGTCCGTGATGGTGTGATTTACACACCTCCGTATGATGCGGGCATCCTGGGGGGTATCACGCGCGAGGCCGTGATTGAGCTTGCTATCGCCGCGGGCATCGAAGTGAAAGAAATTGCACTTACCAAGCACGATGTTTACGTGGCCGATGAGTGTTTTCTCACGGGGACTGCCGCGGAAGTGATCCCGGTCGTGAAAGTGGATGATCGATCGATTGGTACTGGCAAGCCGGGACCCGTGACGCTCGATTTGAAAGAGCGATTTCATAAGTACGCGCGGTCGTGATTTGCCCGGGGCCAAGTCCGGGCCAGGATGACCCGGCTAAATGCGGGTGTTATTCCACGCGCCAGTCGGCCAAGTGAATTTCGACCGACGAGCGACCGCGGAAATGATTAATCACGGGGCGAAACGCAATCGACATCGGTCCATCCACGCGGGCGAGTTCTTCTTCCCAGTCGCCGCCACCAAAGGCCACGGCCCGCATTTTCACTCCGTACTGATCGAACATCATCGAGAGATGCTTACCGGTGGAACCCATCCGCTTCAATCCGCCGGAAAGTCGTACGTCGCTAGCACAAAAGAGTGGCCGCGAATTGCCATGCCCGAAGGGAGCCAGATTCTCGATCTGTTCAACGATCTGCCGGGTGAGCATTTGCAGCGATGCCTCGGCGTCGACTTGCAATTCCACACAGCGCTCGGCATTGCACAGCTTTTCGGTGGCGACGCGGCAGAACTCTTGGCGGAAAGCAGCCAGATTTTGGGGCGTCACCCGGAGCCCAGCCGCCGCGGCATGGCCCCCATGGCTTTCAAGTAAGTGGCCGCATTCAGCGAGTGCTTCGTGCAGATTAAAGCCCGGAATGCTTCGAGCCGATCCTAGTCCAGGTTTAATTCCCAGCGGATCGTTAGCAATCATCACCACCGGGCAATTGAACTTCTCCGCAAGGCGACCGGCTACGATGCCGATTACGCCCGCATGCCATTCGTGGTCGGCAAGAACTAACGCCGTGGCTTGTTCGGGATCGCCAAAATCGCGAGCTTGCTTCAAGGCGGAACGCGACATGGTGCGTTCCATCGATTGGCGCTGCACGTTCATTTCTTCCATGTACTGGGCAATCGTATCGGCGCGTTGCTGGTTTTCGGTGGTTAGCAATTCGAGCGCCAATTCCGCCTGCCCAAGACGACCGGCCGCGTTTAGCCGTGGCCCAATCGTGTAGCCTAAATCATCGCATTCGAGCCGTTGTTTTTCGTCCAGTTTAGTGCAGCGCATCAAGGCGGCGATGCCAACCGTCGGCTGCGATCTCAAGCAGCCGAGACCGTAACGTACCAGAATACGATTCTCATCAACGAGCGGCACGACATCGGCCACGGTGCCAATCGCCGCGAGTCCGACGGCTTGCAGCAAAAAATTCTTCAGGCGATCGGTGACCTTTTGACCGTTGCTGGCTTGTTGGCAAATAGCCCAAGCGACTTTAAACGCCACAGCAGCGCCACAAAGGCCCGGGAATGGATACGGATCGTGCGGCAAACCAGGATGCACAATTGCCGCCGCTGGAGGCAATTCCGCGGCGAGCTGATGATGGTCCGTAATTACAAGGGTCAGCCCCAAGTCGCGAGCACGCTTCGCCTCGGCCACGCTTGCGACCCCGCAATCCACGGTGATGACCAGCTTGGTGCCTTGCGCGGCAATTTTCTCGATGGCCTCAGCGTTGAGGCTGTAGCCTTCCTCGATCCGATGCGGTATGTAGAAATCGACCTCGGCATGGAGTAGCTTCAAGCAGCGTAACAAAATGGCCGTGGCGGTCATGCCGTCGGCATCGTAATCGCCGTAGATCGTGATCCGCTGCTTAGCTTCGACGGCGGCGTAGATAATCTCGGCCGCGCGTGTGGCGCCAGGAAGTTCAGCCGGCTCGCGCAGTCCGTTGAGTTTGGGGTCGACAAATTGTCGCGCGAGCTGGGGATCGGTAATGCCACGTGTGACAAGCAGCCTGGCAACCACATTGGAGATACCCGCCGCGCGTTCCAACATCGCGACCTCGTGAGCATCATGAGTCGCTATGCGCCAGCGTTTGGGCATTCGTCCGTGAACCTGTAAGATGGAAATCTGTCGGTGATTATCGCTAAGTTAAGGCGGCTCCGCAGGATGACAAGCCTTTAACTCTAACAAACCGAGCTTATTTCTTCTTTTCGTTATGCACGGTATGCCGGCGCAGACGAGGCGAATATTTCTTGAGCTTCAACTTTTCGCCACCCAATTTGCGGCGGATCGTGTAGTTGTAATCGCCCGTTTCTTCGCAAACGAGGAAGACGGTTTCCACTTTTTTCTTGCGCTTGCCAGTTTTCTTAGCCATCTTAAATGCTCAAATAATCGTTCAGGATTGCGACCCGCCTCGTAGAGCCGAGGTGGTCGAGTCGATGCGAAACTACAGATTGTAAGATTTTTGGCCGGATTCTTCCAGTGGTGAAATCACGGGCAAAGGCGACCGGGAGACTCTGAAATGTGCGGAATTTGGGCAAAAACAAAAGGCCCTGAGAGACAGTCCCCCCAAGGCCTTTTGAATTATTTGCATCTTAAATATCAGTTCAGCTCAAAACCTCGAAACCGAGATCTAAGAGAAACCCGAGATCATTGCCACCATTGTCTTCCAAGCCGTCAGTGCCGCGGCCGCCGCTCAGAATGGACAACAAGCTCACTTCGACATCGGTGAGGGCCAAGGCATCGTTACCGGCACCCAATTCGACCGTCAGCAGATCAAAGGCCGCATCAACGAGTTCCACGCGGTCGGTGCCGCCGAAGGTGGCAATAATAGCGATACTCGTATCCACGGTGGCAAAGAGGACGAAATCATCCCCACCGCCGGTGAGCACAGTAATCGTATCTGCCTCAACACCCAAAACACTAACATTATTGGTACCACCGGCAATTACACCCACGCTGCCGCCAATGACGGCACTTTCCACTTGAGTGGTGTTGTTACCGGCACCAAGGCTCATGGCGACGTTGCCACCCACTTCGGCAACGAACACCGCACCGTAATCGTCGCCGCCACCTAGCGACATCGTCACGTCGCCGCCGATGACCATATCGACTACGCCAGCGATATCGTTTCCGGAACCAGTCGTTACGCTCACATCATCGGCAACGTAAGTCCGATCGCCTTCAAAGAACAAAAGACCATCAAGATTTTGGAAATCAATGTTCCCGCTGGTATCCACCAAGGTCAAATCGTCTCCGATGGCCATGTCGGTCGTCCAGACGATTTCATCGCCGGATCCACCATTGATGGTGAGATCGCGGCCGATGTTCACCGGGCCGGAATTGGTCATTCCAAAATCATAGTCTTCGGTAATTCCGATGAAAATCTGATCGTTATCCGCGCCCGCATTGATGATCAAATCGCGTGGTAGATTCAGATCGCGGCTGTTATCGATCTGGGGAAAGCCATAAATGCGAGCAACATCGTCGCCACCACCCAGATTGATGATCACATCGCGAGTCACGCCATTGACGAACAAAATTTGATTCGTGTCGCCGTTGATCGTGTCACCCAAAGGGCCACGATTCAAGATGCGGTATTGCCCTCCTCCATCGCCGGGTTCAAGTATGAAGGAATTGGGATTGGCATCGCCGGTGATCACAAGATCACCGTTCACGACCTCTACGGTCAAGTCCGCGGCGAGCGGGACTTTTTCTTCTAATGATTCAAAACTAAGACGCTTCTGCAGAGCATTACGAAACATTCTGTATTCCCCGGTTCGAGAAGATTGATCATTACCCACACGCGACGTTTGCCAACAGGTCGCTTCCATCAGATCGTGTCGCGGTGAGCTAGTCGGCCGCGAATTCAGTGCCGCTCATTGTATGGCGGTGGCGGACCAATCACAAAAGTAATTTCTCAAAATTCGTTTGTGGCAAATAACATCTTCATGATCAATTTGGAATCATCGCTCAGGTCTCGGTGATCATTACTTTTTACGCGTCTGGCAAGGTCTTGCTGTCGCGTAGGGTTGACCATTGGTGCACCCGCTTTTTTGCCGCTGCCAGCATCAACTTGCTCGTAGACAAGCCACCCAGTGGGATCCTAACGGTCGTGCGAAATATGCCGTTGAATTATGCCGAGGATTGCCTCACGCATTTACGGCAATTTCATGCCTCACTCGCGCATTTTCGCGATCTCTGGCAGTCAGGCGACCTAAATTTGAAACAGAGAATCCCTGCGCCCTGATGTGCCGTATTAGGGGCATTTTCTTGCACACCTATGTTGATTGCCCCATTCGCCCCGCAGATTCCCCTTGCATGTTCTCATCGCTTCACATTAACGGCAGCTGCTCGTCCCAGCGAATGTCGTTGTTGGAAAACTTCCTCGTCCTCGCCGTGTTGTGCGTCACATTCTTTATGTGGTCGTACAAGGTTGAGGACACATTGCTACTGCACTTGTTCTACGTGCCGGTGGTTCTCACGGGATTTTGCCTGGGCCGATACCGCGCACGTCTGATGGCGCTGTTTTGCATTCTCTGTGCGACGATTATCTTCTTGCCAAAATTTGGCAGTGAGGCGGTCACCCAGATTCCGCTGCGAAATTTGCTTGTTTTCATTCTGTGGTCCTCAACTTTGCTCCTGATCTCGATGATGGTGGGCCGGTTGAGTGACAATTGGCATGAGGCACTTGATACGCTCCGCCAGGCTCATAAGAAAGACGTGCTTACCGATTCCCTGACTGGGATCGCCAATCGACGCGCTTATGAGTTTGAATTGACGCGGCGTATCTCGCAGTGGGAACGCGATGGAACGCCGTTGATTCTGATGCTTATCGACATCGATTACTTCAAAAAATTCAACGACCGCTATGGCCATCCCGCAGGCGACGCAGTGCTACAAGGTGTTGCTCACACGCTGCAAATCATGGTTCGCAAGGCCGATCTTGTGGCCCGTTATGGTGGTGAGGAGTTCGCAATCATCCTGCCCGGCATCAGCTTTGAAGAAGCCAAAGACGTAGCCGAAAGAATTCGCCGATTGGTTGAAGAACAACGGTTTACGTATGAAAGCCTGACGCTGCGTGTGACCGTGAGCATTGGTTTTGCCCAATTGCAGGTGGGTGAGGATGCCATTTCCTTCACCAAGCGAACAGACGCAGCACTCTATTCTTCCAAGGAAGCTGGCCGCAATTGCGTTCACTATCACGATGGCACGACGTGCCAACAACACGGCATCGGCATCAAGACCGATTTCAGCGATCTTGCCGTCGATCAGGGGACTACAAGTTCCTCGGGTGACGAGCGATTTGCCGACGAAACTACAGGCCTGCCAACTCAGCGTGTCCTCATCGAAGAACTGCGGCGCCGCACGGCCGAGCGGAATCGCTATGGTGTGGATATCGTGGTAGCCCTTGTGAAGGTGGATCAATATGCCGCCACGCCAGAGAATCAACTGCGAACTTTGAAAAGCCTGATGGCGACGGTCGCGCGGATGATTGGTACGGAACTTCGTGAAACGGACTTGATTGTTCGTTACAGCGAAGACAGCTTTGGCATCCTGATGCCCTCGACCACGATTCAAGGAGCGGCTTTTCCACTACGTCGCCTTTGTATGCGGGCGGCCAACTATCACGACATGCAATATCCCGGATTATCTTATGCTGTCAGCATTGGCGTCAGCGAAGTCGGTCGCAGCGAACAGCCGGGAACCATTATTCACAACGTGGAAAACGCGCTGAATTCCGCCACGGCAGCTGGTGGCGGTTGTGTCGTTTTCCACGAACACGACTATTGTTCAATGCCGGGCTACAGTGCAGTTTAGATAGTTCGCCTATGGCGACGGACTGTAACCCATGTGCAGAAGCTGAGTACCGTCGTGCCGCGTGTTGTGGGTGAGTTCATCCCGATAGAATCGCGTCCCGATCCAATTTTGCATGGTATCACGCAGAGGATTGATTTCACGGATTGTTACGGGCACGCTGGCTTCGTAATTCCCCTGCCGTGGCACGCCCAGGCGAACATTCAGTATGGCACTCGGGCAGACTTCCCAATCAAAATCGGGGGACGGCCGATGGAACGGCAACGAAAGCTGGGCGATTTGGTCGTAGAAATTCTTCTCGCCAACGCGCACCGACCAGCGTTGAAACTCATCAAAACTAATTCGCCCCGTGTGGAAATTGGTGCGTTGCACGATAAGGCGAGCGTTCAAAGTGCCACGATACGGCGTGACGTTTCCATTCGTATCAAAGGCGGCCAGTGAGACAAGCAAGCCATCGAGTTCGACCGTGCGGTCGAGGTTGGCAAGCCCTGCTTCGACTTGGATGGTGGCAATTTTAGGCTTGATCGCGTAGTTAGCTTGCCGAGAAACCGATTGAGTTTCGATCGGAACGGGTTCGTATTGCGTCAAAAAAGTTCGTGGGGCACTCGTTGCGTATTTGCCAAGATCACCGACGATACCAGCCACGGGAATCGCTTGCCCATTGAGCGTTGCGCTGACAACGTCGGACCAACTGACGGCTGTTGTGAGAATGATATTGTCTTGCGACAAGCGGAGCCAAAGCGTTTCGCTGTTGCTCTGGCGGTCAACTTCACCAGACAGCACGCGGCCATCAGCCGTAGTTACTTGTAACGTCTCGCCTGCAAAAAGCGGCGAGGCGAGCGAAGCAACAAGCAAACAAACGATTTGGCGACTGTCGCGGGGAATAATGCCCATGAACTTGGCAAACACGAAGAAGAGAGGAAATGGACGAGGGGATCGTCTCTTCATTTTCCCGTGGCGAGGAGTCGATTTCCATCAAAAAATGCGGCGAACCGGCGGTTCGACCTCGATGAGTCGGCACAATCGCTACAACTGAGACTGTTTGGAAACTGAAGTATTTAGTCCCCAGCACGACTGCTACCCGTCTGAAGCGTGTTGAAATACAATGCAATTCGTGATGAGTCCTGCTTTCTTCGGGCTATACGCATGAACGACCAGTGGTACTTTGAAATCGGCGACGGCAATACCTACGGCCCCTATAGCTTGGAAAAGTTGCAGAAGTGGGCGGCTGCCGGGAATCTCATGCCGACGCACCGGGTTCGCAACGTGGACTCGCAGGAATGGGTGATCGCCGCCTATGTGCCGGGCCTGGAAGTCACGACGGTCATCCAAGAAGCCGAGAAACCTGCCGAGGAGAAGCCCACGAAAGGCAAGATCGGCAATCTTGTTCGCGGCTTACGCAAGAAGGACGAATCGGTCGTTGCTGGCGAACCGCCTGATATCGTGGGAATGTGTGACGAGGTTCTCAAAGAAGCTTTTCAGCGCGGTGCCTCGGATATCCATATCGATCCAGAGAAAAGTATCACGCTCATTCAAATTCGCGTTGACGGCGATTTGGAAACGATTCGTAAGTTACCCAAGAATTTGCATAATGCGGTCGTGAGCCGGTACAAAGTCCTCTCGAATATGGACATCGCCGAGCGGCGGCTGCCGCAGGACGGTGCTTTCATCCATCATTTCGAAGAGGATAAGCGCAAGATCAGCATTCGTGCGGCTTGTCTCCCCACGACTCATGGCGAACGGATGACGCTGCGTCTGTTGGCGTTGGAAACCGAGAATCTCACGCTCAACCGACTGGGCATGTCGAAAAAAGCGTACGACACGTTCGTTAAATTCGCGGCGCAAAAACAGGGTATGATCTTGATGACCGGCCCCACGGGAAGCGGTAAATCGACCACGCTTTACGCCGCCCTGCGACATCGGCTCGCCAATTTCCCCGGACGCATCATTACGGTCGAAGACCCTGTGGAATTCGATATCGTGGGTGTCGCGCAATCGGAAGTGGACGACGCCGATAAGCTCCAATTCACCACCGTGCTGCGCAACATTTTGCGTAGCGATCCCGATGTGATCATGATCGGCGAAATTCGCGATTTTGAATCGGCAGACATCGCCCTCAAAGCCGCCCTCACAGGGCATTTGGTCTTTAGTTCTTTGCACACAAATTCCGCGGCCGGCGTCATTACCCGCCTTATCGATATGGGAGTGAAGCCCTTCCAGGTGGCGGCTACGCTGCGACTTTCGGTCGCCCAGCGGCTTGTGAAGCGGCTTTGCTCACAATGCCGTAAACCACGCAACATCACGGCCGTGGAAGCGGCCAGTCTCGGGGCTCCCCATATTGAAGGGAGCATTATCTACGAACCGGGGAAATGCGAACTCTGCGGCGAACGCGGTTTCCGTGGCCGGGTGGGAATTTTCGAGATGCTCGCGATCGACGAGGAACTAACACGGCGCATTATCGAGAAATGCGACGAAGTCGAGGTGTCCGACTATATGCGGGAGAATAAGATTCCGCGGCTGAAAGATGATGCGGTCGATAAGCTACTCGCGGGGGCCACGAGCTTGGGCGAGATTCTCGAAGCCCTCAATTGGTAATCGCCTTTACCCGAGAATCATCCACAAGACCCAAGCTACGAGTGGGATCGTCAACGCCATGGTAGCGGTGATATAGGGGTTCGTGTTCAAGCGGCGTTCCAACGGACGACGGTTGCTTTGGAACTCTTGCAATTGCCGAGCAATGTGTTTGCCGCGTTCGGCAAGTTCATTATACTTCTTCAAATCGCGATTGGTTTCCGCGAGACCCACTTCGGCCATCGCGTCGAGCTGCGTGGCTCCCATCAGAACCTTGCGAGCTTGAGAGATCTTGAATTTCCGAAGCGCACTTTCGCCCGCTTGCTTCGTGTCCTCAAATGACACACCATGCTCAGGCTTAAACTTGAAACCGCTGGCGACCTGCTCCCGCCAAGTCATCAAATCGAGCGTTAGTCCGGGGCCGAGCATCGGGATTCCCATCAACTTGAGGGTGTCAACGTCGAGCGCCGATTCCACTCCAAATGATTGCAGCATGGAAAGCATCGAAGAATTCAAGCCGGGAATTTTCCGCATGTTGTCTTGCAGTAAATTGCTGGCGAGATAACGATTCAACTGCGAACCTCGCTGCAAAACCAACACGTCCTGCAATTGGCCTTCCTCGGCTTGATAGTGCTCGTAAGCGTTTTTCAAATCCTCGACGGAATTGTCAAACTGCTTCTTGCGTTGACGGTGTTTACCAAGGACGACTTGCGCCCCTTTGGCAAGTTGAGCTTGGATTTGCTGAAGTTGCGTGAACAAGGTATCGCTTTCCTTGCGGCGTGCCCGTCCTGCTTTGCTGAAAATCAAATACCCACCCGCAGCAACCGAGCCCAAAGCTCCCAGACCTAAGGCGATGGGCCACTTAATTCCTAAGAGGCATACGCTCGCCGCGGCGATCATGGCCGTCGCAGCCACGTCGCTTGCCGAGGCCTTTGTTTTTTCCGTCGGCTTGGTGGGTTTGAGCACCTGCGGCATCGGCAGCTTGTTCGCGGGAATATCGACAAAGCCAGGAATCTGCAGCTTTTGAATCCGGCGATCGAGTTCTTCAAGTCGTCCCTTGGAAACGGTCGACGCCCCGCCATCGGCAACGAAAAAGACGGGGCCTCCTTCGTCTTCGATGCGGCACCACGGGCACTCGCGGAGCATGCTGTAATAGACGTGGGCCGGATCAAACGAACAAACACGCCGCTGCTTGATGAGTGCTTCAAGTTGTTCGACCCACATATGCGCAGTGGGTCGGCCTTCTTCACCATCGCGACCGCGGAAGGCCCACTCGAACAGATCCGCCACGCTTTGCGGCAGATCGGTCAACAGCAGTGACGCCGGTGGAGGAGTTACCAGAGTGTCCTTGGAGTTCTTGGAAAACGCGAACCGCTTCTCGGCAATTGCTTTTTCGATAGTCAATTCGCCGGGTCCGTTGAAACGCCCCGCGAACGGATGCCGTCCTACGAACAGCAGGTGGAAGATCATAATCGCGAGTCCAAAGCGGTCGTGATCTTCCGTGCGACGGACGTCGCGCAGTTTCAGCGATTGGAGTTCCGGCGGCGTGAAGTGCGGTGTGCCCACCGGGCAGGGAAACACATGTCCATTGGCCTCGATTTGGAAGGAATCGCAATCGATAAATCGCACGCACATGTTTTGGTCGACCATCAAGTTGCCTTGATTGACGTCGCCCACGACGATGCTTGCCGCGTGCATGGATTCAAAGGCCGCAGCCACGTTGCGTGCCGCCAGCACCATGTGATGCCAACGAGCTTCCGGAAAATTACGACGGCGATTGGCCGTGCCGTACAGTTCATGGAGCGTTTTAGATTTGCTCACGTTGGGCATAAGGATGCCCAAGGCATCGCGACTGCGGGGATCAAGCAACAACTCTCGAGGCCAAGCCGAGATGGCCTCGAGCGCCGAGGTGCGTCGCGTGATCATCGCTTGCAGTTTTTCAAACGTCTCCGTCGGCAAAGGACGTTGATGATAGAGCTTGGCGACCAAACGGTCGTCGGTCTCGACGGCGTAAACGCTCCCCTCGCCCCCTTTGCCAATCGTCTCACCCAGGCGAACTTCTTCGCCGCGCGAGTCCACTAATTTGGGGGCACTAATCATTGGATCGCGAAGCCAGGATGAGGGTTTTGTCGTCGTCGGAACGGCGGCAGACAGATTCGGATTTTAGAAATTGCTCAAGATTTTCTCCCAAGCTTTGCCAATTCTCTAATGTTCCCAAGGCCTGAAATAATGGCTCAAAAAACGGAGGATGAGGCGTTTGCGTGTCGAAACGCAAGGCAATCCGTTCGATGCCATCGGTGAACAGTGCAACTTCGGAGTACGTGTTTGGTGTTACGTAAAACTGCAACTTATCGCGGTACTCTTTGGACGTGATAAATGTAGTTGTGTTGGCATATTCGCCGGAATCTGGCCAGAACACGGCTCCGCACGAAACACCGCTACGCAGGACGATGGCCCCATCGCCGATCTGAAAAAAACAGGAACCGGTCGGAGATAGAATGGCCGTGCAAATCGTGGTGGCGAAATCGTTTGTGCGGGCATCGCGAGCCGAAGCTTCTTCTTCGATGCGACTGCGCGCCAAATCACACCAGGCAATCGCCTGCTGCGCATCAATCGCAGCAATGGAACCGCCTCCTACCAGAAAGGCGTCGACGCTCTCGACCACGGCATTGCAGATCACGAGCGAACCTGTGCCGCTGTGTTTTGCGGAACCTGCACCGTCGGCCACGCAGGCCACGAGCGTCCCCGCGGCTTTGCCATCGAGTGTGCGTACCCGGCTGCTATCTTGGCACGGAGTACCATCCGCCAAGTGGGATTTACCCTGGACGCTTCGTGAGATGGTGCGCCATGCGATTGCCATATTAGATCTGGGCCCACCCGCGCGGTCCGCTCGTTGGATCTTCCAACGGCACTTCTTCCCCCGGTGAGGAACGCGAAACCGCCTGCTGGGAGTTGGATAACCAACTGAACAGTTCGCGGAATTTCATGCCCTGCAACCACAATGGCTTGCGAACGCAAATCTCGTCGAGGACCGACATGTTGGCCCCTTCGACTCCGACCGCGAAAAAGCAGAACGATTTGGATTTTTCGCCGGCATGGACTCGTGACACCACGGGCTTCCAGTGATCGTTCGGTTCACCGTCGGTGATCAGGAAAGCCCACGGTCGGTAGTAGGCAATTCCGTTTTCGCGGTAGCAAGCCTTGCGCTCTTCGATCATGTCGAGCGCGACGTTGATGGCTTCACCCATCGGAGTGCCGCCGATAACCTGCAACTTCGGTGGATCGAATTCGAGGGCCGTCGTGAATTCGACCAAGCGGGTAACCCGCCCGCCAAAGGTCACGATTGCAACTTCGACTCGCTTGGATGCTAGCGGGTCGGCCATCAACTCCTGGCGATATATTTCTAAGCCTTTATTGAGTTCCGTAATCCGTGGGCCGTGCATCGAAGTCGACGTGTCGACGATCAACACACAAGGAACCCGTGGCTCCGGATTCTCAGCGAATTCAACCGAACTGAAGGCACTTTCTGCAGAAACTTGTTCCATGCTCGACTCTACCCCTGTCATGCGGACGGGCTCGCGGCCAGTGATTTCACGCTGGCATCGCGCAAACTCCTTGATTTCAACTAGCAACCTAGTATGGCCCGAATGCCAGCATCGTTCAAGTATTTTCAGTACACCCCTCGGGCTAGTGAAAATCTGCGGGTTGAGCAATTTTTGCTAGCGATTTTGGGTCAAAAACGCTGTTTACCTGATTCCGCATTCCTCCTATTCTTCGAACCCGTTTATTTCGTGGCCGTCGGAAGCATAGGAACCCTAGCATCATGCGAACATCTTATTCTCCTTTCGCCCCATTGCTGCTGATCTTGCTGAGCCTATTTGCTACCTCGGTGGGGATCCACGCCGGCTACGCCGAAGAACTTCGCATCGAGACCAAAGTTTTTGGCGGGGATGAAGAAGAGGAAAAGCCGCTAAGCCATACGGTCACGCTGTTCGACAAGAACACGGTTTACGACTTCGTGGAGAATCCCGAACAGATCGCTATTTTCCGCGCCCCCACTCCCGGCAACGGTGGACAGTTTATTCTGCTCGACGTTGGCAGTGCCCGACGTACTGAAGTTTCGACCGAACGTATTGCCGGACTGATGGATAAACTCTCGAGCTGGGCCGCCGATCAAAAAGACCCGCTGTTGAAATTTTCAGCGAATCCGAAATTCAAAGAAACTTTCGACCGTGATACCGGCGTGCTGATGCTCACCAGCGACCTGTGGGAATACAATGTCGCCACGATTCCCGCAGACAGCGCCCCCCTGCTCTCTCGTTACCGCGAATTCACCGATTGGTATACGCGACTCAACACGATGATGAACAGCACGCCTCCACCGGGACCACGCTTAGAACTCAACAGCTCATTGGAAAAATACGGCGTAATGCCGGTGGAAATTCGTCGCACGCTCAAAGCAAATAAGTCCATGCTGCGGGCCACTCATTTGTTCTCGTGGCGACTGTCGCGCGAGGATCGGGCACGCCTGGATGAAGCACGCAAATATCTGGCGAGCTTTGAAAAGGTAGGTAACGAAGCGTTCATCGCCGCGAAATATGGCCGCGACGATGTTGTTCGTGGTCAGTCTGAGTAGTTCAACTCTGGGATTGCGACTGCGATGGTCCTTTCGGGCGTTGTTCTTGCGGAACAACATCGACACTCACTCCCATCGTGTGATCGCCACCTCCGACAAATGTCCCCTGAATCGGGCAGATGTCGCTGTAGTCGCGTCCCCAGCCGATGCAAATGTGTTCTTCGCTGGAGAACATATCGTTCGTGGGATCGATGTCGACCCAGCCCAACTTCTCACCGCAATAGACCGAAGCCCAGGCATGTGACGCATCGGCTCCCACGAGTCGGGGTTGGCCCGGCGGTGGTTCGGTGCAGATATAGCCGCTCACATATCGAGCAGCGAGTCCCATCGAACGAACACAACCGACGGCCAGATGCGCAAAATCCTGGCACACGCCCCGGCGAATTTGTAGCAATTCGTCAAGTGGTGTGTTGACGGTCGTCGCGCGGGAATCGAATTTGAAATCCGCGTGAATTCGCGTCGTCAGATCACGCAAGGCCCCGAGAATCGGGCGTTCCGCCGGGAAGCTCGACGCGGCGTAGCGAAACATGTCGGGGAACAAGCGAATCCGCGGCGAGGCGAACGTGAACTGCAAGATCTCCAGTGAATCGCGATCGTATTTGTCACGGCGCCGATGTGTGAGAGTTTCCCACGCTGGGGAGGGGAGCTTTTCATACTCAGGCGCTTCGTAGACTTCTACCTGACTCTCGGCCGTCACTTTGAGCCCCATCAACGCGCCGCGGACCGAAAAATAATCGGCCGCGTTCCCGAAATAATCATCTCGTCGGGCGAGCGTCGAAGGGGTCGGCTCGATCACCAAGCGATGCTGCCGGCAGGTTTGGCGGGTTGTATTACGCGGAGCCAAGTGCACCATGTTGTGGCAATTGGGCACCGGCTCGGTGTAGGCATACCAGGTTGTGTGCTGAACGGTGTAATGCATGGCTTAAGAGGGGCTGATTCTCGCCAGTTGAACGACGGGTCCCGAATGGAAAAAGTAGCGATGAGAAATCGCGTCGGAAAGCTTCGGCAACGTGTCTTCAATGTACTGGAGTAACGACTTGAGCGGTTTGGGATCGCCCGCATTGTAGGCGGCGGCGATTTCCTGACTGTTCGTCGTTTTCAGCAGTGTTGAAACCGAAGCCACCAACGTTTGCTCAGGCCGCACATTGGGCCCGTGAATATCGCGGGGCAATTGATTCACGTGGTTGAAGCACTGAATGACTTGATACAGCACCGAGCGCGGATTTGTGTCGTCGCATAACAGCAGGTCGAGCACCGGAGCAAGTTGCATCCGCGAGAAATAGCGGAACCGGTACGTCATCAGACCGTCACAGATTTCGAGCAACGATTCCAAGAGCGCGTGATCCGCGGAGCTCTTGGCATCGAGCACGCTGGAAAGCAGCGTCGCGGTTTGTAGGGCGTGTTCCAAGCGGCGGCCGAAATCCAAAAACCGCCAGGCATGCGTGCGGGTCATGCTGTCGGCGACATTACCACCCAAAGCCGCGAGCTGTACCAACAGTTCGTTGACCTTTTCCATCACGTCGAGCAGACCATCGCTCTTGGGAGAACTCCAAAAGTTGTCGTCCATCTGGCGAATGATCCGCCATGTGTCGAGCGACATCAAATCACGCACCGAGGAAGCCAGCACCGTCATGCGACTGACGGTGGAGCGCAACGCGTTCACGTCGTCGTTATTGAACACGGCGGCAGGCAAGAGCCTTTCGATCGTGGGAAGCTGCTCGCGGATTTCTTCGACCACGACACCGGGCTCGATCATGCCCTGGCTGGCGAGCCCACGAATCAGAATCGGCAATTCGGGCACGCTTTCGGCGTCTTCTTCGCTCGACAATCGCGAAGCCACGGCCCGCACCCATTTGCCGAGCGATTCCGTGCGAGTTGAAAGTCGTCCCAACCAGAAAAAGTGCTCGGCTGCACGGCTGGAAAGATCGACACCACCACGACGAAATTGAACCGGCTCGTCGGCGGTTTGCAGCAATGTAACTTTTTCCACAGGCCCGTCGGCAAGCACCCAAGTGTCTTTGCTGCCTTCGCCGTCGAGCAATGACAATTCCAACGGAGCCAGCGTGGCCGAGAGCCGCGTGAGACCGCCGGGCATGATCTCGTAAGAATCCTCATTAGCGACGGCAAAGGTGCGTAGTGCGACATACGCTCGTTCGCTTGTCACTTCCGACCATACGGGGGCCGTCGAGCGGGTCACCACTTCTTGCGCGACAAAATTACCGGGATCTTTTTCGATCAGCACCGAGATTTCACGCCGCGTGAGCTTGGCAAAACTTTGCGATTCACTCCGTGTGAAGCCCCGTCGGCGATAGGCCGGTTTGATGACGAGTTTGTCGAGATTCGCGAGGACATGTTGCCGGCTTTTGTCTTCGCCACACCAGTAGGTAGCAATTCCGGGCATCTTGAGGGGCTCGCCCAATAGGTGCTGACAAATTTGTGGGAAAAATGCCATGAAAATTGGCGATTCCACCAGTCCGCTGCCCAGCTTATTGGCGAGAGCCACACCTCCGCTCCGCACGGCTTGCACCAATCCTGCCACGCCGCTCGGTGAGACTATTGAAAGCTCAAGCGGATCGCAATGCTCACTGTTGGGTCGCCGCCACAAGACATCCACTCGCGTCAGCCCCGCGAGAGTTTTGAGAAATACTTGGTTGTCGCGGACGTCGAGATCGCCGGCTTCGGCGAGCGTGTATCCCAAATAGCGCGCGAGAAACGCATCTTCAAAATAGTTGGCGGTCCCCGCAGCGCGGCTCAACAACACCACGCGAGGTTCGTCGTCTTGCTGTGGAGCGAGGCTTTCCAAATGCCGCTGCACGGCTTTGAAATAGGGGGCGTGCCGTTCGATGCGGCAATGATGAATCACGTCGGGCATCATGCGCGACATGGCGATACGATTCTCGAGCGCGAAACCGGCACCCGAAGGGGCCTCGGTGCGATCCCCCATCACCCACCATTGGCCATCGGGCGAACGAGCCAAGTCTGCTGCGTAAAGATGCAGAATGCGGTCGGGTTGTTTCTCCGGCGAAGCGTATGGCAGAAGAAAGCCCGGATGTCGAAAAAGAACTTCGGGGGGCAAGATCCCTTCGCACAGTAACCGTTGCGGACCAAACAAATCGCGCAGCACCAAATCCAACACGTGAGCGCGTTGCTGTAAACCCTCGGCCATGGTGCGCCATTCGTCCGCGCCAATCGCAAGCGGGAAAGCGTCGAGCGCCCAAGGATGTTTGCGGGCGTGGGGATCAGTCGGATCGGGATAGGCAAGGCTATTTTGGCGTAATAGTCGCTGAGCTTGCAGCCAGCGGCGGCTGAATTCATCGCTTGATAAGTGCGCAGCCGCCTCGGCAAACCGCTGCCAATGGGGATGCATCTTCCCCGCAGCGGTGAAGACTTCATCGTACGACTGCGAATTGCACGTATAGTCGCCGAAGAGATTCACGTGTTGCTTTGCCGGCTCGAGAATGCTCACAACAGAACGAGCTTACCCTTTGCTTTACGCCAATAGTCCGTTTTGACGCCCACGCCGCAAATCGAGCGTCATGGGGTAGTCGGGATTCACTTCGTCACGCGGAATGGCAATTCTGCCACCGCGATGACCCATTGCCGAGAATCGAGCTCCGCGCCGACTCTCCGCTTCAAAAGCGTTAACGGGGAACGACGAGGGATTCAATCCCCCGGGATGTCCCACGTGGTAGGTGGCTCCACCGATCGAACGTTTCAGCCAAGTATCGACCACGTCGAACACCAACGGCGTATCAACGGGAATCGTTGGATGCAAACAACTCGGTGGTTGCCAAGCGCGATAACGCACGCCCGCCACATATTCTCCCTCTGTACCGGTCGGATGCAACGGCAGTTTCCGTCCGTTGCAGGTAATAATGTGTCTGGGATTGGTCATTCCCTTGACTTTAACTTGCATCCGCTCGACCGAGGAATCGACGTAACGTGCCGTTCCACCTCCGCCTGCCTCCTCACCCAAGACATACCAGGGCTCAACTGCCTTGCGGAGCTCAACATGGATATTGGCTTGGGCAAATGTGCCAATCACGGGGTAACGGAACTCGAAGTGAGGTCCAAACCACTCAAAGTCGATGTTGTAGCCCGCACGCTCGATTTCTTCGATCACGTCGGCAAAATCACATTTCGCAAAATGAGGCAATAAGAAACGATCGTGCAATGAGGTATCCCAATCCACGAGCGGGATGCCGTAGGGCTCTTCCCAGAAGTGGGCCACCAATGCCCGCAACAAAACTTGCTGCGCGAGGCTCATGCGAGCATGGGGAGGCATTTCAAAGCCGCGGAACTCGATGAGGCCTAAGCGGCCCGTGCCAGAGTCGGGCGAATAGAGCTTATCGATGCAAAATTCGGATCGATGTGTGTTGCCGGTCACGTCGACCAGCAAATTCCGGAAGACACGATCGACGATCCACGGGGCGACATTGCTTTTGCCGGTGATTTGCTCAAAGGCGATTTGCAACTCATAGCGTGCATCACGCCGGCCTTCATCCACCCGCGGGGCTTGGCTCGTCGGACCAATGAACGATCCCGAAAACATATAGGAGAGCGAAGGATGGTTGTGCCAAAAGCCTACCAAGCTCTTCAATAAATCGGGGCGACGCAAAAATGGACTGTCGTTGGGAGTCGGGCCACCCAGCACGACGTGATTACCACCCCCCGTGCCAGTGTGCGAGCCGTCCAGATCGAACTTTTCCGTGCCGAGTCGGCTGTTGCGGGCATCTTCATAGACGCCGCTCGTGATGTCGACGAGTTCCCGCCAATTGCTCGCTGGTTGCACGTTGACTTCAATGACCCCTGGATCAGGTGTCACTTTCAAATGCTGCAAACGGTGATCGTGTGGCGGTTCATAGCCTTCAATCGCAATCGGAAGTTGTAGCTCGGCCGCAGTGGCTTCAATTTTTGCGATGAGATCGAGGTAATCGACCAGATGATCCATGGGGGGCATAAAGAGATGCAGCACACCGCCCCGTGGCTCGATGCAGAGAGCCGTGCGAACCACATTTGACGGATCGTTTTGACCCGTGGCGAAGTGCATCGGCATCCCGGTGGAAGAGAAACCATTCTCGCCATGACCATGCCCAAAGCCATTTGTGGCTTCATGTTGGCCGCTCCGATTGGCGCTTTCGCTATGACCTGACCAGTCGCCGCCACTCCAATCCCCACCGAATGTTCCGCCGCCACCTCCGCCCGCATACGCCAACTTCATCATGGCCGAAGTTGCGTGCTGGGGATCGCGCAAGCTGCGATATTGCGGCAATGGACCACGTGGCGCGAGCGGATCAGCCACAAAGCCAAACTTTTCAAACGCTGGTTGCTGGTACCACATCAATGAGACAATCGGCAGGCGATAGCCCATGGCCGAATCGCCGGGGATCAAAAACATTTCCTCGCTGCGGACGATCCATTCGCCGCTTTCCCAATACGGCTCATGCGCCCACCAAACACGGCGGAGAGGCAACACGCAGCCCACGGGGGCTGTGATGCCTTGCTCAAACAAGCGTGCCATCCGAGCGCGCTCAATTTCATCTTCGAGCTTGGAATCGCGAATGTTGACGTTCATCGGCAAGCGGCGCTCTTTCCACGTGTAATAGAGCGCGTCCTCGAAGCCATCGATTACATGGCTGGGATTCACGCTCAACTTCTGGGCGAGCAATTGCCCAAAACGACGGGCATCGTCGACAGTGTGCGTTCCCGGCTTGATGGGATCGGCGATGAGCGATTCGTCCTGCCAGACGGGTTCAAAATCTTTGCGCCAATAGCACTTCAACGACCAGCGGGGAAGCGGTTCACCGGGATACCATTTCCCCTGACCAAAATGAATCAACGACCCGCTGGAAAAACGATGCTTTAACCGCCACAGCAAATCACCAGCAAGTCGGCGCTTGTTCTCGCCCATGGCGGCCGTTTTCCACTCTTCGCCTTCCATGTCGTCGATGGAGACGAACGTCGGTTCGCCACCCATCGTGAGCCGAACGTCGCCCGCTTGGAGGTGCTCGTCGATTTGCTGACCAAGAGCATTGATTTTGTCCCACTGTTCGTCGGAGTAGGGCTTTGTGACGCGCGGATCTTCGTGGACCCGTGTGAGGGTCATTTCGAACTTGAAGTCAAGCGGTGGTTCTGACGTAGTCCCCGTGATTGCCGCGGCAGAAATTGGCTCGGGCGTGCAGGCCAATGGGATATGACCTTCGCCAGTCAGCAACCCAGAAGTGGGATCGAGCCCCACCCAGCCAGCACCGGGCAGAAAGACTTCGGCCCAGGCGTGCAGATCCGTGAAATCTTCAGAAGCCCCTGACGGACCATCGAGCGATTTTTGGTCGGGTTTGAGCTGGATGAGATAGCCCGAAGTGAATCGCGCGGCGAGTCCCATGTGCCGCAGGATGTTCACCAACAGCCACGACGTATCGCGGCAGGAACCGTTGCGCTTGGAAAGCGTTTCGTCACACGACTGAACACCCGGCTCTAACCGAATGAGGTAGCCAATGTGTTCGCTGAGTTTCTGGTTGACTTCGACCAAAAAATCAATGGTGCGGCGTTTGCGACGATCCACCGTGCGGATGTACTCAGCCAACGGCGAGTTATCGAGCGCGGGCGAAACATGCAAGAACGGCATCAAATCGTGCAGCAGCGTCGGATGATAAGTGAAAGGAAACTCTTCTGCGGCTGGCTCGAGGAAAAAATCGAACGGGTTGATGACCGTCATTTCGGCGATCAGGTCAACTTCAAAGACGAGCTTCGTCGACCGCTTGGGAAACACAAAGCGGCCCACATAATTTCCATACGGATCTTGCTGCCAGTTCAGGTAGTGGTCAGCAGGCTCGACGCGCAGCGAATAGCTGTGAATCGGCGTGCGCGTGTGCGGGGCAGGTCGCAAGCGGACCAAATGAGGTCCGAATTCCGAGGGATCTTCGTACCGGTATTCGGTACGGTGGTGGAGCGCAACACGTATAGCCATGGCGGGACCCTAAGCAGGGCTAACAAAGGGCATTGTAAATAGGTGGGGTTCCGATTCGTCGCGCACCCGGTTCGTGGATCACAAGGGATCTGGATCCAGTCAACCCGCCTGGGGGGTTAGCGGCTCATCGATACCGGTTCTCTATCCTGCCTGGGAAAACTGACCGCGCCAATCAGATTCGCCCCTAGTATAACCAAAATCCGCCCAAGTCCAGCAGAATCTGCTGCCAATAACGAGTATTTCTCGTGCGGAAAATAGACTTAAGTATTGTGGAAAACAAACACATACTTGCCCGACTAGGGCAAGCTTCGAGCTGGCTTGGCATCGCGAAATACAGGGATCTGCCTTTAGATTACGTCTTCGGGAGAGGGAAGACCATCTCACACCGAGCCGGATTTGTTCATCACCGGAGAGTCGTTCATGATCATGCTTTCGTCGAGGATCGTGTCCGGTCGTACGCGGGCATGCAAGGAATCCCAATCGACTTCGAGCGTGCCGTCGGTGGATTCGTGCTGCTTGGCCCAATTCATGAGGAGCTCTAAACAGGCGTGATCGATGTAGTCGAGATGCTTGAAATCGACTCTCAAATCGGTGCCTTCAGGAATCTTCTCCAAGGCGGCGGCAAGTTTCGGAAGCCGTAAGAATGTTGCCGAACCGTAGAGCTTCAGCACGGCCACACCATGCTCTTGTTTGGGCATTTGCAACTTAATCTTCAGGTGCGTGAATGTGTAAAGAAGCTTGAGCGCCGACAGCCCGATGCCCGTCAGGACGCCGGTAAGCAGATCGGTGAACACGATCATGGAAACGGTGACGGCGTAGATACCCACCTCGCCCCACCCGAATTTTCTTAGCTCAACAAGCGCCTTGACGTTGACCAATTTGTAGCCGGTGTAAACAAGCATCGCGGCGAGGCTTGAGGTTGGAATCAGCCGCAGTAGAAAACTGAGAAAACAAACAAACACCAACAGCCACGCCCCGTGCATGATTGCCGAAAGTCGCGTTTGTCCCCCTGCCTGGATGTTGGCCGAGCTTCGCACGATGACGCCCGTCATGGGGAGCGCACCAAACAAACCGCAGGTGGCATTTCCAAAGCCTTGCGCGAACAACTCGCGGTCGTAGGCGGTGCGCTGGTCGGGCTTCATCTGATCGACGGCCGTGCAGCACAGCAATGTTTCAGCACTGGCGACCGCCGCCAGAAGCAAAGCAGCTTTAAGCAACTCAACCCAAGGTGCATTGCTCATTAATTCCCAAGAAGGAATGCGGATATCATTGGCGAGATTGTCGGGGACTTCGACATAAAACACCGGAACGATTAAGAACGTCGCCAGAAGTGTCGCGGCCACAACGGCCACAAGCGGAGCGGGCAACACTTTGAGCGTGGTCGGGGCGAACGCTTGCCAGAGCACAATGACAAGAATCGTGAAAATCCCCAGCAACGCCGCGGAGTTGTGATTCTTGAGGTTCCCCAACAAGTTTTCCAGCGACAACCGAAATTCCTGTTGAGCCTCGATCGCCGTGGTGAGATTCTGGCCTTCCAGTGAAGAAATCGCATTGCGGCCCTGTGTAAGGGCTTCTTGAGCGGCCAGAATAATTTCTTGAGCGCGGTCTGTTTCGGGGGCCTTCTGTTCGAACTCGATCAATTGTTGTTCGAGTTTTTCAAATTGATTGACCAGCCCCTTTTCTTGCGGAATCAACGAATTGATATCGGCTGAAATGTCGGGAGACAATTCCGTTGGCACTTCGCTGCCGTCATGCGGCAGGTGCTCGGCCAACTGTTCCTGAATGTTGACCTGCTGGCGATGCAACTCGCCGACGCTACGCAGCATTTCGGTATGAACTTCCCGGACTTCGCGTGGCAAGGGCTTGGGGAGTTCCGCGCTTTTCCAAATTGCCGCAGGGATCGTGGCCAGATTCTCTGCCCCGCTGCCGCTCGGTTTGTCGTCGATCATGACGTGGAATTGGCTGGCTAGAATCAAAAAGCCAATTCCCGCGAGCATGCCTTGAATCACGGCCGGCGACACGGCGCGGAACCATTGCCCCAATCGCATCACCCCGGCGAGCATCTGCATGACACCCGCCAGCAGCACAACGAGCCCCAGCATTTCCAGACCGTGGTGCTGGATGATTTCATAGACAATCACCGTAAGGCCCGCGGCAGGTCCGCTGACTTGCAAGGGGCAGCCAGCGATCGTGCCGACGAGCAATCCGCCGACGATACCGGTAATTAAACCGGCGGCAACCGGGGCCCCCGAAGCGATTGCGATGCCCATGCATAAGGGAAGCGCGACCAGGAAGACGACAACCGAAGCGAGCAAATCGCTTTTGAACGTCGACTTCTTAAGACCAACCGAATTAGAGCTCATTGTGTTCATGACACAATATTCTAGCTTTTTTGCTGGCTGCCGCCTAAAGAAAGCGGCAAAATTCGCACTAAGCAGCGTCTTCGGCTAGTTCACTCTCTAAGTAAGTTTCCTGCCGACCGCTGCGTGCCTGCTGGATAGCATATTTGGGTTTGGCCTTAAACAAGCTAATGATGCCTAGCATCAAGTAAAAAGCACTAATCACCAGGAAAGCACTCAATGTGGTTTCTGAGGTGGTCAGTACATTCACAACATAGCCAATCAAACCTAGAACTAAGCACCCCGCCGCGGCTCCGAAACACATTTGCGATTCCGCGGAGAGGGCCGAAAGTCCTGCGATGCTGGACGCCTGATTCTTATTAGGTTTCATATATTTATTGCCTCGTTTATTTTAATTGAATCAATAATCAAACCGCCCCGCCTCAGATTGCCGGCAAATGGACGTGCATGTCACTCGTGTCGGTAAAGACCTCTTCAATCGTCAAGAATTGACCATGCTCGGGCTCGTAGGCAAAGACTTGTCCCGATTCGAACTTGTAGACCCAGCCATGAATCTTGAGATCGCCGCGCATCATAGCGGCGGCGACGGAAGGATGGGTGCGTAGGTTCTCAAGCTGGACGAGCACGTTTTCTTCCACCGCCGCTGTCAGCTTGGCCTGAGCGTTGTCAATGTGCGAATAGTTTTCCTTAATAATTCGCGCGGTGGCTTCGGCGTGGCAGAGCCAATCCTTAACCGCCGGCAGGCCCTCGGTGGAACTGGGGTCCAAGATGGCACCCATGGCACCACAAAGCGAGTGGCCGCAGATAATAATGTCCTTCACTTTGAGCACGCTTACGGCGTACTCGATCGTGGCGGCCTCTCCGCCGCGAACGGCGCCGTAGGGAGGCACGATGTTCCCAGCGTTCCGCATGATGAACAGCTCGCCGGGATCAGTTTGTGTGAGCAAATTTGGATTAATGCGCGAATCGCTACAAGTAATGAACAGAGCGATCGGGTGTTGCCCTTTGCTCAAGCGTTCAAACAGCCGCTTTTGATCGGCGAACGCAATGTTTTGGAACTGATGAATTCCCTGAATCAACTTCTGCATCGTGAAAGCTCCGAAAGAAGCAAGGTCGATTGTGCGACCTGCCAACACTGGGGAGATGAAAAACCTTGGCGAATTGTTGCGCTACAACAAAAAATGGCCGACAGAAGAAACCGAGCCGCACACCGCGAATGTAGCCCTCTCACTGAGAGACACAACCAGCGCGCAACCATCAGATACTTAACAGCGCAACGGGGCGAGAAGTTCATGAGACAGCCTATGCCCCGTGAGTGGAACAGCCTGCTGCCTGGGAAGAGCCGAATAAAGGGCATCTATGGATAAAAGACTGGGAGAAGTCCACAGCAGGCGAATACGGACGAGACGAGTTTCGAGGCAAACGACCGCTTCCGTGCATGATTCCTTCGACTCGACGGGAGTCGTGGGAGCTTCGGTACTCTCACTGCCCATCACGGGGCCGGACGCTAACAAAACTGCTAGCAAGCAGAGATTGCCGACGGCAATCCGCACGAATGCTAACAATCTTAGTATTGTCGAACGTCGACCCATCGAGTGCTATCTTCCCACTTTTATCAGAAAAGTCTGCCTAACAGTCCTAGTATCGGTCATTGGCCCTTGGGCGTCCAGCGAGAAAGCGCGGTTCCTAGCTATTAAAGCATAGCTTTCGCAGCACCTTGCCGGGACCCAAAATTCACTGCGTCCAAGCCTGTTCTGGCACAAATTCCGACTCATCTGTTACCGATCCGACAGGCGGCCTTTCACAGCCGCCAAATAGAATTGTTGCCAATCACATGGGCTGATATGAAATACCAATCCTCGTATTCGCGCAAAACTCCGAAAATTTGCCTATGTTGCCAACAAGTCACTTTATCCGTGGCTTCACGCTGTTCGCTACGACTCTGGTCTTGGGTTGGTTCGCTGCCAGTACAAAAATCTTGTTGTATGCTCAGAATTCCACAGACATAACGGCCACTGAAGTCCGTGACACGATTCATCGGGCTGTTGAGTTCCTCAAGCTCCATCAAGAGGCGGATGGCACTTGGCCCGAACGACCGGTCTACGGTGGCGGACTCACGCCACTCTGCACGCTCGCCCTCTTGCACGCGGGTTGTCCCGTTACAGATGGCGCGGTGACCAGAGCGCTCGATCATTTGGAGGGTTTCGAGCCTTACTCGACCTACACCGCTTCGCTCCAAACGATGGTCTTCTGCGTGGCCGACGCTGAAAAGTATCGCCCCCTGATCGAGCGGAATGTTCGCTTCCTGGAATCGACTCAGCACAAAAGCGGGGAGAGCGCAGGGATGTGGTCGATTCCGCGTGTCGGCACCCCCGAGCACACCGACAACTCCATGACACACATGGCGATGCTCGCCCTGTACGAAGCCGAGCGATTCGGCGTGCCGGCCAATGATGAAACGTGGCGGTTGGCTAGAGAATATTGGCAACGATATCAAAATCCCGATGGATCGTGGGGCTGGGGACCCGAGTATCCTGGCTCTGGGAGCATGACTTGCGCGGGAATTGCCTCGCTCGTGAACTCGGCCCGCGTGCTGGGAACGGCCGACGCCGAGGTGATCGGTGATGAGATTAACTGCTGCACCATACCTGTGGCTGACGAACACGTCGATCAAGCGTTTGCCTGGCTCACGAGAAACTTTACCGTCAATCGCAATCCGGGCACACGTTTTTGGTTGTCCTATTATCTCTACAGCCTCGAACGCGCTGGCCGCATCACTTCGCGGCGATTCATCGGCGATCACGATCGGTATCGCGAGGGAACTCGGATGCTCGTCAATTTGCAATCGCCCGACGGCTCTTGGCCATCGGATCTCGATGAAGAGGAGCTTGATGATCCACTTGTTTCCACGAGTTTCAATCTGATGTTCCTCAGCAAGGGGCGCTGGCCCGTGTTGTTGGGTGAGTTAAAACATCAGCCTGACAACGATTGGCGACATCATCGCAACGCACTTTTTAATCTTGTGAACAAGGTGGAAATCGCGTGGGAACAACCCCTTTCTTATCAGACCGTGGACATTGCCACGGCTACAGTGGAGGATCTAATGGAATCTCCCGTGCTTTACATGACAGGAAAGACCGCGCCCGATCTCAGTGACAAGGACATCAAAAAACTCCGGCAGTATATCGACCGCGGAGGATTTTTGTTTGCGCACCCCTCGTGTGACGGTGGAGAATTTGACTCCGGCTTTAGAGCTTTAGTGAAACGGATCTTTCCCGATTCGCCATTGCGTTTGCTCTCGCCTCAGCACCCCGCCTGGTATGCAGAAGCAAAACTCGATGCCCGCTTTTTGCGGGAACTGTGGGGTGTTGATACAAGCTGTCGCACGGCTGTTTTCTATTCGCAGCACGACTTGGCCTGCTCGTGGGAGCTGGCTCGCTCGACTCGCGTGAATCAGTATTCGCCCGAAGTACTGGGACGCATCGATCACGATGTTGCGATGGCGATGAATATCTTGGCGTATTGCACGAACCGTGAAGTGAAATTTAAAAATCCCGCCGTACCAACCATGACGGCAAGTGATGAACCCCACACATTTGATCGCGATCGTGTTTACATCGCAAATGTCCTTCATCCGGGGGGATGCGATGCCGCCCCAGGTGCCTTGCGACAACTCTTGCAACTAGCCACGGAAGAACTCGGGATTCACAGCAATACCGTGCAACATGATGTCCGGCTGACCAACCCGGATTTATTTAAGTATTCTCTGCTGTTTATGCATGGCCGCACAAGTTTTGAACTGACCTCTGCCGAACGTAAACAACTGAGAATTTTTCTGGAACGTGGTGGTACGTTGCTGGCTGACTCGGTTTGCTCGAGCGAAGAGTTTACCGATTCGTTCCGGCGCGAAATGTTGCTAATCTCACGCAACCCTCTTTTGGAACGCATCCCCCCCAATGACGTTGTATTCACCAGCAAGTTTGGGGGGTTCGAGATCGACAAAGTTTCCCGGCGGCGGCCGCATGTGGGAGATGCTCCTACCACGTCGCAAATCTTTCGTACCCAGCCCGATATTGAAGGTCTGATGCTGGATGGCCGCTGGGCAGTGTTCTTCTCACCCTACGATTTGAGCTGCGCGCTCGAAAGCTGTGATCCCGTGGAATGTGCCGGTTATACCCGCGAGGACGCAGCCCGGTTGGCCCTCAACATTCTCCTCTATTCCTTAGAACACGAATAATCTGTCGCACGATAGGCAGATTGGGGTTCCGGATTTCGGCTCGGAACCTTGAAACCGTGTTTTTTTCCGCGGCACGGTTATAATGAAGGCCGGAACAATTCTTGAGAGGATGCCGTGCCCACGCTCAGCGCACCTATCAATTCGCAGCCTGTCGACGCTCGCTCGACCAAACGGTACGAGGCGCTCCCTCCTTGGCTATTGTCGACCGCCATTCACATGGTGCTGGTGATCATTCTGGGGATGATCCAGATTGGTATTACCCCCGGCAATAATCTTAATCTGTTATTCTCTCCCACCGAAAGTCTGAACGACGTCGAAGCGGATACCACGGGCTTGGCGGATCTGGATGTCAATCTCGAAGCGAATCCTGAATCGTTCTCAACGGTCGACGATGTTGCCGCACCCTTGGCATCCGCAGAGTTACTCACGGACCTTGAGGGTGATTTTCAGAATCTCGTTTCCGCGGAAAGTGGAGCCCCCTCGCTCATCCCTGGGTTGGGTGAAGGCACGCTAGGCAAAGGCCCAGGTGGGACGGGCACCACAAGCTTGTTTGGTCTCGCCGGCGAGGGCGGCAAGTTTGTGTATGTCTTTGACCGCTCGGAAAGCATGAACTCGGTCTTCAGCTTGTACTCGGCACAGCAGATACTCGCGACGATTACGCCGCTCAAGTCAGCAAAAATGGAGATGGCACGCAGCTTAAACGCGCTCTCGAAGGCCAATGAGTTTCAGATTGTGTTTTACAACGACTTGGTGGAAATCTTTGGCGAAAGCCATGATGAAAAGAAGCTCTATCGCGCCACAGCAGACAACAAGCAGCGCGCCAACGAGTACATCGAAAGCATACCCGGCGAGGGATTTACCAATCACTTGCTAGCGCTCGAAACGGCCATGACGCTCGATCCTGACGTGATTTTCATGTTGACCGACGGCGAAGCCAAAGATGATCTGCATCCCAACATGGTGCGGAAGATTGTCAAGTTCTGCAAACGCCGCAACATCGTCATTAACATTGTTCACTTCTGTCAGGCGCCGCGCGACAATTGCACGCTCGTGGGTCTGGCCGAAAAAACCGGCGGGCAGCATGTTTTCATCAGCCTCGAAAGCCTGGCCGAGGCGTTGATCAATCCGGTCGCGCTGTAGTAAAAAACGCGGCCAAGTGGGATTTAACCACTTGGCCGCGTATCATTCTTTATTCCAAGCTAAAAAATTCTTAAGCTTGGGCGGGAGTCGGCTCGGGCAGCTTTTCGGTCACTTGACGCAGACCAAGCGCCAAGGCAACCCAGGCCCAACCATTGAAGATCAGATCGATGCCGATGAACAAACCAATCACCCAGAGACCCGAGGCGGGCCACTGCTTATAGATCAATAAGCCCAAGACGAACGTCACCACGCCGTTGAGCAGCACCCAGCCTGAACCGGCAAAACGCTCGGCCACGGCAAACACGACGCGAAAGATACCGCTGATCATCAGGAAGATGGACATCAACAAAGTCAATTCAATCGCTGCATTGAGCGGTTGGTCGATGATGATGAATCCTACCAAAATGTAAAGCACACCCACTAGCAAGTGCAACAACATGCCGCTCCAGCGTCCGACCCAGAACGAGTTGATAACTTCACCGATACCGCCGGCAAGCAAAAAGAAGCCAAACAACCAGGTGGCGGTCACTGTCACGGTGGCAATACATGACCAACTGATGGCGATGGTGCCCAAGATGAGCATGGCGACGCCCAGGGCCATAAACCACTTCCAATACTTACGAAGCAAACCCTTTTCATGAGAAAGAAGGTCGACAATGGGCGAGGTGGTAAAACCGTTCATGGTAATGTTCAGCCTTGTACGAATGGAATTGAAGCTACGGCGGGAGTCTCCCCAGCACTTCCGCACGAGAAGCACTGGTCAAGTGTAGCTCAATTCTGTGAACGGTTTACAAGACTGTGTCACCAAACGGCATGGGTTAAACCTTGAATTGCAGGCATTTGCCGACGCTTGTCCGACAAGAACAATCGGTATAAGCGTGCAAACGAGCGCATTCGTTCGCAGAATCGTTCCACGAGTTACGGCCCCGCCGTCTCGACCGCCACAAGGCCAACGTCGATATATTGGCCCCCATGCGTCTGATGACAATGCACTGCCAGGACATTCCCCGTGGGGCGCAAGGTTTTCGCTGCCGCCTCTGAGATAGGAAAGCAAAAATATCCATTCGAGTGGCCCGAAATCTCCGCGGCCAACACGCCATTGATAAGCACTTTGGCGTCTTCGTCATTATGGATATAGAGCAAGAGCTGGCCGGCTGGCTTTTCGGAAAGATCGAATCCTCGCCGCATCCAGATGTCGTTGGTGTTCCAGAGTGTGCCCACGACGGCACCCGGAGTGTGCGGAGTACCAAAACCTGATGGCCCTTCGCTCCATGCGGAGTCGTCGTATTCCAAGTCCGTCCAAGAGCTATGGGGCTCGGCCGTCGTAAAGCGCCATTGGGCCGCTTGCGAATCGGCGGCAGGCACAGTCGAAGTCATCTTCGGTGGCGTGGGTAATGGCGCGTAATCTCCCACCTTCGTTTGACCAAAAGCGGACCATTTTTTCCACAGGTCGTCATCGTAAAGCAGCTTCATGAATACGCCCCCCACGACGGGTCGGGCAGTGAAGCCAACCTTCTTGGCATCGTGCGTGTGGTACCAATCAGTCATCGGCGACTTGTCGGGCGTTTCTTGCAAAAACTCAAAGACTGGCTGCACGAGTGCCGTGAAGTCGTCCTGATTCTCCGTCAATGTCGCCGACCATAATATCCAATCAAGCTTGGTGTAGGTGCTGCGATTGTCCAAAGGCAAACCATATTGATTTTGAACCTTAAGATAGTAATCCATCTCTTTGCGGCGAACGCTCTCGGGAAACAAATCGAGACCCAGCACACGGTCCCACACGAGATTGTATTTCTGGCTCCAGCTCTCGGGATTATCGAACGTCAGACGATAATGGTCGCCGGCATCCGCTTCAGCCATCCAACGTTCCGCAAAGTCGCGTGCAAGTTGGCGATATTCCTCAGCAACTTGTTCTTCGCCTCGCATTTCGCAAAGTTTTGCATAGGCGCCCAAACCGCAAATCGATTTGGCCGAAAGATTCACGTTGTGAGCCAAATGTCCGGCGAAATCATCGGTACACAATTGATTTTCGGGATCAAACCCTTTGCTCTTCAAGTACTCGGCCCAAGTGGTGAGCCTGTCCCAATAGCGATTGGCAAATCCGGGATGTCCTTCAACCTGAGCAACCGCCGCCACAAGGATCAGCACGTTGCCGCACTCTTCCACGGGCATTTGATTGTCTTCGGTCTTTTCGCCACCGCCATAAACTTGGCCGTTGGCCATCGGATAAGTACCGATGTCATGCGGAGCAAACGGAAACTTCCAGCGATCACTCGCGGCGTATTCCATATAAGGAACGAGAAACGACTTGGCCAATGCCGGCCCAAACAACAGAAATTGAGGCGACATCGGATAGAACACGTCGGCGGTCGCGATGCATCCATTCGAGTGATTTTCTTTGCTAAACTGAAGCGGCTGGCCGTTGGCATCGGCGACGAACTTGCCCGCGGCAAAGCATTGCCGATATGCGAGTGCCGCGATTTGCGCGTATTCCGTACCGCCAGACTTCTCTAAGTCGTGCATGAGCTCCGCATCGAACTCATCGCATCGTTTCATCAAGTCGGCATAGTTGGCAGCCGATTCTTTCAACAAACCGGCAGCGTCAAGTCCGTTCCGCCGCCAGTAGGGACGTAACTTGTTGTGCATGAACTCGATGGAATAGAGATCATCGTAAGCCAGCATCAACCAACGCCGTACTGGCTCATCGCGGACCTGACCACAGTCGATCACAAGACCGGCTGCCACGCCTTCCGCAGGGCGCGGATCGGTGGATTCGCTCGCAGGCAGCTTCCCAGCTTGCTCAAATTCAGTAGCTAACGACTGTTCTTTGCCGAAAGCTTCGGAGGTCACTGATTCCTGAGGCGCGGCCAAATAGAGATAACCCCAATCAATGCGACGATCGTCTCCCTTGGTGGCCAGCACGGGTTGTTGCTCGGAGCCGATCCGCTGCACGGCGAGGCCCGGCACGTCATCCTTGGCATACACAATAGCCTGTTTGGGTATATTGACGGCCAATTCGGCTGAGGCCGAGAAAAAGATTTCGAGCTGATGCTGCTCACCATCATTAGACTGCACGTCGTAAGTAACATAAGTGACGGGCCGCGAGAGCGTGTCGATGTCGTCGGGCAAGAGGGGCGTTGTAAAGGTCAGGGTGAGATCAATTCCGCCACCGGCAAATTCATAAATACTTTGCGTGGGTGTGATCGTGAGTTCGGTCTGTTCCAACACCGATGTTTTTTCCGACGTGGTTCCCATCACGCGGAACACTTTTCCGTCGATGCGCACCAATGACACGAGTCGATGGGGTTTGCCCGTCCAATGAGTCGTATCAGCGGCGTTGAGCTTGGGTCCAGGCGACCAAATACTGAAATATGGATCGCAAGCCACCAGCGGCGTCGCAGGGGGGACCAATTTTGCATGCCGGGAGATTGGCGTGTTTGTTTCAGCACTGGTCGTGCCAGCGAAACAAAACAGACAAGCCAATGCGAATAACATATTTTTAACGAACAATCGAACTTTCATCTTTGCTCCGAACGTAAATCTTAAAACCAATGCGCGCAGCATCTCCCTTGAAGACAGGCCGCCTTCATTTTTTTGCCTGTCTATTCTGGGCGGGGGACGCCGGTTATAGAAAAATCAATCGTCTGATCACCCGGCATGATCTCGACTTGCTTGCTGTTGCCTTCCGCATCTTCGGCGATGTAGTCGGCGGGTTCCATTCCATCAGCCCATTGCTTACCGGCCTGTCTGGCCTCCTCAGCTTTTTTGTAGGCTTCTTCCGAACTCATGTAATGGTCAATTTCTTTCGTGCCAAACACCACGACCATTTTTGTCCCTGGCGTCACCTTATCGGCAGCTTCATACTTTCCGTCTTTGATTCGTGCACCGAACGACTGACCTGTGCCATCTGTCGGTCGGAAGGAAATCGTACCCTTTTTAACCGGTTCACCGTTGTAAGTAACGGAACCACTAACAGTTGTTGCTTTCTCGCCACAGCCAACAAGAAGCACCAGTATCAAAGGGCAAATCGCAGTGATTTTGATCTTATTAATTACACGCATATCATGAATATCCATCCGTACTAATCGGAAATTAACGCGCATTATCAGCGAAGCGCCCTGTGCCTAGAGCGCGCCATAATGCTGTATCTGTATCATCACTCGCAAAGGTCACTGAACCATCGGTCATGGCAGCATTCACACCTCCCGGATGATAGCTTCGTGCGTACACCATGGCACGATCACCACCAGGTGCGGTCGCACCCGGGTGCCCTTGGAACGAGTCGCAATTGTCGGGGTATTGCTCATCGAGCAAGTCTTCATGCGGGCAGGGCCCAACAAGTCGATCAAGTTCGGAGGTATTGGGAGGATAAAAAGCGGAAAACATTGATCCACCCATGTTCCCATAGATCATGGATCCGATAGGGCCTCCCCAACCAGGGATAAAGGGCGAAAGGCCTTCCGAAATGAGCAATGTAGATGATGTCCCATCACTAATCTCCGCCAATTTTGCGCCCCGCAAAAACTTCTGTGGGTTGGATGTATCTTTCTTAACCCCTAGTGAGCCCAGCAAATCTCCAGGCATAGGTAAAGGGAGAAACGATGTATTGTCCTGGCGATTTCCATACATGTCGCTACCACCCACGCAACCTCGGTAATTACCACGTAACGTGCCAAACTCCAGAGTGTCCAGTTCATTGGCAATTGGCGTTTGATCACTCGGACAATAGAACAGCGATATGGGCGTCGTGCGGGCAGTCCGCATTCGTTCGTCATTGCCAATAGGTCCATTGCTACTTGGCGCACCTGCGGTGGGCGCTCCCCAAGATTGATTAGGCAAAGTCCAATACATGTCGTAGACCGCTTGCTGTTCGATAAACGGCAAGATGTACTCCGTCCAAGTGTAGCTATCCCAATAATTGAACTTTCTTCCGGGAGGAAGATGTTTGTTCGTTGATTCGTAATTAAGGCAAGCTAACGCTAAGTTTTTGATATTGTTTGTGCACGACGACCGACGCGCCGCCTCGCGTGCCGCTTGTACGGCGGGGAGCAACAATGCCACCAACACGCCGATAATCGCAATCACCACCAGTAGTTCCACGAGAGTAAAACCACGAGACTGCCACCCGGAATTCTGACGTTTCATGATTTAATCCTTTTGTCCATAACTCGCAGCCTGTTGACTGCTCCACGGACTAGCGGCAGCGCTAGTCCGTGGTTCGTCAAATAATCTTAGGCATCGAGTTTCAACATATACTGACCATCCCAGAGGTTGGTCTTACGCCCCTACCAATCTGCCCCGTGCGGAAACCACAACGGCACCCGCAATCGACAATAGAATCACTGTGGTTGGCTCAGGCACAGCGGTGGCATTGGCTGTCAACGCACCTCCGTTGTAAGCCGCCTGCCAAACCGCCAAGCTACCGACACTGGGGTTACGCTGCCACAGTAGGAAGTCGCGACCAGTGACGGCACCATCACCGTTGAAATCCCCTGGCAAGCTGGCCGAAAGATATTCAACAAGCCCGCCCGCGAGGGACCCGCCGTTGTAACCGAAGCTGAACTCCAGATCGCCATCGTTGCCTGCACCAAAGATGGACGTATTGAAGGCATTACCCAAGATGATTTCAGCACCGGCGGGAATGATCGAACCTTCTTCACGCAAGAATTGTTCGACCAACTGATTGGCGTTGCTCCCACCAGCTTGGTCCCAACCTTCACCAGGCGAGTTGCCAGCCACTCCGCCGACGTCTGGGCCGTCAATAGCATCGAAATTGCGATCATCCAGACTCTGTGTCCAACCCGCTACACTCAGAGCGCCGCCATCGCTGACGATCTCATAAAAGTCGATGTTCACATCAAAGCTAACGTCGTTGCGGAGGGTGATTTGGCCGCTCGTGGTGTCGACTTCAATCGACAGAGGAGAACGGTTCAAAAATTCTGTCGGAGTTAACGCGCTGTTCGAGATGCGCACTTCATCGATGAAACCGTAAGCCCGGTCACCGTGACCTCCGTTGAACAAACCGCGCCCCACCGACCAACTACCGGCATCCCAGTCACCACCGTCGGTCGTACCTACAGCCAAACGGGGATCAGCACTCACGATCGGGGAAGAGGCAACTAGTTTGTTGTTCACGTACAACTTCACGTCAGTGCCGTCGCTGACGCCCACCAAGTGATACCAATCGGCATTGAGTCCGTCGGGATCGCTTCCAAAGTTGTAGCCGACAGCTAACCCCGGGGCAGAAACGGCTTGGTGAACATTGCCTGCCACGTCCGTAAAAAGAAACTTGATGCTGTTATCCGGCTGAGCCTGCAAATAGAGAGCTGCCAAGGCTCCCTCGCCGGTAGCGACATTTTGCGCATCGCGTCCCACCACCGTGCGATGGCCGCCGTTTTCGAATTTCCAGCTTGCTTCGACGGTAAACGTCGAAGGGGTCATCGTGTCGATGTTCACCCCCGTGGGGTTGCTCACAGCGGCCTTGGTAAACATGCCCGGTCCGCCACCGGTGTTCTTGACGCTCAAGTTGTTGGCTGCTCCCGTGCCAGCCACAACCGGCGCAGAAACATCGTCGCGATAGGCATAGCCGCAACAACCACCGGTGTTCCAGGTGGAAAGGTGATTGCCATTACCTGAAACGTCTAATATATCTGCCGAAAACGTGTTGTCGGCACCGGCAATGTGGGTGACGTCGGTCCCCGTTGTGCCGTCTTCAAAGCGCCAATAAGCAACGGTATCTGCGTAGGATGCGTTCGCCGTGGCCAACGCCGTCATGAGTCCCAGAATCCAAAGTTTCATATTCATCTGCGTCATCTCCCTCAGAGGTTTGTGTTTTCTTTTTGCGGCATTCTAGTTGCCGTTGAGGTGTTTATATTAAAAAAGGATTGATTAGGTTACTTGCGACGAGCACTCAGCATCAGCGATGCGAATAGTATGAGAACCATGCTACTGGGTTCAGGCACGGAAGTGAAAAGTGCGTTGAAACCACTCAAGCCGTTCGCAGCGATATAGTCGCTTTTGAACAACTGGAAGTCTTGGTAATCGTTGTCGAGATCGCCATCGAGGTCGCCCTTGAGATAAGCGCCAACAGCCGACTGACTCGACAAGTCGGCATAGCTGTTCTGCACAAACGTCGTCCAGTCAGCAGCGTTGATCGAGCCATCACCGTTAAGGTCGCTACGATCAACCTCCGAGCCGATGTATTGAACGAGCCCCGTTCCTGTCGAGTTGTCACCCAGCGTAAAACTAAACGTGAGGTCCTCAATGGGAGTTTCTTGCCAAGGCGTGCCGATGCTCCACGAGGCATTGCCATTGATCGTGCCGCCATCGGTCGTGCCACCAGTGACCGACTCAGCGATACTCAAAGTCGTTAGCGATTGGGTCGTCCAAGTCCCGTTATTGTCGAACAAATTGCCAGTATCGATTGATGACCAAGAAAGCGGATCGAGAGCACCTCCAGCGGAACCAATCGTGTAACCCTTTAAAACGATATTGCCTAATGTTTCGTTCTTAATTGAAATCGCGCCCGTGTCCCGATTCACAATCAATACCGGTAGCGGAGCAGGGTCGGGGACGGAAGCTGCAATTTCCGCAGGAGTCATCGCCGAGTCATGTACACGGAACTCATCGATAAAACCATCGAATAGTCCATCACCCCACTGTGAGCGTCCTAACCAATTGTTGTTGTCGAGCATCGAATCAATAAAGGGACGTATCTCCGCTGAAACAGGGGCTCCATTATTGAGATAGAGCTTGGTCGTTCCATTCGGCCCGGCGGTGCTATCGAAAATATCAAACGTCATCACGACGTGATGCTTTTGGTTGAGAGCCAACGGAGTTGGGCTGCCAATAATCGGAGTTTCTTCCGGATCACCTGCGGCCGCTTTGGTCGTTGCGCGAAAGTCATTGAAGCCCCCTCCCGACTTGGGAATCAAGGCAACATAGTCGGAATCAGCACCTCCCCCTGAAACACCTTCGCCGCCATCGCTCGTGCCAAAGGTGAACACTTCGGCCCAATCGTGGTGCTGTTGCACGGAGAACCAAATTTCCAGCGATGCCTGGCCAAAGACGCCATTGTTGACCGCACTCGTAAAGATGCCGTTGGGTAGATCGACAAAAGCTCCCACGGTTGCCGGGTTATTAAAATCTTGACCCGAACCCGCACCGTTGTTAGCAGACAGATTGATGGTGCCACCGGTGAAGCTTGAAATTCCGGTGTTATCAACCACGGTGCCATTCATACCACCGACGCTGTCGGCCGCGCTTCCATTGTTGAAGGTGTACTTATTGACCACCGCCGCGTGAAGCGAAAGCGGCCAGGATACGATCAGGCAAGCCACGCTTGCCCGCCATAAGTTCCGACCGAACGTCGTCTGAGAAGAGTGAAACATAGGTCCTCCTGGAACAAAAATGTCTTGCAACTTGAGTCTGAGTAAATTTGCGATTCTTAATTCTATAAGTTGAATACTTATCGCTTGGGGGCCGACCGCCGTCCCAACAAGCAACTTGCCAATCCGAGCATCAATAAGGCCGACGTAGGTTCGGGTACGCCCATGAGCATTGCCTCAAATGCACCCAACCCATTGGCCTCATTAAAATCTGCTTTGAAAACTTGAAAGTCTTCGTAGTCGCTAACTCCATCACCGTTCAAATCCCCCAATCCGTACGCCTCCGCGGGGCTCAATCCTGCGAGATTTGTATAACTCGAAGCTATAAATGCGGCCCAATCATCGGCACTGATCTCTCCATCAAAGTCGAGATCGCTCCGTTCAAATGGGTCGCCATTATTGCCCGTGTAAGAGACGTTGATATTCACAAGTCCGCCGCCACTGGCCATGAATGTGGCTTGGATATCCTCGGTAGGAGACTGAATCCAACCATTACCTGGCGAGAAGGTTATGCTCTGCCCAGCGGCCAGAGTGCCAAAGTCGCCGGTTGTTGCTTCAGTGAAAAGCGTGTTGTCGCCAGCGCCCGAAGTGATCGACCAGTTATTGTTGCCATCAACATCGCCGTTTCCTGACAAATCATAATTGCCCGTGATGGGCGTGAGAGCATTGGGATTAAGTCCGCCAAAGGCGCTGCTCATACTCAGCGACGTGAGATTCACAGGTGCACTCGTGTTATTGACCAACGTCATCGCACCACTGGCCCGATCAACCAACAATTCAACCGCCGATGACGAAATCGGTGTGATGCGAAAGATTTCCCCCTGTCCCAAGGGCGGGAAGAAACTATTGCCGAACTTAATGATGTAGAGGTTGCCCGAGTTGTCCTCGGCAAAGGAGGTGACGAACTGAATATTCGCGCCACCGGCCACTTCCGATTCAAAGGCCGTCGTGTGATTCACAATGTCGGTCATGTTCGTACCGTCAAACGCCGCAGGATTTGTGTTCGAATTGAATGACCCTGAATAAACATTTCCATTTAGGTAATCGGAAAAGAAATAGCGTCCTTGAAGCTCTGGGATTGCTCCTCGGTACACATAACCGCCAGTAATCGATTGCCCTGATATCAGTGAAGGATGCGGCAATGGTTGTCCGCCGTGGGCATAGTCAAAAATCGGATTGATGTCGCTCGGTGAACCTTGACCGGGATTGAGTTCGATGGTTCCCTCGCGATCAGTCCAACCGAAGTCAAGCACGGGGGCGGAGGTGTTGGCCAGATGGCTCGATGAGATGAAATTGACTTCTTCAGCCGTATTGAAACCGACGTCGGCGATGTAGAAATCACCAGTCAGTCGATCAAAAGACGATCGATAAGGATTACGCAACCCTCGCGCGACAACATCCACCCCCGCGTGAGTAGGACCTGTCGCCGGCGTGGGATAACTCTCATTCAAATCGACCTTCATCAACTTCCCATACGGAGAGTTGAGACTTTCGATCAATGCGGGATCAAAACCGGGGGAATCGGCTTGTGTGCCGCCATCACCCGTTGTGACAAAGAGTTCCGAGTTGTTGCCATTCGGGCGGAAATGGACTTGGTTAATCGTGTGAAACACGTTCTCCAAGCTGTTGTACTGCAGCAAACGCCGCTGCATTTGAGGTGTGCCGCTGACGACTTTGTATTCGTCAAGTGCATTGACGCCACTGACGTTGGAAGTCACGTAGAACAAGCTATTCGTTTGATAATCAGGATGGAACGTCATCCCCAACAGCCCACCATCGGAAAAAATACTTCCTGTCAGGTCAAGAAAAGTGTTGAATGTATGCGTCTGTAAGTTGTAGCGACGTATTTTGCCGAGCGAATTTCCCGAGTCGCTGCGTTCAACGATATAAAGCGAGTCGTTCTCGCCAGGGGCCTGAGTGAGGTACATCGGCTGATTCAAGCCACCCACAACTCGCTCGACTGTGTAATCCGCATGCGCTTGGTCGATCAATACACAGGTCGCCAGCAAGCTGAAAGTAAGCCGTGAAAAGTTTAAAAATTTTGTGCTGATAGCCATGATGCCTATTTCTGTATTGAGTTGGATCCTTTGCCGAGCCTGCAGCCAATCTGCCCAATCAGCCGACAGGACTCGGCAGAGAATCCCTGATAACCAATCTCTATCTTTCAGTACTTGTGTTAATTGCCGCGGCGAATTCTTGTCAGCCCGAACACGCTTCCCAGCAGCAATAGGGCCGCTGATCCCGGTTCAGGGACACCCAAGAACTCACTTGGCGACAGTGCGTGGTCCGAGATGCGAACTTCATCGATAAAGCCGTATGCGCGATCACCATGCCCGCCGTTGTACAAACCACGTCCAACACTCCAACTGCCGGCATCCCAGTCACCACCATCGTCAGTACCGACTGCTAGTCGTGGATCGGAATTTACAATCGGCGAGGAAGCAACCAGCGCACCATTCACATACAACTTGACGGTGTTGCCGTCACTCACCCCGGCAAGCTGATACCAATCGGCAAGCAAACCATCGGGATCGGTGGGGAAGTTGTAGCCGACAGCCAAGCCAGGTGCCGAGATAGCGGCATGGGTATTACCTGCCACATCGGTGAACTCGAACTTGATGCTGTTATCCGGCTGGGCTTGTAAATAAAGGGCGGCCAACGCGCCGTTGGAGGACGAAACATTCCGGGCGTCGCGTCCCACCACCGTACGATGGCCGCCGTTTTCGAACTTCCAGCTTGCTTCCACTGTGAAAGCCGAGGGGGTCATTGTGTCGATATTCACTCCCGAGGGATTGCTCACGGCGGCCTTGGTAAACATGCCTGGCCCGCCACCTGTATTTTTTACGCTCAATGTGTTTGCTGCTCCTGTACCAGGCACCACTGAAGAAGCAACATCCGCTCGATAGCCATAGCCGCAGCAGCCGCCGGTGTTCCAGGTCGAAAGGTGATTGCCATTGCCCGAAACGTCTAAAACATCTGCCGAAAAAGTGTTGTCTGACCCAGCAATATGCGTGACATCTGCCCCCGCCACGCCGTCTTCAAATCGCCAGTAAGCGACGGTTGCAGCATGCGTCGATTGAATGGCAACCAACGCCATCCCTATCCCAACGACCGCGAAAACAAAAGTTCGTTTCATCAGCATCTCCCAGTTGAAAAAGAAAAGAATAGGAAGAGAAGGTAGCCCTTAACTTCGCATACAAACACCGTTACTCACCTCTATTCGCCAGCCTACTCTTGTTCAAGCTCATAAACACACTCGCCACAACCAGTAACACCAATGTCGATGGTTCGGGTACGGCGAGATAAACAACTTCAAAAATCCGAAACGACGACGTTGATATCACGTCAGGAAATCCTCGCGTGTGTGGGCCATTTGTCATGATCCCACCGAAGATGTAACCCAAGGTCGCCGTGCTAACCAAGGCGTCGCGATCAATGACTCCATTCTCAAAGGCCGCAATCCCCTCAGCCAAAAAGAATTCTGCATTGGCGCCAAACCGCCATGCGTTGCCTTCTTCATCCAATATCTCTGGAAAATAGCCCATGTGATGTTGGCTATATTCGCCACTTGCGTTAATGGCCACGGAAGTCACATCGTTGACAAAAGGCATGTCGTTATCCGTTTCGACAACTCCTGTGAGCGGATCGACATACTGCAAACTAATGCCACCAAAGAGAAGCTCATGCATGTCGCCGGTGGCTTGCGAATACAATCCGAGTTTAGCCGAGTGATAGCCATTAAAGCCTTGCTTGAATGTTGAAAGATCACTAGGCGTAGCCATCGTTGGTACGCCGCTGGAATCAATTTCTACGGGAACAGTCCACACACCAAACGAGGTCGTGAACACACCCGACAAGGCCACAAGTCCTTCTTCCGTCCCTCCAAAACCATCGGGCGAGAGCACGGGAATCACGTTCAAGTCACGACGGCGATAAGAATTGTTGATGGGAGTTGAAGTTGCATTCTCAATCGCCAAATTCACCCCATCATCAACAATATCAAAGCTGCGTACCTGTCTGGTGTATGCCCCTTCGCTGCGAGGGCTGTACGGACCTTCAAAATCTTGTCCGAAAACAAGGTGCATTCGGCCACCCATCTCATACATGGCCCCTCCTGTGACCGAGACAATCGGATGGTCGACCTGCCGAATCGAATCCACTGCTTGTCCAGTGCCATCAATCACCCAATGAACCAAACCAGGTAGGTCAATGGCCGTCAACGTGTTGAAGGTTGTAAAGTTGTTGGCAGGATTCAAGCCGTAACCACCCGTCATGTAGAGAGTGTTGCCAACTTGCTCGAACTGGTTGTTTGTTGGCGTCAATGATGCGATTTGATTCGGAGATAAGCCTGAAACCGGATCATTCCCTGGCATGGCTGGATTACCTAAAGAGCGGTGCCAAGACTGCTTGGTCACGGGATCAATAACCCACACATCGCGATTCTGGCTTTCTGCAGGAAAACTATCTTCACCTGATGAATCAAGAGTGTGCACACCGTTCGTACGGCCAGCGATCATCACCCACTTGCCGTTGAAAGTTCCAGCCGCGTAAGAATGAAGCCCAGGCAAGTCAGCCGTACCGAAATCGAGTTCTTGAATTTTGATCCGATAGGGAAGCGTTCCACTTTGATCAATTGGAGTGAACGTGCTTGTTTGGTGCTGCCCACTTACAGACAGTGGAAAACCAAGCACACAAGCGCAGTACATGAAAAACCCAGCTATTTGCTGAGTTAGTCGTGTATGTGTTATGTGGCTCGGATTCGAATGCATGGATGATGTATTCAATGTTTCAGTTGCTTATGCCGTTAACTCGATTTCTACTGCTGACACGGTAGCCGCAGGAAATTTCCACCGACCGTTTTTTTCCAAAGAACGCTCACGGATCTGCATTACCTCGGAGCTATTCAACTCCGAAACTTCCACCATGGGATCATCCGAGATCTCGAAAGCTGTTGCTTTCGCAATCCCTCCCGCAGACAAGGTGAAATCCATCGCAATTTCTCGCGAACGGTTAGTATTTACCACGTGCAGGAACAACTTGTTATCCGAGCGACTGGCCACCACGTCTAAGTCGGATGGGGATGACGATACATCCACAGCATGCGTACCGATGTGATGCCGATACAGCTTCATCACACGCGCGACCGGCATCAGATAAGCCCGTCCATGAGGCACGGGAATCATGACTGCATTCACCTGCCAACGCGTGCCACAAAAATCCGCCGCCGTGGCGATCTTCAGCACGTCGCCATGACGCTGATGGTTGTTCAGAATGCGGCCATAAGCTACGCCCGTGGCCCAAGTCGACATCACATCGCAACGGTCGCGGCCTGGAATGGCAAAGTGGCATTCGGTCATCGCCAGCGGCATTTGATGTTCACCCAAGCTTGCGCGAACTTCGCGAATCTTGGCATCGTTCATTTTCCATGCCTGCATCAGGCAATCCCACGTGGCGGCAGGATCGCGACGATATCGTTCACCGCTCAAGACGTGTTCAGGGCGATCCGGGTTGAACATGTGATGGAAGGCGAGCATATCGAAATGCTCGCCAGCCCGCTCACACATGTCCTTGGCCCAACCTGAATCTCCCCACGCGATGACTTTGATCGAAGGGTCAACCGCACGCAACGCCCGAGAAAATTGGATCGTTTTCTCGATCGTGGTCGCCTGATCGAAACCTTGCGAATCGTAAGAGGTTTCATTCCCCAACTGCCAATAGGGGATGGTGAGCGGATCGCTGATACCGTGACTGCGGCGCTCGGCATTGTCAGGATCGTTGCAGTAGGCCACCCAATCCGCAGCCTCCTGCGCATCTGCCGTGCGGACATTGTCTTTAATTTTTTTGTATTGCTGTCGACCATCGGATTCAAAGTTGACGCACATCAACGGCTCGGCTTGCACCTGCCGGCAGAAATCGACGAACTCACCCGTGCCAATCTGATTCGATTCCAACCCGCCCCACATCAGGTTCGCCATCGTGGGACGCTTTTCACGAGGACCAACCCCTTCGCGCCAGCGGTAAAAGTCGCAAAAGATGCCGCCCCAGCGGACCATCGTGGGTGCCAGCTCACGAGTTACGTCGACCACGTCGCCACGCCAGCAATCATTACGGTGATCCCAAGCGGCCTCGACGGAACTGTCGGTGACTCCCAATGGTTCCATGAACTGCATATAAAGATGGGGCGAGAGTTCAAACCGTGGCGTAAGATCAACCCGTAACGCATCGGCCGTGGCGGGTGCATTCGCGCACGCTGATCCGGCCACCAGCCCAGCGGCACCGACCAGCACAGTTTTGACGGCATCACGACGATTCATGTGCATTGAGCAATGAATCGCTGCCTTGATGAAAAGGAGAAACAGACTTCCTGTACGGAAATACGCCAGGATGCCTGTGCCCACCTCCCAGGAGCAACGAATCCAAAGCCTCACCCAAATCCAATGACAATCAGGACAAGACAACGACAAGCGTGTCACGAAAAGTAGTTCGAACTAGAGATGCAGTGATAAGTGTGGATTTCTCTCCAGTCTTTTCTCATTGTGTTTGCATACGACAAGTTCAACAATGAGATTGATCGTCAATCTTATTGAGACATTTTACTCATACTTATTGAGTTTCTTTGTCATTCTGCTGGAAGCGGATTTTTACCACCCAGGCCTTGGGGTTATCGTCGAAATTATGCTATAATTCAAGCTGTATTTAATAACTACTCCTCATCGTCCCCTAGGCCAAGCTTGGCTTTTGATCCTTAACAGAGATACGAAACCGCCATCCTGATTGATATTTCTATCACTCACGATTGAGCTATTCAGCAGGTCTTGTGTGTTTTGTAGGACAATGGCTACCAGGCGTTTTTCTCGTCTAGAACCTCAATTACTGGAATCTTGTCGTGTCAAAAGCGCCTCGTGTAGCACTCGACGTTGAGACTTCGCTCGTCTACGGCCGAAGGATTTTGGAGGGAGTTTCGCGTTATCTGCGTGCCAATCGACCCTGGTCAATCTGCCTGGAGCAGCATGAACTAAGTGCCGATCCACTGGGTTTGTTAAAGCGTTGGAGCGGCGATGGGATCATTACCCGTAATGCCACTAAGGAATCGGTCAAACTGATGCGCCGTCGCCGGTTGGCCACAATTGATTTGGGCGATATCCATGCCCATTTGGGAGTTTTGCGGATTTTGTCAGCCGACATGGTGATCGGCCGGATGGCGGCCGAGCATCTGCTCGAACGGGGTTTTGAAAACTTTGCCTGCTGTGGTTTTGCCGGTGAATATTGGTCCCAGCGTCGCCGCGACGGCTTCATTACGGAAATTGGGCACAAAGGCTTCACAGGAAGCGTCTACGAATCGCCCCGGAGCGGTCAGCAAGCTTGGAAACGCGATCAAATTCAACTCGTCGAGTGGATCGCCTCGCTGAAGAAGCCACTTGGCATCTTTGCCACCAACGATCTCCGCGGCCAACACGTGCTGGATGCTTGCGCGCAACTCGATCTGGCCGTCCCCGAGCACGTGGCCGTTATCGGCGTTGATAATGACGAGATTGTCTGTGGCTTTTGTCAGCCACAACTGACAAGTATCATCCCCAACCCGGAACGTATCGGATACGAAGCGGCTGTCTGGCTCGATCGGTTGATGCAAGGGCAGAAACCGACCACACTAGAGATAGAGGTTCCCCCACAAGGAATCGCCGTGCGTCAGTCTTCGGATGTCTATGCCGTCTCGGATCCGACCGTGGCCTCGGCTTTGAGTTTTATTCGAGAACGGGCGTGTGAAGGCGTCACTGTGAATGACGTACTTGATTATGTGTCAGTTTCGCGAAGTTGGTTGGAGCGTAGTTTTCGCAAACTCGTGCGGCACTCCCCTCAGGCTGAAATTCGTGACGTGCAAATCAAGCGTTGCAAAGAACTTTTGCGGACAACGAACCTACCCTTGGATAAAATTGCTCAGTTGGCTGGATTTGAGCATCCTGAGTACATGAGTGTCGTTTTCAAACGCACCACAAAGGAAACACCCGGCAATTACAGAAAGCGCAACGGCGAGCACAATTGATGTAGAATCACATACAGTATGACTCTTCTTCGTAAACTTCTCATCTCCGCGAATTTGCTTTTAGCCATCAGCATTCTTAGCTGGTTGGGCACGTGCGTTGTGCAAGCTCGCGAAACGGACAAGCACGTTGATTTCGCAACCCAGGTCAAGCCGCTGCTCGCGCGACGCTGCTTTGCTTGCCACGGCCCCGAAACAGGTGAAGGGGGCTTGCATCTCGACAATCCTCAGACGGCGCTTGCGGAATTGGATTCTGGCTTGCATGCCATCGTGCCGGGGGATCCGGAAAGTAGTGAGTTGCTCACTCGTGTTTCTTCGACTGACGAGTTTATGCGGATGCCCCCCGAAGGAGAGCCGCTCAAGCCCGAAGAAATCGACACGCTCAAACGTTGGATCGAACAAGGGGCCGAATGGAAAAAGCATTGGGCGTTCATTCCACCCAAGCCACAAACGCCTCCGCAGGTCAAACAAACCAAGTGGGTCAAGAATCCCATCGATGCCTTCATCTTGGCGGATTTGGAAGCGGCGGAGCTCTCCCCTGCCCCGGCTGCTGACAAACGAACGCTTGCCCGCCGTGCCTACTTTAATTTGATTGGCTTGCCACCCACCAATGAAGAGCTGGATGAATTTGTCGCTGATAATCGACCTGATGCTTGGCCGCGACTCATAGATCGGCTTTTAGATTCCGAACACTATGGCGAACAATGGGCTCGCCACTGGCTCGATGTGGTGCGCTATGCGGAGACAAACAGTTTCGAGCGCGATGGCCCTAAGCCCAATGCCTGGAAGTATCGCGACTACGTGATTCGGTCGTTCAATGAAGACAAACCTTACGATCAGTTTGTCAAAGAACAATTGGCCGGCGACGAGCTTGATGAAGTGACGCAAGATTCCGTAATCGCCACGGGATACTATCGCTTGGGCATTTGGGATGATGAGCCTGCCGATCCCATGCAAGCACTCGCCGACGAAAAAGACGATCTGGTTTCGACGACCGGCCAAGCATTTTTAGGTCTCACACTGGGTTGCGCCCGTTGTCACGATCATAAGGTCGATCCGATTCCCCAACGCGATTACTTTGGCTTTGTCAGCTTCTTTGCCGATGTGACATCCTACGGTACGCGCGGCGATGAAAACAGCAACAGCCAATGGACCATCGAGTCCGAAGAAACCCGCAAGCAGCGTCAGGAGTACAACGCGGAGATTGGCAAGATTGAACGTGAAAAGATCTCGATGGAAGAAGTGGGCATTAAACGCATGTCCGCCGTTGATCAGCGACGCAGCGAAACGCCCGAGCGTCAAGAATTACTGGATGACAAACTAGAGAAATTTCTTAATGACTCTGAGTGGAAACTCTTTCGAGATACGCTTGATCGCTTGAATGAAGTCCGCCGCAAACGCGATGAGCTTCCTGCGGCTGAGGCCGTCTTAGCCTTAGCCCGCTGCGAACCCCAACCCGAGCCGACGCGATTGGCGGTGCGAGGCAATCCTCATGTCCTCGATGAGGTCGTGGAACCACACTTCCCTCAATTGTTCAACATTCCTACGCCATCGATTCCCACCGCGAAAGAGGAGGCTCATTCGGCGGGGCGCCGGCGAATTCTAGCGGATTGGATTGCTTCACCAGACAACATGCTCACGGCCCGCGTGATCGTCAATCGTGTGTGGCAGCATCATTTTGGCCGTGGCATCGTGCGTTCATCCAATAATTTCGGCGAACTCGGCGATCCTCCGACCCATCCTGAGTTATTGGATTGGCTGGCGTTGTGGTTGATCGAACACGATTGGCATCTCAAACCGTTGCACCGTTTGATCATGACGTCCAACGCCTACCAAATGTCGAGCGCCGGCAATGACGAGGCCCTTGCGATTGATCCGATGAACGATTTGTTCTGGCGTTTTGACATGCGACGATTGAGCGCTGAGGAATTGCGTGACGCCACGCTTGTGACCACGGGAAAATTTAACCCACAAGCCTACGGCCCAAGTTTTTATCCGCAAATGTCGGCCGAGGTTTTGGCCACGCAGTCGCAACCCGGCCAAGGTTGGGGCGAATCTTCGTTGGAAGAGCAGTCGCGACGCAGCATCTACATTCACGTGAAGCGTTCGTTGATTCTGCCTCAACTCGCCGCGTTTGATTTCCCCGACGTCGATTCAACCTGCGAAGCACGGTTTGTCACCACACAACCACAGCAAGCGTTGACCATGCTCAACGGCAGTTTCTTCAACGAGCAAGCTCAATATTTTGCTGAAAGAGTGCGCGCCACGAGCAGCAAGAAGCCTCAAGATCAGGTCGCGACCGCCTTGAGACTCACGCTTGGCCGTGAAGCCACGCAGGATGAAATACGATCCGGAGTCAATTTAATGAATCGGTTGCGGAAAATGCATTCGCAAAAGCCTGAAGAGGCCCTGCGGTATTGGTGTTTGACGGTGCTTAATCTCAATGAATATGTGTATCTCGATTAGAGATTGATAAATAAATCCATCCAATAGGCGAATGAGTCTTATACAAGGCCGTTAACTATGAACGATAAATCGAACTCTTCTGGGTCGTTTTGCCGACGTACGCGCCGTGAATTCCTGTGGGAAACGGGTTGCGGATTCGGTGGTACGGCTCTGGCTGCGCTCTTATCAGCCGATGGATTTTTTTCCCGTCCACAGCAAGCGGTGGCGGCACCCAGTGCTGCCTATCACAATCCGTTGGCAGCGCGGGAAGGACATTTCGCACCCAAGGCCAAGAGCGTCATCTTTCTGTTCATGTACGGCGGGCCGAGCCATATCGATACGTTCGATTACAAGCCGGGCATGATTGGCCAGGATGGTAAGACGATCACGGTGAAAACCCACGGCCGGGGTGGCCATAAGAATGAAGGCCGCATTGTTGAACCTCGCTGGAAATTTCAACAGCATGGCGAATGCGGCAAATGGGTCAGCACGCTGTTTCCGCATTTGAGCGGCTGCGTCGATGACATCGCTTTCATGCATTCGATGACCGCCGAATCGCCAATTCATGGTTCCGCGATGTTGATGATGAATTCCGGCAAACTGCAAAGTGGCAGTCCGGCGATGGGATCATGGCTTAATTACGGCTTGGGGAGTGTGAACGAAAATCTGCCGGGCTATGTCGTGATGCTCGATCCCACGGGCGGTCCGATCAGCGGTGCGAAGAACTGGGCCAGCGGGTACATGCCTGCCACTTATGCTGGGACCGTGATCCGTCCTGAAGGTTCGCCCATCAACGATTTATCACTACCTGCGGAAACAACGCGGCCCATGCGGCGTGAAGTTCTCGATACCCTCGCCCATCTCAATCAACAACACCACGCCACACGGACGGATCAAAGCGATTTAGCTTCACGGATTGCGACGTACGAATTAGCGTTTCGCATGCAGCAACATGCCCCGGAAGCTGTTGACCTCAACCAAGAAACCCAATCGACACGCGATCTGTATGGGTTGGACGACGACAAAACTCGGAACTTTGGCACGCGTTGTTTGCTGGCGCGGCGGTTGGTCGAACGCGGCGTGAGATTTATTCAAGTCTATTCGGGTGGTGCCCATAACGACGACAACTGGGATGCCCACGGCGACCTCGTGGCCAACCACGAGAAGCACGCGGGGGCGACGGATCGACCCATTGCGGCCCTGTTAAAAGATCTCAAGCAACGCGGATTATTGGATGAGACTTTAGTCATTTGGGGCGGTGAATTCGGCCGGCAACCCACGGCTGAGTATGACGTCGGCACGGGCCGCGATCACAACTCCTATGGCTTCACCATGTGGATGGCAGGCGGTGGTATCAAAGGGGGCATGAGCGTTGGCTCGACTGACGAGATTGGCTCAGCCGCGGTCGACGATCCAATGCACGTGAAGCGATTGCATGCCACGGTGCTCCAGCAAATGGGTCTCGATCCCAATCGGCTTTCGTACTTTTATCGGGGACTGGATCAAAAACTTGTGGGAGTCGAGCACGTCGAACCCATTCATCAAATCATCGCTTAAACAAGATTAGCAACAAGCGCGAGCAGCAAAAGCAAAAGGGCAGATTGTATGTCAAACAATGGAAAACACTTTCGGCTCGACGGACACGTCGCCTTGGTGACGGGGAGCACCCGTGGGTTGGGGAAGGAAATGGCGCTCGCACTCGCGCAAGCCGGTGCGCGTACGGCGATGAACTATCACAACGACTACGAGAATGCCTTACGGTCGTTCGCCGATTTGCAACAAGTTTCTCGCGATTCGCACCTCGTGCAAGGGGACGTCACCGATGCCGACTCGATCGAGCGGATGTATCAAGATGTCTACGATACGCTTGGACCCATTGATATCTTGGTGATCAATGCCACGTGCAGCCAACCGGAATTGCCCTTTGAAGATTACGATTGGGAATTCTTTCAAACGATGCTCGACTTCTTTGTAAAAAGTCCTGTACTGTTGATGAAAAAGTGCCTCCCATATATGCGACAACAACAATGGGGCCGCATCATTCATATAACGAGTGAAGTGCTGGCCCTGGCTTCCGCCCCCTTCAGTGCCTATGTGGCTGCTAAGGGAGGACAAACCGGCTTGGCGTTAAGCACGGCTCGCGAATTGGCATCGACGGGAATCACCGTGAACATGGTGGCTCCCGGCTGGATCCCTGTGGAACGCCATGCGAATTGCGAACCAGAAGTACTCGACAAATATCGCTCGAAAGTTCCTGCGGGCTGCATTGGCACGCCGCAGGACGTCGCCGCCGCGGTGATTTATCTCGCCAGCGAAGAGGCACGTTTTGTAACTGGCCAAACAGTCTCGGTGAATGGCGGAAACACTATTAAGAACGGTGTTCCACACATGGAACAATATGCCCGCACGGTCTAAAGTTCGGGCGTGCTGGCTGCTGCTTGTATTTTGGAAACAGAGAAAGGTCGATCTTCCAGACGAATACCCCGCGATAAATTCGGCTGATCGCTCATCTCTAGCTCCAACACGCCACCGTTGGTGATCTCGCTGTGCCGTAGGAAATTTCGCTCGAGCGGTTGGCCATTCAGCTTCGCCGATTGAATGTAAACATTCTGCGACGAATTGTTATGCGCTTCGATAACAAATTTCTTGCCTGACTCAAAAGCAATTGTCGCTTTTTTGAAGACAGGGCTGCCCAACACATATTCATCGGTTCCCGGGCAAACGCTATAGAATCCCAAGGCGCTCAGCACGTACCACGATGAAGTCTGCCCTTGGTCTTCGTCGCCGGGATAGCCGTTCTCACTCGAATCGTAAAGCCGTTGCATAATCGTGCGCGTCCACTGCTGCGACTTCCAAGGCTGGCCAGCGTAGTTGTATAGGTAGACCATGTGCTGCATCGGCTGATTACCGTGGGCGTATTGGCCCATATTGGCAAGAACCATTTCGCGCATTTCGTGAATCGGCGCGCCGTATGTCCCTACCCTATAGTCGTTCGGCGCGGTAAAAACCGCATCTAGCTTGGATACGAAGGCCTCGTCTCCTCCCATGAGTTCGATCAAACCGGCCACATCGTGAAACACGGCCCAGGTCCAATGCCAGGCACATCCCTCGGTGAATGGGCCGCCCCACTCCGCAGGATCGAAGTTGTCGTTCCAAGCCCCTTGGTCGTTCTTACCACGAACAAATCCAGTCGACGGATCGAAAACATGGCGATAATTGAACATCCGGCCGCCGAATTTCGTTACTTGATCGTCGCGACCAATGTCTCGTGCAAGTTGCTGCCCACAGAAATCGTCGTAAGCATATTCAAGAGTTTTGGCCGTGGCCTCATGATGGTTGGGATAGGGCAAGTAACCCAATCGTTCTATATCTTCCCAGCCGCCGCGTCCGTTGGCAGGCCCCCAGGGCCCCTTGCCACTTGACTCATGTTGATAGGCCGACAACGCCAGTTCCGGATCAAAGGTGCGAATCTCTTTCACCCACGCATCGGCCAAAAGTGAGATCGCATGATTACCGATCATGCTGCCCGCCTCGCCAGGGAAAGACCACGAAGGCAGCCAGCCACATTGTTTGTACGCGGCCAGAAGTGCCACCATGTAGCGGCCATGCATCGTGGGATGCAGCAACGTATTCAGCGGCATCTGCGAGCGAAATGTGTCCCATAAGCCGGTGTCGGTATACATATAACCGTGATGCACTCGTCCGTCATAGGGGCTGCGGTAAATTGGTTTTCCCGCCGCATCGATTTCGTAAAACTTTCGTGGAAAGAGACTCGCTCGAAATAAGCATGAATAGAATGTACGAAATTCTTCCTCCGTCCCGCCCTCGATCTGAACCTTACCTAGATGATCGTTCCAAACCTTCTTCGCCGCCGTTCGCGCTGCTTCGATGCTGGTAAAGCCGCCCAACTCTTGGCTGAGATTCGCATGTGCTTGCTCTAAATCGATGTAGGACGAAGCAATCTTCAGATTAACAATCGATCCCAGTGGAAACTCTAGATAGCCTCCCACGCGATGCCCTTCAATCTGTGTCTCAGTGGCTTGAATCACGTCGCCGCCATGTTGCCATGTCCCCCACGAAACGAACGGTTGGTCAGCTTCGATGACAAAATAATTGCGGAAACCACGAGGCTGGTTTCTGCCGTTGCGTACGGTTCCAGTCACACACTGTTTGTTAGGAAGAATTTCGAGCGAGCCCTTTTCGGTGTAACCATCGATCACCAAGTATGCTCGCTCTTCAGCGGGAAACCTAATTTGCATAAACACGCCACGCTCGGTAGGAGCCATCGCCACGGATGCGCCATTTGCCAGCTTGACGCGATAATCATACGGCTTTGCAGTTTCATCTTCGTGTCGAAACCCTACGGATCGCTGCTCTTCTTTAACGACTAACGTTCCAACAACAGGCATCACAGAAAAGACAGCATAGTCGTTCGACCATGAGCTGCATTGATGGGCTTGTTGAAAGCCCCGGATGGTGTCTTTCTCAAACTGGTATTTCCATCCGTCACCGTTGGCACCTGTTTGCGGCGTCCAGGTGTGCATACCAAACGGCAATGCCGTGGTGGGATAAGTATTCCCGCGAGTTAGCTCAAAGCGAGAGTTCGTCCCTTGCAGTGTGTTGACGTAATCCGCCAAGTCTTCTGCTTGCAGAGCCGCAAGCAGCGATGAAAGCAAACAAAGCACACCAACAAAAGTGATTCGTAGCAGCATCAAATCGTTCCGGAGATAGAAGGCGAGAGCCGCAATAACGCGACAGCAAAGCAGATTTATTGAGGATGGTCAGGTATTGAATCGAACCCGGAATATTCGATCCAAGGGCAGAATAACTTTACTCCCGTAGAACGATTTTGACAATGACAGACGATCTCCACGGAACCTGTGATTGATAAATCCTCGTTCTATTCAGTTTTATGGCACCTACAATTTTGATTGCCCATGCGGCATCTCAGGGGCGAGTCCCAGCTGCGCTCGTTTTACACTCTTTACCCGATGTTCTCCGAGTAAAACTATTCGAAAAAAATTTTACTCGGGTGCCCAAATTTGACCCTAGATGACCAAGAATGGCAGAATTTGGGTGCCAAGTTTAGTGCCAGTCTCTCAGTGCGTGCCTCTCGAACGGCGTCGGCGCATTTCAATCTGACGCAGTGAAGAGTGTAAAGCTTGGTCGGGAATCTTGGTGGGCCCGAGGCTTCAAAGTGACTGTACTCGGAAACTCCGCAAGCGCTGGCGGTACCAAAACACCATTACGTTTTGTACGTGAAGGTAGGGCGACTTCTGCGGAATATTTTTCTATTCCCAAGCTAACAGCACTTGCCCTATCGCGTGCGATCAGTCGCCTTATCCTACATCGAGTAGAAATGAGCTAATTGGACAGCTTGTGATCATACTTTACGCCGAATTTGCTTGGCACGAATTGTCCCAATAGTTGCCAGCCAACTGTACATCCAGGCGACGCTCGCACGTATCAAGTATTAAAGGTGTGAAACGGCAGCGGTCGATGAAAAGCGTTGAAAGATAGACATGGCGAGCCAACGTCAGGGTCGTAAATGCTTCCACGGTCTTCCATTCTCTCTCACTGTAAGTTCTTATATAGTAAGCTGCGAATTGATTATGGCACTCGGATGCTATCGGAGTGAACGCGGGGTCGCGTAAACTTCGCTCAATCAAATGACCGTGGAAATTGCCAAGATCCAGACCGGGGTCGCTCAGGCAAAATAAATCAAAATCGATGAGACACAATCCTCGTGTTGTGAAGATAATTTGATCGGGATAGAAATCGCGGTGAGTAAGTTCCTTGCTTCTCTGATTTGTCCAAGCGATCAAGCCTACGGCCGAAAGTTCAATCTCTTGAAGACGGGAGTGGGACTGAACTATGCAGAGCTAGCAAAGGGAAACTATGCTGCTTATGTCAGCCCATTTCATGTCGATCTGACTTACCTTTATCCTGGCGCGCTGTCAGCCAGACCAACACCGTTTGCCACGATCGAGGATGGCAGCAGCGTTACGCTCGTTTTGAGCGAAGTACGAACATTGGACAACGAAAAAGACGAACGAGGTACCTGGTCATTGCCGTGGAATGGAGCAACTCTATTGGCGTTCGATATGCATCCCGAAGACTGGTGGAACGAACACGATGGCATCGGTGTGGGAAATCCATACATCATTGAGAATCGTGGGCCTTATTTGGCTAACCCAGATAGCCGTGACGAGGCACAATTGCCTAACAATCAAGGCATCAACTTTGATACTACTAAACAGTGTGACGAGCAATTGGCCACCCTCTCTGCTGAAGCTCAAATGCCCTGCTCTCTGCATATCAGTGCTCAGGACAAGAACGGAATCGGTGTGGGAGGCTATATGTCAGCCGCTCCCCGAAGCCTACATCCGGGAGGCGTTAACGCCTCCTTTCTTGACGGCCATGTAAGATTTCTGGTCAACGAGATTGATGAAGTAGCTATGGCGTATATGATCAGCATCAATGACGGGCTTGTTTCAGGCGAATAGTAGTGCGTATCATGATGATATTCAAACAAATTTAGCGCCCTCGTAGCTCAGGGGATAGAGCGACGGTTTCCTAAACCGCAGGTCGCAGGTTCGAATCCTGCCTGGGGCACTCTCCATAAAGTGGCGAGAAGTTGTAGGTGGAAATTCAGAAAACGACTCAAACCGTCGAAACAGACGTTCGAATTTCCGAATGGCGAATTTGACCGCCTAAGTTTCCTACCCACACCATTGAGGCACAGACGACTAGGCCCCCTAAAAGTAAGATCACTAATAGGACCAGCGAAATGGGCCCCTCTCTTCTGAATGCAACTATACTTACGGCAACGGTAAGCCCCGTAAATATTCCCGCGAGCAGTGTTGCCAATTTTGCAGCATCCTCATGCCTCTCGACTAATACCTCTGGAACATCTCTAAGCTCTTCTACAACTTCTTCTGCTGGCTCCCCGGTAAAATATGCTGCCGCGGACCCTCCCCCTGCGAATACAAGCACAAGTACTGACGCCAAGAACATGCCCCGATCTCCGCGGCTGGCCAGCGTGCAGGCGATTAATAGGACACCGATTACGTACCCTACAATAGGGAGGTGATTGACTATCAAGTGAAGGTGTGCAGCGTTCATGGGCTATCCGAGTTTAAAACCTCTATTTGATCTAGATGATGACTAGCTTGGGATATCTATGAATTGTCGCTACCAAGCAGATAACAATAGTCAGGGTACAAGATGCAGGTTCAGGAATCTGTTGGGACGAAGCCGTCAGCATCTCGATCCCACCATAATGCTGTTGCCAGATCGCAAGATCCCCACTATCAACCTGGCCGCTCCCATCTCCGTCGGCTCCGCTTCCGGGGGGCTCTACCATCGTGCCGTACTCACGTTGCCAGCGTAAGAAATCTGCACCATCGATGTCACCGTCGAGATCAAAATCGCCGGGCGATCCGGCGATGTCGGCGCCTTCAAGCGAGAGATCTATCAAAGCAAAATCGACGAACAGGCCGATCTTGTAAGTGTCAAACGCCCTCAGCGCAGCCGTACTCCCTGGACCGTAAGAAAACGAATTACCGTAATAGCCACTAGCATTGAAGTAGATCGGATCGTTGAAAGCGTCCTCTCCATTTAGCAAGGGCATGATCTCGAATGACGCGCCAGTCGCTGCCGTGTTGGCAAGTAGTTTGGCCGAGAAAGATGTCAGGTCGAAGACATCGCCGTCGACACGCTTGAGCGTGATGCGTGCCTTGTAGTCAGTCACCCCGGGGGGTGGAGTCGTCACGGCCTGTGCTTCTACACCCTCGGGCCAGGGAACACGAACATAGCGGCCGATTGGATCGGGACCAAGACCGCCGGTAAACAATTTATCTCGCGTGTACGTGAACAGATAGCCGTTGCTGCTAATGGTATCAGAGGTCACCCCCGACGTTACTTCCGTTGCTATCTGAGAAGCGTCAAAGAACACGACGGTTGACGCGTTTGCTGTCGCGAAACAGAGGCAGCAAAGCCACATTGCTAGTGTCAGAGTTGCGTGCCGGATCATACAGTCTCGTTTCGATCAAAGAGAATTTAAATTTTTCATGCCCGTCACTCGTTTGCCAGCATTCCGAAGCGAAAGGTGTCACCAACCAATTGAATCAGTGTTGCGCTCCCATAGAGTTGGTTGATGACACCTTGTCACCTCGCTGATAGAAAACCTTTTATTTACGACGCTTGAAGAAGAACGCTCCAAAACTCACAAACCCAAGAATAAGTGTTGAAGGTTCCGGCACAGCAGGTGCCAAAACCGCAGCAACCATATTTGCTGAGATGAAATCGCCACGTTCGGCGGCAAAGACGAGATCCCCATTATCGTCGAACACATCGAGGCCTGGGTCAGCTGGATTGCCGATGTCTTCCCATACCGATATTGGCTCGTTATCTTCATTAACTTCACCAATATATTTGTAGAATTCGTAGCGTCGGATGATCACCTTATCACCTTCTGCGACTTCATCTTCACCCATTTTCTCTTTTGGGTTTTTGCCCCCTTCGAGGAGTTCCCACTCCGACTCAACTTCGATGGGATCCTCGCCCTGAGGAACGAGATTGACATAATTTGGATCGTTTGGGTCGCCGGAGATCAATTTCTCAAGGAGATCCTGCATCTCCACATCACTGAATGGTGACACATCAACTTTGGTTTTGAAGACCTTCATCCAGGTTGAGTCTGGTCTTAGATTAGGCGCGTCTGCAGGTTCTGGCACTTGAATAACCGCTTGCAGTACAGCTGGCCCGCCGTTATTTGCAGGGGGCACATAAGTCCAGGTTGGGCCCGGCACTGTTTCAGGCACACTTCCAATTCTTTCGTAGGCCCCATTGTTGTTGTTCAGCCAGAAGAAACGTGTTGCCGTGGGCTGGGCGCCGTTGAGCCAGAAGCCAAAGTGCTCGCCTCCAGCCGAATAGGTCAGTTCATGCCCGTTTGTCGAAGGTGGATTGATACTCGGCATGAGGGAGCCCGGGTTAGGAGCGCCGGCGAAGTTGTACCCCGTATAGGTAATGCGAGTTCCAGCGAATTGGCCGAAATCGTCGTTGTATTCCAGGATACTTTTACTGCTGTAATGTGCTGGAAAGTCTCCACCAACGCTCGACGAATGAATCCCCTCTAACTCTATCTCGGCCCCCTCACACGGTTCAGGAGTTGTGTTGTAGATATCAAAGTTTGAAAGCGTACCGTAAATACCGCTCGCAATGGCCACAGGCGTACCGAAGATGGTGAACACCGCCAAGGCCACAAGAACTCCAATCTTTTTTTGCAAGGCTCTCTTTCTGTGTAGCGATCTGATCAAACTAGATGATAAGGTCATAAGTCAACACCTCTCCAAATGCTCCGCGTATTTTTCCAAACTCAACACGAAGGAGCATTTCGTGATGTGTTCTGCGGGGTAAGGTTTATTCGAAGTCCCGTGCAAACTAAGGCCGCATTTAGCTAGAGGACTTGTCGTAATGTAAAGCAGTTTTTTTGTGATCGATCCGCCACAAAGTTCAATAATTTTTAAAGAACTTGGAGAATGATGTTAAATAATTAAGTAGAGCCAAACTGCGAATTGCAGTCCCGGAGTCATGCTTAAACTTAATTGCACATCGAAATGTTGCGCAGCGGGGATAACGGCAATTCAAAAAAGCAAATGCCGGGGAAAACCTGCCAGAAAGAATTGCTTGCCAGGGAAACCCCGGCAGATGCGAGCAAACACCAGAAACTAGAACGCTCACCACGGCTTTCAGCAAGCAAAAATACACAACGTATTGCGGCGTTCTGCTAGGAAGTGTACGAAACGGAACACACTCAAACTACCGCACCGAATAGAGCACCGACTCCGGCCGTAAGCGCCATCGCAAGCGCCCCCCAAATCATAACTCGAAATGCAGCTTTGACGACCGGGGCCCCGCCGGCATTTGCGCCGAAACCACCTAGCAAAGCAAGAAGCACGATCGACGTACCAGTCACAAGTGGGATCAGCATGTATGTTGGTACGATCAACACCACTAATAATGGAATCGCAGCGCCAACCGCAAATGTTGCTGCCGACGCAATTGCTGCCTGTACCGGCCTAGCAGATGTAATCTCTGAAATACCAAGTTCATCTCGCGCGTGGGCACTCAACGCGTCGTGAGCCATCAGTTGATCGGCGACCTGTTTTGCCAGTAACGGCTCAATGCCTCGATTAACGTAAATTGAGGCAAGTTCGTTGCGCTCGGATTCTCTATCGTTGACAAGTTCCTTGCGCTCGCGTCCGAGGTCAGCGTTTTCGGTATCAGCCTGCGAGCTGACCGATACGTATTCACCGGCGGCCATCGACATTGCTCCGGCGACAAGTCCAGCAACTCCTGCAACGAGAATGTCGCCTCGCGCCGCGTTGGCTGCGGCAACACCGACGATCAAACTTGCCGTGGACACAATGCCATCATTGGCGCCCAATACCGCCGCGCGTAGCCAGCCGATTCGATCCGTGCGATGCAATTCTTTGTGTTGAACAAACAAGTTATCTATCCGCCTAGAAATATGACCAGCAGAATAACAATCGTTATCAGGAAGCCCACGACGAACAAGTCGAGGACATGAGCGATGCCAAGAGAGAAACAAACGTCGTCCGCAGCGCTGATGGCTCGCAGCCAAAGCGGCTTGTATTGATGAATCACAGTGTAACCAAGGCGGGCGAACTCATGGGCTGCGCTCAAGCCCGCTATTCCAGCCCCGAATACCGCTACCTTTTTTTCATCGCTATTTCATTCTAGTTGATGCATGTTGAGTTTGGCTGGCTTTTGGGCACGAACACTTTGAAAAAGACAATAGTCCCTATGATAGTTATACTAAACACCGCTTCACGCGTCCTTTCCGTTTATCGAAACAATTCACATTTGTTCGGCTTTCAACTGAACTGCAAGCTGTGAACCGGATAAGCCGACCCAGGAACTTTTTTTACAAGACCATTTATTAAGACTCTCATCCACGGACTTCTGGTAAAAACTTGGTGCAGTAAGCGGATGTTTGGCCGTTACCCCGATGGCGTGGATACCAGCATCCTGGCAGGCCCCGCTCAACGTTGGATTGCCTGTTCTGGGAAACACTTGCCAATCCGCTTCTCCAGCGTTCTTGTCAATCTTCTCTTTTCCCCGCTCCATCGCCTTCTTTATTCCGTCGTCTTGCCGTCAAAATGCTCATTGTCGGCCTCCGCTTCTTCGCGAGTACGATGGACGATGCCATCTCGATGATTCGGCGGCGAGTAGATCGTATAGAGTTTCAGTGCAACGCTCCCAGTGTTGACGATGTTGTGTTTGGCGCCCGCTGGGACGAGTACCGCGAAGCCAGCGCGGATCGCCGTGTGGACGCCGTCTAAGACGGCCTCACCGGTTCCCTCCTCCACACGAAAGAACTGGTCGAGTTGATGGATTTCAGCCCCGATATCCTCCTGGGGCTTAAGCGACATGACAACGAGTTGGCAATTTTTTGCTGTATAGAGCACCCGGCGAAAATCTTCGTTCCCGGTGGCCAGTTCCTCAATATCTTGCAAATACCCTTTCAATTTCAAATTCTCCTTGCGTTACGCGTTCATGAATGCAGGTTTCACAGCTTTCAATTAATCTGGCTTATCTTGTGAGAAAAGCCGCACACCATAGGGCCCGATGTTGACCTTTCCTGAAGCAGGAAAGCCGTCGCGTGGCGCGGTGGGTTGCTAACTTGAGCTTATTTATTGCGTTGTTTCTTGCTCAGCGGGGTAACTGGTAATCTAGATGCAAGCTGTCATGAAAACCCGGGCAGATGAACCGATTTGCCGGGGTAACCCTGGCACTTACGAAGCTGCACGACAGAAAGTGTTACAGAAGGGGCTCGCTAGTCCCACTTTTCAGCAAACCCTGTTCAAGGGCAAACCGTGTCAAATCGGCCCGATTGTGTAAGCCAAGTTTATCCATGAGTCGACTGCGATACGACTCGATCGTCTTGACACTTACATCAAGTTGACCGGCAACAGCTTGGTTGGTATGGCCTTGTGCGATCAAACCCAGGACTTCTTTTTCACGAGCACTCAGCTTGTTAAGAAGAGATTCCAACGGTGTGGTTGATGATTGCAAGGGCGTATTGATCGTAGCCGTACTACTGCGCGCATCCACGAACACTCGTCCCTGGGAAACGGCGCGAATCGCACTCAAGAGTTCCGTGTCGGCGGCACTCTTGACGACATACCCAGACACCCCCATGGCCAGGGCCGTCCGCAAATATGCGGGGTCGTCGTGCATGGTTAACACGATCACGCGTGATTCGGGAACCTTTTGACGTAGTTTTTCAATCGCTTTAAGCCCAAGACCTCCCGGCATCGAAAGGTCGAGAGTCACAATATCAGGTCTGATTGCAGTCACCTGCGAAAGGGTCTCGGCAAAGTCACCCGCTTCTCCGACAACCTCCATGTCGTCTTGAGATTCCATCAGAAGGCGTAATCCACTACGGAGAACGGCGTGGTCGTCGGCGATAAGAATACGGATCTTCTTCATCACTTATTCAGGCAAAGGAATAGTTACTTGGATCAATGTTCCCCCACTGACGACTGACCGGATCATACAATCCCCACTCAGCATCTCTGCACGCTCACGAATACTGTTTAAGCCAAGACAATTTTTAGCTAGCAACGATGCATCTTCTGGATCTTCCTGAAATCCGCGACCATTATCAGCTATGGACAATGTTATTACATCGCCAACTCTGTTGAGCCTCACTTCGACAGAGCACGCCTGCGCATGTCGGGCTACGTTGGTGAGTGATTCCTGCAAAATTCTGTACAGCGAAGTTTGAACAGACAATTCCAACACCCCGTTTATGGTCGCAGATGTTTCGAGTCTCACGGGGATAGTATGGGATTTTTCAAAGTCTTCACAAAGTCGCTCGACGGCGGCAATTAAGCCCAACTCCTCGAGCACACCAGGGCGTAGGCCATTCGCCAATCGACGTACTTCTTCGTGGGCCGTTGCGCCTACCTGACGAAGGTCATGTGCCAGCATCTGTGCTTTCGCCAGATCACGGGACGCCTCGATCATTCCTAGTCCTACCAGTAGAGCGGTCAATTGTTGGCCGATTTCATCATGCAAATCACGCGCGATGCGCAAGCGCTCTAACTCATGAGCCCCAAATAATGCGTGCAGCAACTCGCGACGAGAATCCGACAATCGTTGAAGCGGCTTCACTACGACCCACCAAATGACTGGTGCAATCACTAAAGTCAGGATCGAGGCATCGAAAAACCCTTGTAAAAGTTGTGCACTCGACCAACTAGGAAGGTACTGCAGAAGGTACATGATGCATCCTTCGACAGTAAATGTCGTTAGGAGCACTAACACGAAAACCTTAAATGGCGCCGGGGGTGTCCATGCAGTAGCTGGAAATCTATTCATAGAACATAATTCTACTCCTACTGACTGATGGACACTATCATCTCAAATTTGCGTTGGTATTTCTATTTTTTTCAGTGCCTAGATAGTGACAAATTGCCTCGGCATTCCGCAATAGAGGTTTGCTGAACAACGAAGATCAAGACCGCAGGTCGCAGGTTCAACTCCTACCAGGGGCACTCTTAATTAGTTGCGGGTATGAGCATTCTTGGCGGTCGCGTTAGATCATGTCCACCAATTTCCCCCAGCTGGCAAACAAATCGTCAATTAGCTCCGACTCCTTTTGACCGTCATTGTACGCCAGTGGATCGCTCTCGACGCCGTAGCTTGCCGTGACTGGTCCTTTTTCAAAGACTTCATCGACAATTTGTTCGAGTGGCACGAATTCATCGCTAACAGAGTAGTCAAAAGCAACACTTTTCATCGTCGCCGAAAATTCGACCCAAAAAACTGGAAGTGATCCAAAGAGACTTCCCGCTTCCACAGCGACATCTGCTTCGGCTTCACTCTCGGCATGTGTTGACAACGGTGCGGTTGATGCAGAATAAGCGCTCACGAGCGAACTGACCGCCGACAAGTTTGCATTGCCATACTCGGCTTGCCATATGGCTAAATCGGCACTGTTTACGACATCGTCGTTATTGGCGTCCCCAGAAGCCTTCGTGGGATTGGCACTCCCCGCGCCGCGTTGCCAGGCGAGAAAGTCACGGCCATCGACGTCGCCATCCAAGTCGAAATCGGCATCGCCACCAGCGGTAAAGCGAACTCGAAAGATGCGTGCGCCAAAATCAATCGGCGACACGGGATCAAGGTCTTTATACAACTCCGTGAAATAAAGACCATCGGGTCCGGCGATCAATCCCGACACCGTGCCACGCCCGATGCCGACATATTCCACCAGCGTGGTCGGCGCGCCAACGACGTTACCGTTGGCATCGAAAACAAACTCGATGATGCGTTTGCCAGCCGTTTGTTGACCCAAGGCGTAGGTTGGTCCTGATTCGCTGACAAATGCGTGGCCCTGTTTGGAACCAGGAAATTGACTGCCACCAAAAGTCTCGGGCTCGACAAATGTTATATTGACTGGGGCATGGGCGGGATTCCACACGTACCGTGCTTGCGGCAATAACGACGAGTCTGATCCATTCCAACCATAGTTTCCACCACTATCAACACGGGCTAAACGGTCGAGCGCATTGCCGTTCTCCACTGTATAGTGTTTGCCGTCGGCTGCGCGCCAGGCTCCACCAAACGGATTGCGGAATCCGTAGGCATACACATAGTCACGGGCATTAATGCCATTCGATGCATTATAGAAGGGATTATCACTCGGTGCGGTGCCATCGAGATTCATTCGCAGAACTTTTCCGCGGTAGGAATCCAAGTTCAGCGCCGTAGAAGCCGTGAATCCATCCCCATTGTGCACATACAGTTTGCCATCAGGGCCAATCGTTAGATTGGAGATTTGATGGGATTGGCCTTGGCTCTCGCCGACCATATCGCGAATCACCGTGATCGTCGAAGCGGTTCGCCCACCATCGGTGCTGCTCAATCGGACAACCTGCGGATGATGAACGCCACCTTCGATGCCATCGGTATCCGTCACTCGTGTGACGAAGACGTCTCCTGTGAGCGGATCGACAACCAGTCCCGCTAAGCCTTGTTCCCCTGAGCCTGGAAACGCCCCCGTCGGATTAAAGTTCAATAAATTCGTCGCATAGGTGCTCACAGTGAAATCGTTGCTCACAACTTTGATCGTGCCGTAGAGCTCGTTGACGTAGAACAAAGGATCATCGGGATCGGAACCAGGATTAGGCACAAAAGCGATGTTCACTGGCAATTGCAAACCGCCAGCCACTTCGTCGATTTGATAGCCGGGCTCAAATGCAATGAATGGCACGGGCAGTTCCGCTTGTCGCGCCAAACTGGTAAAGACTGGCTCGGTTTGCGACTCGATGCCGTAGTAGGTCGAGCCATCAGCTGCGATCCACAAGTCGAGCCGCCCGTTGGCTCCTAAGTTGATCGCCGGCAAATAGACGGCCCGTTGTTGACCTGCATCATCAGCGAACCGAATTTCTGTCGGTCCCAGGTTCAAGCCATTCGAGCCCGCAACAATGACCGCACGGGGGTTCACGTGTTCGTCGAGCGTACCCGGATTCATGATCGTGTTCGATACGCCATTGTTTCCGGTAAAGGAAAGTAACAGATCGCTGAGCGGACCTTCCAGACGTAGCTGCGATTGATTGGGGCTCGCAACGGGCAAAATGATCGGATTGTCATTGGCAGTGGTCCACGTGGGAGTAGGTGAAGCAGCTATTCCCTCCAATTCGAGCGGGAACGTCGTTGAGGCCTCGTCCACAATGAAATTGCGCGTGGCGTACGCACTCACAGCTCCAACGGCATCGCGGAATCGAACTCGCAGTTGGTATTCCGGCGCAAAGGAATTCAGTAAATCGATAGTCTTCATGCCACCCGAACCGCTGGACGCGATACTTGTGCGAAACGCACCTACCGTCGTAGGAAAATTCTGCTCAATCTTAGCGGCAAACGTGAGCGTGTAATCTCCTGAAGTTGGCGCAGTCACTACCTGAGTTACCGACGCATCGACCGGAACTCCAGGAGTGCCGCGGTAACCTTTGAACCAAACGCCTGTGTTGCCCGATGCGGCGGCCCAGGTTGCAGTTTGAAAAGCGCCGGCAGGTTCGACGCCATCCGATTGAGCCGTCATCACCCAAGCACTATTACTGGTTTGCGTGTTGTTCGTGGCCAACTCAAAACTGCCATCACTAAGCAAATTGCCACTTGCGTTTGTCGTCAACACAAACGAATCGACCATGGCCGAGCGATTCGCTCCCCCTCCGCCGATCGCGTTAAGCATATCCGTAGAGATCGTCAATTGATCTCCGGCGGTCACGCCAGGAATTGTGATTGAGTAAGTATTGAAATTGAAATTTGGAATCGGCGTGGAAATGAGGTCGGTTCGGCCGGCATGGGAGTTCTCAAAAATGCCGTCACCCAAATGAGTGTGCAGCCGTTCCACACCAGTAATGCCCAGCGTGTGCCATACTCGCTCCGGCGAAGGGCCCGTGGTCCAGATTTCCCAGTCCGTGGAATAATGCTCATCTCCTTCGGGATCGACATAATCGACTGCTTCCATATGCACGTCGGCCGGATTGACGATGTCACCTTCGACAACCGGCTCCATAATTGTAGGTGCAGCGGGGCCATTGTTCGGACCGCTAGGCAAGCCAACAACATGAATAAAATTGATACGAGTTGCCATCTCGGCAGCAGAACCTTGATTTAATGTGAGCCGGCCGTCGTTGACCGTCACGGTCCGTGTGTCGGTAAGGAATGCGCCCGATCCGAGTGCGACGGCGTTCCAAACATTCACGCCTTCGACGTTTAACGTGTGAGTGCTGCCAAACGACGGATCACCTATTGAGACAGTGACCTGATACTGCCCGTTGGGCAGTTGCAGTTCCCAGGACTGGTTTTGATGAAAGTGAATCAGTGTATCCAAACGTTGGTCGGCATGGGCGTTGCGTTCGCGAGCCACGTCCGTGTGGTCCGTCGACCAACCATAGCTCCAGCCATTATTGCGCAGCCCAAAAACTTCGCCCGTATCAGCCGCGTACCGCGTCGGCGTCAATGCAGCTTCAAGCTGAAAATTGATGAGATACGTATCTGCCGCCAACAGTTCGCGTTCTTCCAAACGCTCAAACTTTAATCGACGGCTTGCCAGTGATTGTGAACGAGTTCGATAGCCCAACATGCGCGCACCCTCGAATGAAAAAAATCGCGGTACGTGAACTTCCCGCGATAATTCATGAAGCTAAAAGCGTATTGCGTAGCTCACCTTAGGAGAAGCTCGGCTGGCACACTCAAACGCCTGAAAAGACAGCGTTCATTGTAGCCCTGTTAGAAATGGCTGCACAATGTTTGGACAGTGAGAAACATGTTTCCAAGAGTGATCGACTAGGACGGATCACAGTGGATTTTGCGTAAGAATTTGTCGGCGATCTCCTGATGTTTGCAAAGTTTGTCGCCCATCTTGTCGAGTTGACTCACCAACACACTCATACGGTGATTCGACGCAAAAAAGTCCCTGTGCTTCGCCATAAAGCGCCAAAACAGGGCATCCCAAATTTCGCACCAAGGCCCTTTGCGAAAGTCGCTCATGCGGAGTATATAGCTCGAGCCACTGATGTACGGCTTGGTTGTGATGAGCCCGCCATCGGCATGTTGGCTCATACCGTAAACATTGGGCACCATTACCCAATCATACGAATCGATAAAAAATTCCATAAACCATTGATAGATGGCATCGGGATCAACCTCGCAAAGGAGCATAAAATTGCCGAGGATCATTAGCCGTTCGATGTGATGGCAATAGGCGCGTTCGGAGACTCGTTGAATGACAGTATCCACAGGTTCAATGCCAGTCGTACCCTCGTAAAATGCTTGTGGCATTGGCTTGGTATGCTGCCAGAAATTTTTCGTTCGCTGCCGTCGACCATGCACTACGTAAACACCACGGATATATTCCCGCCAGCCGATCACTTGCCGCACAAAACCTTCCAACGAGTTAAGCGGAACGCGATCCTGGTACTCTAATGCTGCTTCCACGACTTGCCGCGGCGACAGTAAGCCTATGTTCAACGCTGGCGTGAGTACGGAATGGAACAGATAGGAATCGCGCGAGCTGATCGCATCTTCGTATTGGCCGAATGACTCCAAGCGAACTCGTAGAAAATCTTTCAGAAATCGTTCGGCTTGAGAACGATTGATCGGAAAACAAAAATTCTCTCTATCACCAATCGCTTGCGGAAAATGCTCAGCGACATACTGCTTTGCCTCATGCACATAAGGACCCTCCTGCGTCCAGGAGATTCTTGGCAATTTAAGGCCTCGCGGAAGCTTCTTGCGATTCTCCACATCAAAACTCAACTTGCCACCTGCGGGCTTACCATCTTCCATCAGAATGTTGAGTCTCTGGCGCTGTAACCTATAGAAATCGGTAAAGAATAGCTTGGAGTGCTTGCGAGCATACGCATCAAATTCATCGTTTGATGTGAGAAAATGGGGATCTTCAACCATCTGATGCTCAATCTTGGCAGAATCAAGCCTACGGATCAGTCGGGTTGTTAACCAATCGTCACATGGGTCGACAAACTGAACGTCTGTCACTCCCCATTTAACAAGCGAGTCGACGATTTGGCCCGTTTTAGTAAGTTCATGCGATTCGACGTATCGCACATCCCAGTGCTCTTTTTTAAGCGCATCCGCGTAATGACGCATCGACGCACGGTGCAAAATAAGCTTCTGTGCGTGAAATCGGTACTGGGCAAAGAAGAGAGGCTCTTCAATCAACACGCATAAATCCACGCCACGGATGGCTGGATGATCGATGAAGAGTTGGTGTGGATAGATCAGTGCAGCGCGCATGGTGTTAACCACTGCCATATTCCATTTTTCTAGATTCCACAAACACGAACTACCACAAAATTTGCCGTGCAGTGAATAGGCAACACAAGATGATTGAACGCAAAGTCCAGGCAAACGTACGAATCCAATTCGAGCGGACCAAGCGATCTATGCAATGCGCGTTGTGGCCGAGCAAGAGTTGGCGGTGCAAGGGCATCTGTCGGAGAGCTGTTGAGATCCAGATTGCAATGAGCAAAATCACGCTCGCTTGATAGACCAGCGACTGTCTTAGCATCGTGCTACTCACAACTAACCCCAGCGAGGTGGCTAATTCTAACAACATCGGGCCAGCGACAACCCAAGTGGTTCGGTTCTGATGAGCCGCCGAAAATGTAGGAAACTGGTCAGCGCCCGCTAGTTTCATCAATGGATAGTGGACCAATTGCACAAACCAGATTAGTCCCGTCATAAACAGCGTGCTTGCGAGTTGCAACAAAAAAAAAAGTTCATTGTTGGCGGTCATGGCTGTAAACCACCAACGCGTTTTCCAGGCACTCGGCAGGTCTCGGTCGTGCAGCGCCCGGTGAGTGCGAGTCTGTACTTAGCGAAGATCACATATCCAAGGTCCATTAACTGAGAAACCACTGGCAAGCGAGTCAGCGCGACCAGTTTGTTGAAGCCGATGGCTCGGTATAAATGGCGAAACGTCTCAACACCTCGGACCCAACTTCCGTCAGGTAACTGCCCATGGATCTGAGCCATCAGTTGATCGTAGCTTTTGCCGACCTCAGCGGGATCAAAACTAGCATCGTCGATATTGGTGAGGCGAACTCGGTTGTGCTTATCACGGATGCGGATCAAGTCGATCTCGCGCCGACACAAGGGGCAACCCCCGTCATAAAATACTTCAATGTCGTACGATGATGTGGTCACGATAGGGATATGCGTATGAGTTAAGTTGAGTCAGCTTGTGCGGTTCTACACTTCGAGGACCGTATAAAATGTCGCATGTTAACCCTGCTCCACCCCGCTGGATGAAGGCCACACTCTCCCTGGCGGCCATTTATAATCTGCTTTGGGGGAGTTTGATCGTTTTTCTGCCGGTTTCGCCCTTTATCTGGGCAGGGATGACACCGCCCAATTACCCTTCGCTTGCCCAATGCATTGGCATGATCGTCGGAGTTTACGGCGTTGGCTATGCCATTGCCGCAACCGACCCGTTGCGGCATTGGCCAATCGTGTTGGTCGGGCTGCTGGGGAAAATCTTTGGCCCCATTGGTTTTGTCTGGGCAGCCAGCCATGGAGAACTCCCCTGGATCGCCGGTCTCACAATTCTCTCGAATGATCTTGTCTGGTGGGTGCCCTTCGCGCTGATTCTTCAAAGCGCATGGAAGCAGTCTGGCAAAAGATAGCAAGGAGTGGTGGAAAGACTGATTTTCATACCATGAGGCCTCAAACTGTGCAAATATTTCGCCGGGCAAAAATCTCACAGGCCGAGACCCACGCAACCCCACCGACGCTCAACAGAATTCCCATGTCTGTGAGCGGCATTGCACCGGTCGCCAGAATCGCAGCGGGGCGGTAGTAGTGCAGAATTCCAAACGGTGCGAGGCCAGAGATAGCTTGCCAAAACTGCACCACGAAATTCAAGAGAAATGATGCCAACAAAATTGTAAAAATCACGGCAATCGCACGACCCCGGTGACTGCTCATAGCCGATACGAAAAATGTCAAGCCTCCCACGGCCAGATACAGGCAATAAAGGTTGGCCAAGATGATAAGCACACGCTGAGGTGATGTTGGCACACTGGAGGGGGCAAACTGGCGGGCCAGAAAATGACCCGTGAACATCATCACGCAGAGGCCTACGCCGGTCGCCAGCCAGATCAGCGACTCAGCACAATACAGTTTCCTGCGCGAAACAGGCCAACTCAATAAAATATCAATCGTACCACGATCAATTTCCCCCGGCGGCAGACGCGTGCAGAAAACAATTTCTTGTGCCCAGATCAATGCCAAGACCGAGGGATGGACCCAGATGATCGCTTGCAAATTCTGTGGGCTAATGTTCGCTCCCAAGTCCTCTCCCAGCAAGGCTTGGATAAGGTCGCTGACAAACGGAAATGCCGACAACACCTGGGTCAGCCCTTGTTCTAACTGTGGTAACAACATCGTGAGCACGGCGGGCACAATCAGCAGCGCCACGCCAAATAACAGTAGCTGCACCCAAGTCTCATGGAGCGTTTTGCGCAATATCCCACGTATCATGCAGGCTCCTGGTCACTTTGGTAGTAGGCGTGGAACAAACTTTCCAAACTCGGCGGGCTCAATTCGAGATCATCCAGCGGCTGTGCAGCGGCCCATGCCACCAACTCAGAAACCGTGCCGGTAAGCTCTCCACTCCAAACATAATTGGTCCGCTGCTCGATTTTCAGGAAATTTGGCAGCTGCATTCCAGCCATGTTTGCGTTTGAGCGGAATCGTAGCATCACCGTTCGGTGGGCGTTTTGTCGTAAGGCCTCTATTTTTTCATCGGCAACAATTTGCCCAGCCCTGACGATCGCCACGCGCTCACAGAGGGACTCGACTTCACTCAAAGTGTGGCTGGAAAAGAAAACGGTTGTCCCTGTCGCGGCTGCCTCACGCAATGTCCGATACAATTCGTCACACATCAAGGGGTCAAGGCCCGACGTGGGTTCATCCAGAATCAACAGCTTTGGCCGATGCGCCAAGGCCAGCACGATCCCCAACTTTTGTCGCATGCCGCGCGACATTTTTCGCACTGGCACATTTTCGTCGAGTTGAAATTGCTCCAGGAGCGCGCTTCCACGCTGCCTCACCTCGCTCTGGCCTCGAACTTCGCTGACAATTTTGAGTGCGTTTTTGCCTGTAAACCAGGGATAGAGTCGCAGGTCGCCGGGGAGATAACCGATGTGCTGCTTGATGAGGGCGCTTTGCGACCAGCAATCGTGGCCCAATATTTTGGCCGTGCCCTGGCTGGGTCGCAACAGTCCGAGCAATATCCGGATCGTGGTTGTCTTGCCCGCACCGTTGGGACCTAGAAAGCCAAAAATCTCTTCCGCGTTCACCGAGAGATTGATTCCCTCAATTCCGCGTCGCTGCCCATAACTCTTGGAAAGCCCTTGTAGCTCGAGAACCTCCACATCATGCCTCAAATTGCTTGCAAAGATTGACCACGAATTCACAGTCTCCACATCGGTTCATGAGATTCGTCTCATTCGTGGTTTCGCTTCCAGGCTTCCACAATCGACAGTTCAGTCCAATATATCACGGAGGACAGCGATGAGAACCGGCTCGATCAGCGTTTGTAGGTTGCCATTGGCATAGCCCACCCAAGTCACGTCGGTGTGAGTATCCAAAGGCACATCCACAGGCTGGCCATCGGGCAAACACACAGATACTCCTGCTTCTTCGGCGATGAGTTTCGTGCAAAGATCATATGGGTGGCAGCAGTGTGCTAATGTCCCACCACGCTTCTTAACCGCATCGGCCAGAAGGGGACGCACGTCGGCGACAAAACGATCTTGCCCCAGCATCAGCCCAGCGATTTGCCCGGCCGTGGAGGCGTATTGATCTTCAAAGACGCGCGCCTCGCTTTGTTGATTGCCTCCCAATAGCCGATGCGAAAGCTCATCGGCGATCGCCCCCAACAAATCACGGCCACCGGCAAAAAAGTTGCAGACGGTGGCATAGCCGTGGGCCACCTGAGTTGCTGTCGACGGCTGCAAATGGAATGGCTTCGCTTTATTAGTAAATCGATCAAAACGCTCCGCGTGTGCCCCTTGTCCTTGGATCGCCCAGAAGTTGTCGCACAGATGCTGTTTCACCAGCGGCAGTTCCGTCTGCACGGCGAGTTCAATGTCTGACAAACTCGTGCCCGGACCGAGATTTTTAGCCACACCGGTCAGTATCCAAGCCGACCGCTTTTGAAACATCAGACCGCGTGTGCCATCAATAGGGTCAACAATCATCCGCCACTTGGCGTCGGCTTCCTTGATGCCTTTTGGCAAAACGATTTGTCCATCAGGAACTCCTTCGCCAATGAGAACAACTGGAGTATTCGCAGCGATCTTTGTTTCGATACCGGCTAGCAGAGCACCTTCGGCAACGCGATCGATCGCATAAACAGTGTCTCCCGCAGCGGCGGTTGCTTCACCACACAGTTCTTCAAACGTGTGGGATTCACAAGCGGCGATGACCTGCTGCCGAACATCGTCGTGCACTTCACGAATTGCTTGGAGAAGTTCTTGCAGGGAGAGTGCCATAGTTGCTTACATCAGCCAAATTGAAGGACGAATCGGGCTTATTCTACGAGTCTTTTGCATACAAACGCAAATCCAATTGCTCGCGGCAAGAAAACTCACGCAAGATTTTCGCTGCTTTTCTCGCCCGCCTGTTGGAGACTGCTGCCCGATATGCGATGATTCTCAAGTTGGCCCACCTCATTGCCGCGGCTAGCTCCTACCTCGCCGACGGCGTTGCTCTTGTCACTACCAGTTTACGGAGAACAGGTTATGTGGAGACATGTTTGCTTGACGATTGCCTTGTTGGCAACGACGCATCCAACCTTGGCTGATGAAGCAGCGACTAACTGGCCCAACTTCCGTGGCCCAGAATTCACCGGCATCTCTTCCACGGCGAAGCCTCCGACCGCCTGGAGTGAAACCGAAAACATCAAATGGAAGGTCGAACTCCCCGGCCAGGGAAGCGGTTCACCGATCGTGTGGGGTGATCGAATTTATTTGCAAACCGCCATCAAAACCGATTATACGGCTGAAAATCCTCCTGAAGGTCTGTCGTTGAAAACCATGCGACGATTCCACTTGGTGGCAAATGAAAGATTGCTCGCGCAAGCAGAATCGACGCCTGCACCACAATCCACACCACCTGCTGACCGTCCTCGGGAAGGACGTCGTGGGGGCCGTGGCGGCGGGGGTGGTTTTGGTGGCTTCGAGATTGGTACGCCGACCAACTACTACCAATTCGTCGTGATCTGTCTCGACCGCAAAACCGGCAAAACTCTTTGGCAGCAAGTCGCCATACAAGCGATTCCCCATGAAGGTCACCATGGCACGGCCAGCTTTGCCTCGTCCACGCCTGTTACTGACGGCAAGAATATCTATCTGTCGTTCGGTTCGCGAGGGGTTTATTCCTACACGATGGACGGCGAGTTTCGCTGGAAGAAAGACCTGGGCATCATGCGCACCCGGCACATGTTTGGCGAAGGCTCCTCCCCTGCCCTGCATGGCGATACGTTGGTGATCAATTGGGATCATGAAGGCCAATCGTTCATCACGGCGCTTGACGCCAACACGGGTGAAACCAAGTGGAAAGTCGATCGCGATGAGGAGACGACCTGGAACACACCACTGATTCTTGAACATGACGGCAAGACGCAAGTTGTCGTGAATGGCATGAATCGCGCTCGTGGCTACGACCTCGAAAATGGCGAGATCATTTGGGAATGTGGTGGGCAGGCGATGGGAGCCGTTCCAACTCCCTTGGTTTATAAGAATTTGGCTTTCCTGATGACCGGCCATCGAGGCGCGGCTTTGTATGCTATTCCGCTCAGCTCGAAAGGCGATATCACCGACACCGATCAAGTTGCTTGGAAGTTGGATCAAGACACGCCCTACGTCCCATCGCCGTTGCTCTACGAAGACCAGCTCTATTTCACGAAGTCGAACAACGGCATATTGTCGTGTTACAAAGCCGAAACGGGTGAGCAGGTCTTCAAGGCTCAGCGTCTGCCCGGCATCGATATGATTTACTCCTCGCCCGTGGGTGCCGACGGCAAGATTTATTTTGCCGGCCGCAATGGCGCCACCTCCGTCGTCAAACATGGCTCGGAACTCGAAATTCTGGCCACCAATCAACTCGACGAAGCGATCGATGCGACACCGGCACTCGTGGGCAACGAAATCATCATTCGTGGCGAGAAGTCGCTGTACTGTATCGGGGAATAGATTGGAGCCGGCATGAGCCAACAAGGATGGAATCGCCTGGCGGCGGAATTTGAAACGTCGGTTTGCGATATCACCGCTACGAGCGGCCCGCAAATCGCCAGATTGGTCGCTCTCACCAAGCCCAACCGCCGTAAAACGCTCGTTGATGCGGGCTGCGGCATCGGCACGTTCGTCGAGCGATTTGGCCAATCCTTCGGCAAAATTGTCGCGTTTGATTTCGCCGCAGCGATGGTGAAACGCGCCCAGCGCCGATGCCAGGATACGAAACACGCCGAATGGCACGCCTTGCCCCTGGAAAAAGCTGGCGCGAAGTTCGGATCGATCGCGAACCTGGCCGTTTGCTTGAACGTCATCACTGCTCCCAAGCCGCGGCTGCGCGAGCAGCAATGGATCAGCCTCGGTCAACTCGTAAAGCCAGGCGGGCATTTGCTCGTTGTCGTTCCCGCGTTGGAATCTGCCCGATACGTAGCCGAGATGGATGCCGAAGCCTTTCACGGCTCGGTCGATATCGAAAGCGAGCTCGTTCGCCGCAACGACACTGAGCAGAAGCATTACTCGCGGCAGGAATTGCGGCGGATCGTCACGCAGCTCAGATTCGAAGTGGTCTCGCTGCGCAAGGCCACGTATCCTTGGGGAGAAGATGGCCTGGAACTGACCGAACGCAAATCGCCTTGGGATTGGGCCTGTTTGGCACGCAAAAGTTAATCGTCGACATCGTATTGAATCGCCATGCCTGCCGAACCCATCATTGAGCTTGCGAACGTCAGCTACGTTCAACAAGACACCCAAATTCTTACCGACGTGAGTTGGTCGCTGCGGCCCGGAGAGCACTGGGCCGTGTTGGGACCGAATGGCTCCGGCAAAACGACGCTGCTGAAAATTGCTTGCGGTTATCTTTGGCCTTCGAGCGGCCAAGTCTTGCGTTTGGGTCAGGAACTGCTCGACTTGCGTGAGTTGCGTAAACGTATCGGCTGGATCACCGGCAATCTCGCGGCGGAAATCCCCGCCGAAGATACGGCGCTGGAAACCGTGGTCACGGGACGGCTCGCGCAGTTTGGACTCAAGATCTTTCTTGGTTTTGAACCGACCGACCAAGATTTCGCCGATGCCCGGCAAATGCTGATCGATTTGCGGTGCGAAGACCTGATCGATAAACCGTTCGGAGTGCTGTCGCAAGGGGAACGCCAGCAAGTGTTGATCGCCCGCGCCCGCATGGCCGAACCGCTGCTCATGGTGCTCGATGAACCCTGCGCGGGAATGGACCCAGGCGTTCGCGAGCGGTTTCTTGCTTGGCTGAACGACGCGGTCGCCACAACCGATGGCCCCACGGTCATCCTTGTCACCCATCATGTTGAGGAAATCGTTCCCGGTATTCGACAAACTTTAATGCTCAGCAACGGCCGGATTCATGCCAGCGGTCCCACGCGTGAGATCGTCACGCAAGCGACCATCGAGCACGTCTACGGTTTGCGTTTGCACGCGCTCGAACAATATGCGAATCGCTTGTGGCCGATTTGGCAATCATCGACCTGATTCTACCACCCTTTGATTCTACCACCTTGCGCGGCCAAAAACGACGAACGCTGTTGCGAACCAAACGAGTGACATCGCCCCCGGCTCGGGGACGTTCAATGTCTCGGTCAATTGTCCTGCTCCCGTGACCTGCCGCATCCACAATAAGAAGTCGCGGCCATCGGTATCGCCATCCAGATCGGCATCCCCCACGGCAGTATCACCATAAGCGGCTTGCCAGATTGCGAGATCAGCGCCGTTCACTTCGCCGTCGAAATTCAAATCAGCCCCCAGAAAACCACCGCTCTGTTTCCAAGGTGTGATCAACAACTCGTCGAGCGTGATAATGTCTTCATGACCCAAAGTCGCTTGCAGTTGCGCGGGGGTCATGGCATCGATAAACGAGCCACTCCAAGGGGAAAAATAATTCCACTCGATCCCCCATTGATCCATCACGTCGGGATTGGGCAGCGTGCCGGTTTCGGAAAGAGCGATCAACTTGTTTCCATTGAACACTTCGAGCAAATCCTGCCATTCGCCGCTCATGCTGGAAGTCGGATCGGTGTAAATATCCGCACCGATCATGTCGACGTATTCATCGCCCGGATACCAATCCAAAAACTCTTCATTCACGCCGGTCGACGTGTATTCCCAAATCAGATTGTGCAGGCCATGCTCGTTCGTAAGCCGGTCGTGCATCAAGTGCCACAAGTCCTTGAACGTCTCGGGCCCGTGAGCGCCCCACCAAAACCATTCCCCTTGCGCTTCGTGCAGCGGCCGCCAAAGCACGGGGATATTTTCGTCTTCGAATTTCTGCAGCTGCACAGCGATGGCATCGATATCCCGCAACAACAGTTGATAGTCGTTGCCATTGGGATTTGCCAGAGCACCAGGCAAATCGAAAGTCGTGGCATACGTGTAAAAACCACGCCACCACTCTTTGTCAGTCTGATTAATGAGATTGGCAGGCGCATTCCAGTGCCACATCATCGTGACGATGCCACCGGTCTGCTTCGCCCACTGAATCGTCTGCTCGGTTTCATTGCGAGGATTCGAGCCATACTGCAAACGCGACGGCGAATACTCGATGAAGTCGCCACCACGAATCGCGGGAATCAAACCGCCGGATTTGCTGAGGTAGGAATTGACCGGGAACGAGAGATTCTGGCTTGAGCTGTGCTGCTGCCCCGAGAATGTCTTCTGACCATATTGGCTATTCATGTAATTCATCAGCCACTGCGTTCGCGGGCTGGCTTGCGGATCGGAGAGCTGCGTGCTCACCGGCAACACCACGGGTGGTTCATAGGGACGAAACTCCAAGTAGTCGATATCGTAATAGCCCCAATTGTGTTGGATGCCAAGCGTGCTCGTGCTGTTCGGGATACTGAACAACCCCGCGCGTTCTTCGGACCAAGTCGACGTCTGCTCAAACATGCCGCTCCCCGTCTCTCCGTTGACGTGATAGGTGTAGCCCTTCTCGCCATATTGCGAACGGTAACCAATCCACATTTCATAAAGACCAGCGGGGATGTTGGCCTGTAGCGCGAAACGATCGTTGGCGTTGGTGAAATCGGTAACATAGCCCGTGCCGGAATAGCCAGGCACGGTGTTGCGAACCAACGTGCCGAACATCTGCCCCGCTTCGGCCTCGAAGCGGTAGGTCTGGCCGTAAGAACGCTGCGCTACCAACGCGATGAGAACCGCCAACAGAATGATGAAACGCCGCATATTATTCCGCCTGGAAAAGTTCGCCGCACCAAAAACTTTGAATTCAAGTGCTTTAACACGTTATTTTACACAAATCCTGCTCTTTCGCAAACTTGGAATGCTAATTGTAAAACTGCCCCCGCCCCACGGCCGGAAAGGCGTCCTCGATCTGCCGAATCGTCGGCAATTCGGCATCACTCGGCCAAACGACTTCGATCACGTCAAACCGGCTCGGATACTCCAGCAATCCGTGAAACTTGAGGAATGCCAACGCCGCGCGGGTAAGACGTTGCCGTCGCTGCGCATCAACGGCATCCGCGGGTTGCGTCGTTAAATCCAACCGCCGCGTTTTCACTTCAATAAACACGACGGTCTTCTCTTGCACCGCGATGATGTCAATCTCGCCATACCGTTGCCGCATCCGCGTTGTGACCACGCGATAGCCAGCACGTTCAAGAAACTTCGCCGCGGCGAGCTCACCCCGTTCTCCCAACGTCAGCGCGCGGCTTGAGAGGCGGAGCGATGAGCGCACGCTGGCGGCGAGTCGCAAAAGCCTCTGAGATAATGAGTGAGCTAGTTTCATTATTTTATGATTTCGACCTCCTACTTAGCCAACCTGGCCAAGTTGATTTCTGTTACAAACCTTCGTTTTTCTCGGGAATGACGCGAAGGTTTCCAACTTGTCCAACTTGGCAGGCTTTTTTGCGTACTTCCAATAGGAATCGTGTTTTTTTCATCGTTTTCGCCATCAGCGCGGACCTTCGGCGTGGCCAGGATTGAGGGTGTGAAGCCTCCGTCCCTCGTAATGGATGTAATCTTGTAGGCCGGAACAAGCAGTGCGCAGTTCCGGAAATTCATCATAGGGAAAGTATTTAGCGTTAACGTACTGCTTGCCGGAACTCGTGTTACTCTTTCCGGCCTACAAAACAAACTAACAACAAGACCCCATTATCGTGATTCGTGGGCTGGGTGCCACAACTATTTTTGGCCACCTTCCGACATGTCATTTCTGTGGGCTTGGAAGGCTCGTCGTCGATGCAAGCCTCGGGATCTCGCAGTTTGGGCATTGGTCACCTCGCATTGGGCTTTTGGGCTTTGCACAAGAAGTGCCGCCTGCACATTAAGTCGGGTGGCTGCACAAAAAAAGCTACCCACGATTCTAGGAGTAGCTTGCTGTTGAATTTGCAGAATGACGCTGCTACGAGCGCTTACCTGTTTTTCGCTTAGCTTTTTTCTTGGGGGCAGCGACGGCTTTCTTTCTGGCAGCTTTTTTGGGCATCGATTGCGATCCAAAGGAGGCGCTGTTGTTCGGCGGTTCCACAGCAAGTATCTCGTAAATTGCGGTTTTGAAGCTAGCCCCACTTAAACGCCAACGAAGGATGCCAGGCTCTGTAAAAGGCATCAGTGCAGTCACAACTGACCGACATCGACGCTTGCCATCAAAGTCGAAGTTAATGCGGCCACTAAATACTTCTTTGCCATTGTTGTCTAGCTTTAGGTCGAGCTTAATTTGCTCGGCATCGCCATCTTCTCTCTCTAGCACAATCACAACAGTGCAGTCACCAACAACCCCAGGATATTGGCTTGGTTGAATATCCTCAATGAGATTGAAGATACTCAGCCTATTCGTGAACTGGTCAATTGAGCACGAGCTAGCGCAAACGAAAAGCGATGTCTTAAACACTTGGTATGACTATCCTTTGGGTGCTGTTTGACGATGACATACTTGACTTATTGCTGGTAACCTCTCCCATGTAAATCCGCTGGGACGGAGCATATCGCTGTTTGATTCTAGCGATCAACTCTTCTCCCCATTGCAACCCGCTTACATCTAAGTCGTCTAAGGCAGCAATAGCTGTAGGAGAATTTGAAAGCGAGATTGCCCCTAAGTACGCGTAGGCTGACAGCAAGTCGCTAATATCCTTAGGTGCCTTCAAGGCTTTCTCGAAGCCATCCAAAAGCTGTTCTGGGGTTTTGTTACGCTCAAGTGTCACCACATCGTTGTCACGCATCAACTTCTTGAATAGAAACCCCGCGTCATTCGCGACAGTCAAGCTAATCTTGAGTTCATCAAACATTTTTAAATCCACTTTTTCTGTCGGTAAAACTCCACATTAGTCGAGTATGGCCCGTAATTATAGCGGTGCCGTACCTCTGGTCCCGCGCCCCACTTGCTAAGGACCCAAGGTGTTTTTCGTCCGAAACCATACCCCTGAACAAGCTCAACTACCAAGGCGGAATGGTCGACTTGACCGTCATCATCCAAATAAATTGCAATGTCACCGACCTGCACTTCCTCGCCATCAGCAAGCTTCCTAAATCCATCCTCAGCAAGCAATGTGACGAACGATTCAGGCTTCGGCATGGTCCTTCTAGAGGCAAATGTCATACCGTGGCAATTGTATACCGGGCAAGCGTCAGAGAGAAAAGTTGCGGCAGTCGTATCCGTTTATTTAGCTCTTAACTCCGCTGCCCCAGCTAATTCGAACGGAGACAGCTTGCTTTCCTGCTTATTATCCAAACGGGTCCCAGTTCGGCTGGCCAAATGGATAGCGTAGTTATCGGGAGTTTTTGCCACCATGCGATAGTATCATGGTGGATATTGCGGTGCAATAAATCGGTGGTCTATTTCAATCATTTTTATGCCAGCCTGCAACCTAAGCATTCCGCTCAAACTTTTTTTCTCTGTCCCAGTTCGGCGATTTACATTTCGGGCAAACTCTTGGCTTCTCTCCTGGATCGCGGGATAGCCAGTCGTGGCCGCACCGGCAGCCGGGAAGCATCACCATTCCTATCTCTTTTTCCTTTGCAGATTTGGCCATAAAGCCCCCTTTATCGGTAGTTACTAAAAATATATACCAATTGTATTGACAAATTGGCGACATATGCGCAAACAAAGCCTATCTCTCTGAAAGCAATCTATTCGCAATTGACGCTATTGGCGCAAATGCCTTTATCCCGTTCAAAAGCAACTCCCGTCCAGGCCGCGCCGGTGTGTGGGACAAGGCATATCACTTTTTCAACTTGCACCGGGATGAGTTTTTAACGCGGTATCACCAACGGTCGAATGTTGAGTCCATGTTTTCGATGATTAAGCGTAAGTATGGCGACAGCGTAAAAGCGAAGAATGATATCGCCATGAAGAACGAAGTTCTGGCTAAGTTCGTTTGCCACAACCTAAGCTGCCTGATTAATGCGGTGCAGGAATTTGGAATCGACCCGACTTTCAACTGCACAGAAACTATTACACCTGCACAACAACTCCCGGCTTGCTAGCGGTTATTGTGCAAAGCCTGGGCTTTTGTATACATTTGCACACACTTAACCTAACGGGGGGCGCGGCCAAATTCTAGCAAAAACTCAAGGAACTTTTTGGACGAAGGCCTTATGTCACCGTAGCCTGGGGCATCGCCCCAGGAGGATTTTTGGACCAGCTCGTTGGGCCGAAGGTCCTATTCATCACCATGACCTTCGCATTCCGGGACATATGAAAATGGCTTTCAGCCAATTGGGTTTGGTCGGTTTCCATCCCTAGGGCGTTGCCCTAGGCTACGATGAGGTTGGCCGTTGGCCAAAAGAAAAGAAGTCGCCTCACCCAGCATGCGAGCGAGAATTGATGTTGGGAGTTTCCTTCATTTGACAATAGAATGTCAATAATACGCCATTTTGGTAGCGAAACTGTTTCTTTTAGTTTAGCGATATCGATGGTCAGAATTGGTTTAATCATCTTTGGTACGATCTGTGGGCTTCACGCACTCAATGCGTCTCTTTTGCTGATACCGACGATTATGGCAAACAGTCCGCTTAACCCACTTTGGTCGGCACAGATGGCATCTTCTGTCATTCCCATTGCCATTGCGTTAGTGGTTTGCATTAGCTGCTTCTCTTATGCGAGAAATTCAAATCACCATTGACCGATCAGGCGTTGTCAAAGCTGAAATGACTGCGGCGTGTTTCGTTCTCGTCAACATGTCGACTGCCCTGGGTGTCTTGTCGGCAGTACCGACAAATCACCCGGCGCCAAAGTTTTTCGTGTGGTTGGTGTGTTTCGTGGTTTTCAATATTCGCGCAACAAAAACGCCCAGGGATTGTGATCCCTGGGCGTTGTGTTTTTGTTGCTAAGCCGCGAGCGGCTGGTTACTTGCCGGCTTTGGCCTTGGCTGCTCTGGCTTTGGCCTTCGGCGTATCGGTGCGGCGTTCCTTGAGGCGGGTGGCCTTGCCGGAAAGTTCACGCAGGAAGTAGAGCTTCGCACGACGCACAACCGCGCTGCGTTTGACGTCGACCTTGGCAATGCGGGGTGAGTGAATCGGGAACTTTCGCTCGACACCTTGGCCGTCGACGATGCGACGCACGGTGAACATTTCCTTGGAACCCGAGCCGCTGCGAGCGATCACCACGCCGGTGAAAATCTGGATGCGTTCCTTGTCGCCTTCCAGAATCCGGGTGTGTACGTCGACCGTGTCGCCGATTTCGAATTGTGGAACGTCCGTTTTCAGGCTCGATTGTTCAACGAGTTTGAGAATTTGTTGGCTCATGGATTTTTCCTTTTATTAGGTCGCTAAGCCGCAAGCGGCTAGAGCAGATCAGGTCTGCGCTGGCGTGTTCGTTCTTGACTGTTCTGTTGTCGCCAGGCGGCAATCTGTGTGTGATCGCCGCTTAGCAAAACTTCCGGAACCTGGTGGCCCCGATACTCGCGTGGCCGCGTGTATTGGCTGTGTTCCAGAAGCCGGTTGCCGGTTGAAAACGAATCGTCCCGGCTACTGTCTTCATCCCCTAAAACTCCCGGTACGAGTCGAATCACCGTGTCGATGACCGTCATCGCCGCGACTTCGCCTCCGTTGAGCACGAAATCACCGACCGAAATCTCTTGGGGCTGCAAAATCTCGCTCACCCGTTGGTCGAAGCCCTCGTAGCGACCGCACAACAGCAACAGCCGTTTGTGCGTGGCGAGTTCTTCGACCACTTTTTGATTGAGCGTCTTCCCTTGGGGAGTCAGCAAAATCACATGCCCTGGGCCATCGCCCTGGGTTTGAACCTCTTCGACCGCTTCCACGGTGGGCTCGGGTTTGATGACCATCCCCGGCCCGCCCCCGAAGGGTCGATCGTCGACACATTGGTGTTTGTCTCGACTCCAATTTCGTATGTTGTGCAGATCGATCCGCACGAGGGAGCGTTCGATGGCCAGCTTGAGCAGGCTTTGCGTCATGTAACCGGAAAAAATTTCCGGAAACAGCGTCAATACATCGAATCGCATTGTTGGCTTTAGTTCATTATTCCGCGGCCGCGGCTTCGGGAGCTGCTTCAGCGGGGGCAGCAGCTTCTTCGGCAGCGGGTGCTGCTTCCGCAGCAGGAGCGGCTTCGGGAGCTGGCTCTTGTTCTTCGCCCTTCTTCTTGGGCTTCGAAGCAGGTTCACCAGGAGCAGGCACAACCTTGGGAGCAGCGATCTTATCGAGCGCAACCTTTTGCTTATCCAAGTGCGTGCCGTCCTTGCCGTACTTCTTAATCAGGATAGCGACCTTTTCGCTCGGCTGGGCACCGACGCTCAACCAATAGGAGATCCGCTCGCCATTGAGAACCGCGCGGGCATCTGAATCGGGAACGCTCGGGTCATAGGTACCGAGTTCTTCCAAAGCCTTACCGTCGCGCGGTGAATTTTGATCAAACGCACACACACGGAAAAATGCCCGATGGGCCCGACCCATCTTCTTCATGCGAATTCTGACTGCCACGTAGTTCTCCTCGCTGGCTACTGCAACGCGATCAATGGGAAATGTCTGTATAGGAAGCCTACCGGTAGACGGGTCTACCAGCCCAGGCTCAGGTATCTCTTGGAAACCCGTAATTTTGCCAGATTTTGTCCTGACAGGGAAGGGGTGATGTGGCCGCAAATCCCGGCTCGCGTGGCGAGCCGGCTGGGACAATCGCTACCCGCCGCGTTGGTCGCGTTTTCGCTTGCGCAGCTCTTTTTCCCGGTCTTTTTTGAGTTTGGCCTTCTCCGCGGGGGAAAGCCGCTTGCCGGTGTGCTGTTTTTTCTTGCCCAGGCCGGCTGCGTTGGGGTTGGTGAGGCTCGATTGCATCTCGCGGACCATCTTCATCCGCTCGCGCATTCCCTTGCCGGCCATGGAGGTCATCATCGTCGACATGACGGTGAATTGCTTCACGAGATCGTTCACTTCGTGCGGCTCGACCCCGGACCCTGCCGCGATTCGCCGCCGTCGGCTTTGGTCGATCACCTTCGTCGGATTGCGACGTTCGTCGGCGGTCATCGAATCGATGATCCCAAACAGTCGCCGCATATCCTTTTCGGCGTCCATATCCCCGAGGGCATCTTTGAAGGCCCCCATGCCGGGAATCATGCCCATCACTTTTTGCAGGGGCCCCAGTCGCTTGATTTGGCTCAACTGCGATTTGAAATCGTCGAGCGTGAATTCGCCCTTGCGCATCCGCTCTTCCTGGCGGAGCATTTCGTCCTGATCGAATTCGCGCTGTGCTTTCTCAACGAGCGTGAGGATATCCCCCTGCCCAAGGATTCGTCCCGCCATGCGGTCGGCGTGAAATTCTTCGAGCGCGTCGAGATGTTCGCCCGTGCCGATGAACTTGATCGGCACGCCCGTAACCTGCTTCACCGACAGGGCCGCGCCACCGCGGGCATCGCCATCCATCTTGGTGAGGATCACGCCGTCGAGCTCCAAGGCTTCGTTGAAGACCTTGGCACTGTTCACCGCGTCCTGGCCGGTCATGCCGTCGACGACCAGATAAACCTGATGCGGCGCGCATTGGCGGTCGATGCGTTCGAGCTGCTCCATCAACTCGTCGTCGACGTGCAGTCGGCCCGCCGTATCGAGAATCACGACGTCGGCGCCCAATTTTTTCGCTTGCTCGACCGCCGATTTACAAACAGTGACCGGATCTTTCTGGGCACGGTCCGAAAAGACCGAGATCCCCAGTTGCTCGCCCAGCACGTGGAGTTGGTCGATCGCCGCGGGGCGCTGTAGGTCCGCAGCAACCAGCAACGGCTTGCGGCCCGCTTCCTTGAGCATCCGGCCGAGCTTGCCGCAGGTCGTTGTTTTGCCCGAACCCTGCAGACCGCACATCATCAGGACGGTCACTTCGCCCGTGGGCTTCAAATGCAGCGAGTTGTCCACGGGGCCCATCAGGTTGATCAGCTCGCGGTGAACAATGCCGACCACTTGTTGATCGGGATCGAGCGATTTGAGGACCTTTTCGCCGACGGCTTCCTGCGTGACGTGCGACATGAATTCCCGCACAACAGCAAAACTCACGTCGGCTTCGAGCAGCGACTTTTCGACCAGCTTGAGGCCGTCGCGCATGTTGGCTTCGGAAAGCTTTCCTTTGCCGCGCAAGGTCTTAAACGCGCTACTGAGTCCATCCTGCAGGGCTTCAAACATGGTGTTTCCTTAACAGCCGCAAACCCGAAGGCCACGGCACGAATCAATGAAATCAAGCGAATTCATGATTTTAACCAATTCGCCCAACAGGGGGAACCGGCCGTAGTAATTGAGTCAACTAGCAAGCGATGATTCAAAATCAGCGAATCGCGAACTTTTGGGCCTGGGCCGCGATGTCGACGCCGACTTGTTCGGACCAACCGGCGAGCAGCTTTTGAAAGATAGGCCCGGGCTGGCCGCTGCCGATCGGCAGGCCATCGAGATTCACCACCGGCAACAGGCAAATCGACGTGCTGGCAAAAAACACCTCATCGGCCTGCGACAAATCGGCGGGCTGCAGATCGCTTTCTTGGTGTGTGATTCCCATCCGCTTCGCCAAATCGAAAATGACTTGCTGACTCACACCGGGAAGGACTTTCTCGATTCGTGGCGTCACCAACCCACGGTTCGCGAAATACGCGATCACGTTGGCTGTCGAGCCTTCGCAGACGTAACCATCTTGATCCAACAAGATTGCCCGAGCGTTGGGCGATGCTTTCAAGGCGTGTCGATCCGCCAGATAATAGTGCATGCGGCTGCGACACTTCAATTCTGCTGGCCAACAATTGGTCGGCACCTGCCGCACGTCGACGATCACCGCTTCGACACCCTGGACGAATTGGTGCGCCCACTGATGAAATGGAATCGGATAGCCATGCACGCAGACCGTGGGACTCAAGGCTTCCGCCGACTTACCCGGAGTAATGAACAGCGAAATGTTCCAGTCGTCCCCCTCGGCAATCAGAGACGCATTGCGCGTCATGTATTCATCAATCGCGCAACCCGCTTCATCGCAAAGTCGATCTGCGTGCCAGCCAACGATTTCGAGCGAATTGCGCATCCGCGCGAGATGAGCCTCAGCAAGATAAGGCCGGCCGCCAAAGGTCCGCAACTTTTCGGTGAGCGTGACGCCCAGCACGAAGCCCAAATCTTGAACGGAAATGGCAAGCTCCGCGTTCGGAATCCAGGCACCATTGAAATAGGCCACGCTGTCGCTCATGCGACTGATTATGACAGGCTTTGGCCGAGAGCGGAATAAGCTACTTCCGCGTGCTTTCAGTGCGCAAATGCGCGTAGGCTGGGATCGCCAGGTCTTGAATCGGCCGGGCGTCGTCATCGATCATTTGGGCCCACATGCGATTCATTTTGGGCGTGTCGGCCAAATAATCGTAAATGATGTGGCTGCGGCCAACCTCGTGGGTGACATCAATATATTGCACCCGTTTGCCAGCCGTGCCCAGCTTTTCAATCTGCGGTATCCCCGCCAATCCCAGGGCATCCATCCGGCTATTCTTGGTGCTTAGCTTAAAGAACTTCATGGCCGGGTCTTGCTTGTTGGTAACGACGACCATGCGTTCCACTTGTGAGAGTGCTTTCTCATGAACTTCGCCGGGCTGCAACCAATCGGCATCGAAGGCGGCCGCCATCAACGCCGTCCGAACCGGGGGACGGTTCGGATGCAGTCGCTTCGCAAGTTTGAGCGTTCCTAAGGTTCCTCCCCCCAACAAATGGGTTGCACCGCTCACGGCCCGAGCACCGTAGCTGTAGCCCATCATGGCCACGGGCGTTTCCGCGGGAAGCTGATCCAAGAACCAGGCCAACTGCCAGGCCACGGGGTTCGTGCGAACCGCTTTGACCTGATAGTCCTTAATCAAACCCGGAATTTGCGACGATGGCCAAGACCAAATAATGTAACGCAGCGGCAGCCCACTGGGGCGGGCACCAATCAGCGATTGATATACGGCCATCCCTTCGGCGGCATCGACCCCTTCCGAGACGCGGTTGCCGTGGACATACATCACGGTCTGTCGCTTGGCGTTAGCAGGAAATTGTAAATTGTGCCAATCATAGGCCACCCAGGTCGGCTGCCCCGCGGCATCAAATGTTAGCCGCCAGCAATCAAGCTCGCGGTCCATGCGGTTAGCGTCGCAAGTCGTGCCGAGTTTGCGGGTGCTGATGAGCAAAATTTCGTCGGCTTGCGGCGGCGCAGGAGGGTCGGCAATCGACGCGCCGAAACACGGCGCAGCAACAAGCGGTAACCAGGCCGCCATAAATAACGAGACGAAGCGGCGGCCAATCGCTGGGCGCAATTGGATCAACGCAAACATGGGAGGTTCCATCCAACTTCAGGTTTTCGGCCGCGGGAGTTCCACCAAATGTGAAGCGGCAACACAACGAAAAACGTGCCTGAACGACGCATTCCATTGTGTCGGATCGTGCCGCTTGGCCTTGGCGTACGGGAGTGCCTTGGCCGTCCTCTGCGGTTATAGAAATGTAGCATTCTTTCAACGTGCGCGCCGGGAAAATGTTGCAAAAAATTTTCGTGTTGCGTTTGCACATCGCTGGGTGTGTTGTAGAGTTGCTTGACCTTAATGTTTCGTAGTTGGTTTTAGGATTGGGAAGGCTTTACGGCCACTCGATCACACTTGCGAGACCCGTGCGATTGCACCAAACGTTGCAATCGCACCCCCACCAACAATCCCGCCACGAAACTCTCCACACTTCACCCGCCACGGGTGCCAAGGAGACTCCGATGAGAGCGAATGTAATGATTGCGCTGGCGTTGGCCGCTGTAACGGCTGCCAACACCGGCTGCTGTAGCCGTACCCGTAACTGGCTCCACCGCGGATCCATTTGTGGTACGACGACAGTTCCCCCGACAACGATGGCCACCCCCGTCGCGTTGGGAACCCCGTATGTCCAGCCCCAGATGATCGCACCCGCACCGCAGATGATGATGCAGCAGCCCAACTGCCAATGCGTCCCACAGTGTGTGCCGCAATGCGTGCCGATGTGTCCCCCCTGTTGTTGTGATCCGTGCGCCTCGATGTGCTCGCCTTGCTGCGAGTCGTCCGGTAGCTGGTCGGGTGGGTACATGGACAGCGGATGTTGTGAAGGAGCGGCTCCTGCAACCGGGTACGAAAGTGGCACCACCATTGGGCCCGCTACCCCGCAGCCGTCGCTCAGTCCCGGCACGACTTACGGCCCACCGAGTACAACGCCGCTGACTGGACCTGATCCAGGACCATCGAGCCGCGCGAACTACCCGGAACCCGCGAAGTCGACCGACGAAAACTAAGCCGCTCCGCGTGACTGCTGCAGAGAGCTCAAGCTCCCACCACCCAATCGCTGGGTCTGCCGCGCACGCCGAGCAATCGCCAAGCTGCGTCCCCTCCGCAGTCCTGGCGACGAATCAACGTGCAAACCTATCTTGCGCCCGCTCGGCCGTGCCATCCTGAACACGGTCGAGCGGGTTTTTTTGTGGCTATTGCTGGCCGAGAAGCTCGGTTTCTGGAATTGTTCCAAGCTACAATTAAAGGTAGCTCCATCACTCCTGAACAGAGAAACCGATGTTTGCACGATTGTTCTTCGCCTGTTGGCTTGCGCTGGTTTTCACTCAAGTCGCATTTGCCCAACTCACTGCAACCGACACCGCGGCCGATCCCTACCGCCAATATGGCGACACCGTCGCCGTGCGCTACAAAGTCGGCGCCTCGGTCACGGCCATTGCCGGTCCTGTGAAAGACGTCATCGCGATGGTGGCGGTCCCCTTTGAATGCGACGAACAGGAAGTGCTCGTCATCGACGAAGATATCTCGCCGGAGATTGACTCGGTCGACTACCGCGTTCTCAACAAAGGTGCCCGGCAGATGGTGATCAATATCCCGTACCTTCCGGGCGGGGTTGAAGCGCACGCGCTGCTGACGTTTGAAGTCCGCACCAAAAAGATCCTGCCGCCGGATGAGAAGCTCACGGCCGAGTTGGTTCCTCCGAAAAAGCCCGACCGCGATCTCAAACGCTATCTCGGTCGCAGCCCGTACATTCAATCCAGCCATGGCAAGATTCGCCGCACGCTCAAAGAGATCTTCGCCGAGCCGAAGCCCGATAAGAAGAAGTCCAACGAAAAAGAGGACGAAGAAGAAACCAACAGCGATGCGGTCGAAATCACCGTGTTCGACGACAAAGTTGAAACCGCCGAGTCGGCCGAAGAAAAAGTCGCCGACGAAATTGATCCCGCCAACATGACGACCTGGCAGCGGATCGAAAAAATCTACGACTACGTGCAACAGAATATCGAATACGAAGAAGGCGAAGACCACAGCGCGGTCGAAACCTTGCAGCGCGGCAAGGGCGACTGTCACGACGTGAGTGCCTTGTTCGTGGCGTTATTGCGGGCCGACAAAATTCCGGCGCGGATGGTTTGGGTCCACGAGCACCAATACCCAGAATTCTGCCTGCAAGACGCCGAAGGCAACCTGCACTGGTTCCCCTGCGAATCGAGCGGCATGCGAGCCTTTGGCGAGATGCCCACGGCGCGCGTGATCATGCAGAAGGGCGACAACTTCGACGTCCCCGAACGCCCCCGCGATCCCTTGCGCTACGCCAGCGACTACCTGATCGGCAAGCCGGTCCCCGGCAGCGGCAAACCCAAGGTTCGCTACATCCGCGAAATGCTCGACCGTCCGACCGGTGGACTCGAGGCGATGCCAGAACAGAGTTTCTAACCACGAAAGACACGAACTACACGAAAGAAATTGAATAGGTATTTGAATTAATTCTTATTTCGTGTCTTTAGAGTATTTCGTGGTAAATCTCTTACCGCGCGAGCGCCTCGTCGAGCGCGGCTTCCAGGCCGTTCGTCGACGTGCTTGACCACGTCGCGCGGCCGTCCTTGCCGAAGACCACCATCGTGGGTAGCACGCCTACGCCCAACATGTCGAGCGTGGGATTCGCCCCGTAACCCACCGGCCAATCGAAGCCCTTGACCGTGCCGACGAACTGCTCGATGCTCGCGCGGCTCGATTCGTCCTCGGGAGTGAGCCCCACGAACTCGACGCCCAGCTCGGGATACTTTTCGTAAAGCTTCGCCAGCTTCGGCATCGATGCCCGACAAGGGGGGCACCACGTCGCCCAAAAATCGACGAGCACGACCTTGCCCTTCAGATTCTCCCGCGTCGGAATTGCGGAACCTCCGGTCGCTGACGCTGACGGCTCGCCGACATTCAACCAGCCCTCGGCCATCAACTCCGGCAGCTGCGTGCCGACGGGAACCAGATTCGTCGCGCCCCCGCCGGAGCGGAAGATCGTCACCAGCACCACTAGAATGAGCGCGATGCCGACGATCTCGCCGATTCCAATCCCCGGCTTCTTATTTGCCATGATTTCTACCCAAGTAATTTCATAGAAAAAGCCACAGAGCTCACAGAGCAACACAGAGAATTAACTCTGTGACCTCTGTGCACTCCGTGGCTAATCTTAGCAAATCCGTGTTATCTGCGTTCTATTTTTAAGAGCGTTTCCGACGAACCGCGAAGCCGCCGACCAGCGACAGCAGCAACACCATTGACGAAGGTTCGGGCACGGAAACCAAATCGGCAACCAACGCCCCTGGCAGGCCCCAACGACTCTGAATGAGCAGGAAGTCCCGGCCATCGACGTCGCCATCGCCGTCCGCATCACCGAAGGCGCTCAAATCGGGTGGCGAAGTCCGGCCATAATTATCCTGCCAAATCAACAGGTCGGCTCCATTGACGATGCCATCGCCGTTGAAGTCGGCACCGAGGGGCGTGGGGGCCAGTCCCGTGAAGGTGGCCAACACACGGTTGGTGTCGACGGTAATATCCCAGATGCCGCCACCGGCGGTTGCCGTGGGACTCGCAAACGTTCCAAAGATTCCATCCGAAGCGGACAGAATCTGATAGGTATCACCCGCTTGCGGAAAAATGCCGGCCGAATAATCGAGCGACAACGTCGCGTTGCCCAGATCGATGGCACCGGTCACGTCGAGCGTGCCCGCTTCTGGTCCGACGGTCAGGCCCAGCACGTTCCCGGCTGAGAACGTTAAATCACCCACAACCAATGTGGCACTATCGGACATTACCAACAAATCGCCGCCACCCCCGAAATCGATTGGTCCATGGATCGTCGTATTGCCACCAACGGTGATCGTGCCGTTGTTCTCAAGTCCAGCGGGAAATCGCATCACGGCATCGCGGGCGACGATCTCGAAGTTATTCACAACTTCGGAGAGAAACTCCATTTCACCCCCCAACGATTCAATGGTGCCGAAATTATCCACGAGTCCCGTCACAATCAGCTCTTCCCGAAGATTGGCCGTGCTGGCCGCGTTGCGGAGTTCGCCTTCCGGCAAGATAGCGAGCAAGCCGTCGATCATGCCGTCGCCTTTGATGACGCCATTATTCAAGATGGGTGTCTGATTCGTGACAGATGTCCCCGTTTGGACGCGCAAGGTTCCCCCGGCAAGTTCCACGCGACCGTTGGTATTGATAATCAACTCATCTTCTTCAAAAGGACTTTGAGTTGTGTAATTACCAACCTGCACGATGGCTTGATCGCTAATCTCCAACACGCCGAAACCTTGTTCGTCGGTGTCTGTCAAATCATCTCCAATCGTCAAGCTACTCTGCGTGGTCCAGCGTGAGCCAAGACCAGTAACTGTCACGCGCCCCGTCGGTTGCGAGACCGAGAGAAACGGACTCACCGGATCAAAATCGGGATCAGCCACGCCAATCGTGGCATCACCAATCGTAACCATGTTGCCACGGTTGGTGACGATAATCGAACCATCCCCTTCGCGACCCACCATCAGATACGTCGACTGCAAACGCGAACCAAACCCGTCGACCGTAACGATTGCAGCCGAGCCGCTCTGATATCCCAAATACAAGAACGCACTATCAGCCACGGGTGAACCGCTACCGTCATCAGCATCTGTGCTAATGAAGCGTGCCCCCGCCAAGAGCGACATGAATGCCAAGCCTTGATCGCCGATGATCGACGTTCCACGCACTTCCCATTCGGACCCAAGTCCCGTGATGACGACTTCGCCGATCGCACTCGGTCCTTCGCCGACGATGGCACCAATCGTGTCGGCATTGGTGCCCTGAGAGACCAAGGGCAAAGTGAAGGCCGGCACGTCAATCACCAACCGTCCGATACCGTCTTCACCAGTGCCGACGGTAATTAAATCCGTCGGAATCGGCTGATCGCTGCCATCAAGCGGGCTACCGAACAGCGGCAGATCAGGATCAGTATCCGGATCTACGTCGCCGAACGCGACCACCTCTGCGTGAGACGTCGCAGCAAATCCTCCCATGATGCCAACCGCAAGCAGGGCGGCTAACAGGTGGAGCGGCGAAAATTGAAAATGAATCCGTCGAAAATTCGTAAGCATGAATCCCTCTTCTCATTAAATTAGGGATTGATCCTGCCCAAGGACCAATCGGCAGAGCGCCCACTCTACCACCTTCTATCATCCTCACGGCCCGCGAGGGTGTCAATAAAATAGTCGTTAGGTATTAGTCGTAAGTCGTTATTAGCGAGGGATTAGAGACTAGGAATTGGGGGACTGGGGTGAGAAATATACCGATTATTCGTCTCCCCTCTGGTCATTTCGCAATCCACTTACTGCCTTAGCCCTAAAACCCGAGCCCCAAATCTCCAGTCCCCAGCACTACTCCGTCTTGATCTTCCGCCGGAGGCGGATCATCTCGCCGATGTTGTGGTTGGCCCCCGGCTCGAACGCGACGGGAATCGTGCGGTCGACGATGGCAAACTCGCGCACCCGTTCCACCTCGCCCGTCTCGATGCCCGCTTCTTTGCCGAAGCGGTAACCGTCGGGATAGACACGGTTGTAAACTTCTGGGTCATTTCCATATCTAGCTTTGTCAGCTACTGCAGACCAAGGTTCGACTTCTTCCACCTCGAAGAACCCGACCGTCACCCAGATGGCAAACACGTTGGAGCGCGTGGTCGTTATGCTCGACAATCGCGAGATGGGTGAGTAGCGGAAGTAGGGGTTACGGTTAGAGTCACGGTGTTTGTACGCTGTCGCGTTGGTCGTTTCTGTGACATCGGCGGAGAATAGCGGTACTCCAACGGGGTCTGACTGAGGAATGGGTGTTGAGTTATTTAGAGGTGCTTGGCCCGTTGTTCGCATGAAAGTGGATTCGGTCTCGTTACGCAACAATGCAGGTAATGGGACAAAACCGCCGGTCGAGCCTGGCCGGAATGGATTGGCAAATAAGGTAGGCGAATTGGCATTCAACGTCGTTGGTCCGTCTCCTAACGTTCCGTAACCACGACGCACAGAGGCAAATCCATCATCATCCATAACAGGGTGACCAGAACTAGTACCATCACGCTTCGCACTACCATGAAATAAACCGTGCCATACAGCACCGTTGGCAAGCGTATTAATGTTCACCTTCCCTGGTTCACGCCGGCTTGCGATCTTGTTGAACGGCGGCTGCAAGCCGTAACGCGGATCAAGCGGGCTTGTGACCGGCGTGCTGCCAAACGCCATCGGGTTGAGCCACGTTTCGTTCCCCACGTACATGCTGGGGACGCTCACAAAATCCAGCACGCGATGCAAACCAGCGATGCCATCACCCGTTGGCGTGTTGTTGCTTGATTGGGTCCGGAAGAAGTTCATCAAATGCCCAAAGGGACCATCCTTGATTGGCAAATATTTAACGAACAGCGGAAAATATTTATTGCCATAAGTATTGATCGGCGTGTTCACTCGGCCTGAGAAGACTTCGTTCTTGAGGTTGGAATCGACCGTGCCAGCAGCATTCCCCGCGGCAAGCAAGCTGAACGCCCGCAAGAGTTGCGACGAACGCATCGCCGGGACAAAGAGCAATTCCCCCGCATTGGCAAACGGGCGATTGTTCCATGTCAGCCAGGGGAAAGGTTGATTGGGCGTGACTTTATCACCTCCAACATAATTTTGCGTGAATCCTTGATTCAGGTGCCCCAAAGAGCAATCCGGCATGGCATTGAAGAAATGCCCAGACCCTGCGGGAAAGCGGCCATTATCCCGTGGACGTTTGCCCGAAGTTTCAACGTTGTAGGGATTCGCGTTATTGTGACTCGTCGGGACATTGGTTTTGTTCTGGGCGTTATAAAGAGTCTTCGCTAAATCCGCCGGGTCGTTCCGCCAGCCACGTTCCACGCTTGATAGTTCACCAGAGATTGCTGGGCTCGCGCCGAAGTTCGATTCCGGATTGACCGAGTTCTGCACGATGGCCGAATTGATCATGCCGTTGAACACCGACAGATTGACCGAACTGTGATCGATCGTCATGTAAGGGTTCACAGGCCGGTTTTGATCGTGGCCTGGCTCGCCCCGTTCCGGATTGAACGGCAACAGAGGATTAGCCAATCGCTGTAAATATATCCAGCGGTATCCTTGCACGGTGCCATAATTCTTCAAATCGGGATCGAGTGGCCGCACCGCCGTTTCGTTGTCGTCGAGCGGAATATCAAACGGTAACGGCGTCGAGGAGTTCGGGCCGTTTACATACCAACCTTCGACCTCCGGTCCACCGGAGGGAATATTGGTCGTCGACCACAAGCTGCCCAAGTTTGGCAAACGGGTGGGATAGCCGTTGGCCGGTTCGGAGAACGTGAAGGCGCGGTCCGCCGGTCCTTGCACCGTGCCATCTCGCGTGCGGTCGATGACGCGATTGATGATCGCCACGTCAGCCACATACTGGTGGCTGTTGTAGGCAGGTGTTTTTCTGGGACTGGCATCAGTGGCTGAATTGAATACGGCAACGGGTGCTGGCGACGCACCAGCGGTGTTATTCAAATCAACATCAGCACGGAGTTCAATTCGACGACCGATCTTACCCGACTGAACTGGATTGTTATTCACAAACGTCAAACCGACGGGCGAGCGAAAGATGCCGGAGTCGGGTGCCGTTTCGTCGCCGCTGCCGACAACTAGATACGATCCCGGCCGCACGGGCCGAATGCCCAAATCGGTGAAGAATTCTACTCCGTCGGTACTATCTAGCGATTGATAGGAGTTATCAGGAAAACCATATCCCACGGGGTATTGAGGACTCAGATTCTGAATGACGGTATCCGTCGGGGCGAAGTAGATCGTGCGATCCACCTCAGGCCGATTTACTGCCGGCAACGACTCACGATCCTCGGGATCATAGAACAGCAACATCGGATTCAGATCGGGGCCATAAGTCAGGCCATCCTTCTTGCGGTTGCGGACCACCTGGATTCGCCATACAGGAGAACGACGTGAATTGTTATCAGGATCAACCGCCACGGCGCTAAGATTCACGCCCAGATCTTGCCCCGGCACGACGTTTGGCTGATTGCTGTTGATGTTGAACCCCTGCACGGCGTGGGTGTCGGCGCTGGCCCCCCCGCTCGCGGCATTGGGATTGTAAAGCTCAATAAAGGCTGCCCCCTTGGGACGGTATTGCGAATCGAGATGTGGGTCACGCTTCTTCGGATCGCTGTCTTCCAAAGTGCCCGGCTCGGTTCGAGTTCCTATATATAGTGGATCGATCTCTTCCCGCGCGGTGTCGGTGGTGCGTCGGTCGTGCCAGGCCAATGTTTCGGTGATCAACAAGTCGGGACGCTCCAGCCCCCACACGACGGCCCGTTGGTTAGCCACGTCGTCGTCGGCATTGCCCTGCGTGTTGTCAGGTCCAAAAGTGTTGGCCGCGTTGCCGTCGACGCCCCAACCGTCGAACGGATTCTCGTCATACTCAAACGCCGTCATAATGTTGTCGGGATCGCGGAAATCGACGGCATTGATCGCCCACTGCGCCAACTGCCGGGCTTTGATCTTGCTCGCTTGGGGAAGCGTGCCACTGGTATTGAGTTGGAACGGATCGACAAGAGCATAAGCCAGCACATACAAATGCCGCGCGAGTAACTGCCGACGATAGTTGTGCAGGTTCACACGACCGATGTGCGTTGTCGGATTACTGAAGTTCTGTTCCGTCATAGATAACGTGCCGTCGCCGTCTAAATCGATAGCATTTTGAAACGCTCCAGCGGCACTGCGGAATGCATCTTTCGCGGTGTTGGCCGCTTCGTTCGGGTTGAGACGAGCGTCGTCGAATTGCCAAAACGGCCCCTCATCCTCGCCTGGCTCATCCACAACACCGTTGTTGTCGTCGTCCTTCCCGTTGCCGATCGGTCGGTTGAGATCAAGCTTCAAGCCTGCCATCATCTCGGGGGCGATCAGCATCCGCATTTGACGTTGGATGATAGGTAAGCGCGTAGGATTCGCCGCGTCTTGGCTTACATGCCAGGGAGGGTTCTGCGAGATACGCAGACGATACTCCACCAAATCAGCAAATGTAGCATTGATCGGTTGACGACCCATCACGTTATCAAAGTCGTCCGACTGGGCGTTGCCTGCCGCCTCTTTCGCATTATTCAGACCGAATCGCACCCAGGAGGGCAACTGTACGCCCGGTTCTGGCAGGTCATAGCTATCGGTCGTCAGCAGTGTCCGCCAGATGTTGAGATCATTCAGAGGCACATTGGGTTGATCACCCTTCAAAAGTTCAAACAACCGCGGCGAGAGAGTCCCCGCATCGAGATCGTAAGCTCGTAGCAGTCGCTCCAACTCGGCGACTGAGAACGGATTGTCCACGCTCGTCCCGTCGCCACGGGCACCTGTTGTGGAAAGATCGAGTTCGTAGGGATTGTCTTCCACGAGCGAATGAGCGTTGCTGTCGGCGGGCGTCCAGGTCGTCACGAACTGACCAAAGTCGTTCAGCGCGGTGCGATAACGGCTCCGCAAGTCGGGGAGCGTTCCAAAATTGCTGCGAGCCACGATAGGCGAACTATCGGCTTGGAAGGGAAAGCCCTGCATCTTCAATTGCGCCGAGAGTTCGAATGCGTTCTTGGTGCCTGGTTCGTCATCGATTTTTATCAAGTCAGTAAGGCCATACCGCCCTGCTAAAAAAAGATCGGGATCAGCGTCATTATCGATGTTTCTGCTCTCGCCTCTCATCAAGCGTTCATAAGTGTTGGCATTAAGTAATTGTCCCAAATCGATCTCGGCGACGCCAAAACCTTGACCTCGGGGGACTTGGTTCCAAGTCGTGCCCGTGACAGGATTAATCAACGGATCAGGAACAACAGCGCCCCCACCAATTCCCGCCAGCTCCCGCGTGCCGTGCGCGTTGACATTCAACCGGCCATCCATGTCGAGGACCATGATCGCGGCGAGCGGTTTGACGAGCCGGCCCTTCGAGCCGACCATCACCGGCGCACCGAAGTCGACCCACACGCTGTCGCGCACTCGGTCCATGTCGTTGTCGACGTCCCACGGGCCGTAGATCATGCGGGCGAGTCTTTGTCGGTCATTCACGCACGCAGCCAGCTCGGGGTTGCTTCCTGTAAAGTCCGGATGATCGAGCCAGTTGGGCCGCAGCAACACTTTCCGAAGCATGGGATATGCCTCACCGAGAGTCGACTGTTCCCACACTTTACCGGGAGTAGAGAAAAATGTTGGATGTTTAGCCCAGTAATGAATTAACTCAGGACGATGAAAAGAGGGAATGACGAGTGATCTATCGTCATCACCATCGTTCCCATCCCCTGGATTGCCATCGCCGTTATCATCATCTGGATTTCCGTTGTATCCGAATTCCCGATCGATCCCTGGATCAGTCAGAACAGTGTGTTCCGGCGCATTGAAGTCATAGATAGCAGTCTCACCCGGATTCGGCGCCGTCCAAGCCAAGAACATATTCTGAAAGTCCGGCGCATCGTACGATTCGTCGCTGCCGCCGAGGCCTTCAAAACCTAAACTGTTGAATAATGTTTGCTGCTGCACGGGCGTCAGCGTCGTCCACTGAGGATGAAAATAGTTCGCCGTGCCGTTGACCACCAGATTCGCAGCATTGAAGAAAGGGGCGTTCGGCATCAAGGCAATTTCAAATTCCGGCGTACCGGAAGGAAAGACAACTCTTTCCTTTGCGCCTGATTTCGGATCATTCGCGGCCAACGTCGGATCGGGATTGTACCCCGCACCCGTGCCGTTGAATGGCCGGCCGTTGATGAGAATCCGCGAGCCGTTAATGACTGAAGGATCCAATAACGCGATGCCATCGGGACTCGTCACATTTAGCGTGCGTAAGCTCACAATGTTATTCGTTGGGTTATTAAAATAGCCAACAATCCGCGTTGATTTGCCTTTCGCCGGACCATCGAGAAAAGTCAGAATCGATCCATTCAGTGCCGAATCTGCAACCGGCAAGCTCTGAACCGTTCCATTTAATGGTGCTGGCATGCTTTGAGAGTGAGGGATCCCTTGAAGATCGAAATACGGAGCAACATCTGTGGTTGCAAAACGGAACTCAATGAACTGCTGACCGGTTACCTCTCCAACAGGAGTGTAGGGAGCTGGTAAGAAATTAGGGGTCGTTCCTGCGAATCCCGCGGAGTTTGGCAGGATGGTTGCCACCAACCCTTCCATGCCATACAAATCCCGCAGCAAACTGTGGAATCGCAGCGAGGAATTTTGGTTGGCCGTATCACGGATGATTTGGTTGATCACCTCAGTGAGAAAGCCGTCTTGCGAGGCTTGCAGGTTCTTGGCTTCGCCGACTTTGGAATAGGTTTTGTTCGCGCGGCGGTATTGGTTGCCCGACATGATGAAGGCCGTGCCGATCATCAGAAACAGCGTGAGCATGCCGAGGATCACGAGCAGCAAAACGCCGCGGCGGGAGGAGTTGCGAGAAGTGAGTAGCGAGCCACGAGTGCCACGACTCATGCGCGCCTCGTTACGTGGACCTCGTGAATGTCTTTTCTTTACTATCATCATTGCCTCTTCAAACACAGGTCGCCAATTCTCCCGACCTGCTGTCGCTTTTCTCAAAACTCGAAACTCGCAACTCGAAAACTCACTCCACATCCACCTGCATCACGCGGGTGTAGGCGTCGATCGCACCGGGGAGAAACAAAACTTGCAGATTGGTGTAAGAACTCTTCGGCCAGTCGGGTCCTTGCACCATCATATAGCGTCCCGTCATGCCAGTAGCAGGTGTTGCCGGACCCATCGTCGCAATCGGCGTGTTCTCATCATCGATCGCTTGAACTTTGTACCACTTCATCATGAAGGCACCTGTGAGCTGGTTGACACCCATCACGGCGATCCAGTTGGTTGGCTTAATTCCATCGAGGGCCGTTTCGATGGTTTCGTTGTCGGACGGGTTGGCGTCGTAAATGGCCAGTTCGCTTTCGTTCAAAAACTCTCCGGCAATCAAGCGCTCGCTGCCCGTGCTGCCGGCGATAGTGGCCGAGGGGACGACATCGCGTTTGTAAAACACAACGGTCGTGACTTCGTAGAAGCCATCTTTGATATTTGCGGCAGGCTGCAGACCCAATAGGGCCCGACTGCTGGTGGGGACGACGGTCGCCAGCCAGGAGTAATCGCCCGAGTAGTTGCGGCTGAGAAGTTGATCGTCTGTGGGATCGTTCGGGGTATTGTTCGGATCAGCCTTGGCCCAGCGCTGAATGCTCGGCCGATCCCCGGCGTCGGGCTGCTCGACGGACAGATCATCGCGGAGGCGGAAGATGGTTTCGGCGGTTCGTGGATCCAAAGGCCCACCATTTTGCGGCAAAGTCATGCGACGTACTGGCCATGTGGTACCGGCGAAACCAAAGCCTGCCGGCTGTAAATTGTCGACCCACGGATTGGCGTCGTTATCAAGTGTCGGGTAGGTGTATATGGCCGAAGGAACAATAGGCGCATTCGCCGCTCCCAACGGATCAATCACAAAAGCATGACCTGGACCAAAGGCAGAGACCGGCGGGCTTGGAATTGGCTGAACAAATCCTCCAGCGACATTTAGCAGAGGCAGCATGTTCGTGTTGGGTGGAGGAGCAATCGAATTTCCGTAGTACCACAACCGCGGTCGCAAAATCTTTCGCGCCTGAAGTTCCTCGAACGCGAGCTGAGCCAAGCCGCTGCTGCGGTCGCGTTTGTCGCCTTCGAGGATATAGTGGCTCGCGACGGGAAAGATCGCCGCCACGCCCATCAGGCCGAACAGCAGCACGAACATCGAAATCAGCACTTCGATGAGGGTGATGCCGGAGCGAGGGGGGAAGGGGGAGAGGGGAAGGGGGAAATGATGCGCGCAGCGAGGACGGTGGAAATGATTTCCGCCATCCGCCATCCGCCTTCCACCCTTAACTAGCAATCTCATCAATGCTCCTCACTATGCCCGCCGTGGGCGAGCTCGTGCGCGGCTTCGATTTGGAACGCCTTCGTCAGCATGGCTCGCGCATAGTCATCTCCGCCTAGATTGTTGATTTGCGTTTGGTCCAAACTCTGCATACCTGCAGTCACATAGTCCCTCGTATCATCTTGGAAGTCGACACCACGCGGGTCAACAAACGCATTTTGGCTGACAGCCAACCGACCATCGTTGCCGTTAATCATTAGCCAGCGGCTATCCGGGTTGAGCCAATTGACTTTGTCCTGCCGGTCGCGAAATTCGTCGTCGGAAAGACGCTTGTTATCGCCCCAATCCATGTAAAGTTCCTGCGGAGGATTACCATTTTCAACCCGTCCCAAGAGGAAGAACACACGCGACACACTTGTGAGGCGATTGCCGTTGACCCAGACACTATCGATCCCACCGTTGGGCGAAAACATGACACCAGCGATAGTCGGAACAATTTTGGTGGAATCGGGATAAGTACTAGCAAACAATCCTCCATCAGATCCTTCAGCTCCGGAAGCTTGCATGTCGATCACAACTCCCGCAGGCAACGGAAATGGCGATTCGACGGACGTGATGATACGTTCTTTGGGGCTTCCAGCAGTACGTTCAGCACCGATCGGCTGGCGATGTATGCCGTAGGTGAAAATGCTAACTTGTTGCGGCAGGGGTGGAACTTTCGTGCCTTGCTGCACTTCTTCAAGGCGAACACAAACTAATGTATTCTTAAACTCGTCGGTTCGTTCAGCGGGATTTAAAAACCATACCCCATTGGGAAACTCTCTCATTTTAAGATTGCGCCTGTCGTCGACTATCACAAAGCGATTTCCCTCGGCTTCGATAATATCTCCGAGTTGAAACATGTTAGACGGTAGCGAATCTTCGTTGTTTCCACCGATGGGCACGGCCAACTGTGTTTGGACTGCATAGAGACGTGCATCGAGGTAAGCAGGAAAACGAATTCCCGCTTCCGTACCGGCATACAGCTCAGGCGGCTTACTGGGATCAGGCAATCCGGTAGTCGGATCAATCGGCATGGCCTTGACTGCTACTCGTGACAAACTGCTACTGCCAGGATAAGCAGGGGGGACAACCATCTGAAACGCTTCCAGGGCCACGCCACTGTTCGACCCCGTCTCACGGAAGCCAACGCCAACGGGACGACCCAAACGGGCTGCCTCGGCTTGGGCCTGCATGAAATAAGTTTGCATAGTGCGGCTCGCCTCGGCGATCTTGCGGGCATCGTTATTGGGCGACACCAACGGCAACACCCCGGCCACGAGCGTCACGAGAATGACGATCACGACCATCAATTCGATGAGGGTCATGGCGAGGCGCGAGGTGTGAGGCGCGAGGCGCGAGTTATCCCCCGCCACGTTCACTCGTAACTCGCAACTCAACACTCGATACTTTTCTGCGTTCATGGTTTCACTTGTTCCTCCGTCAGGACAAGCCTGACGGCTCGGTTCTGCACGCCCCTGCAGTGTTTTTTCTTTAGCGATGCAATCATCGCGGCTAAATAATCTAGCGACTAACGTCTTGCCACTAATGTCTACTTATCTTGCCTCTTGGAGGTGGTTGTGAATGTCATCGAGATGGCCTGTCTCTGTACGCGAAGGACCACCGGTCGTGGCGAGCTTTACAAGATCGCTATTTTCCTCATTGCCATAAATTTGTGCATAAGGGTTTAAGTTCAAACGTGGCTGATCGTCGGGATATTGAACCCCACCATCTTCGGGGAGGTAAAGAGTTTCTCCATCCGCACCTGCTGAGAAAATCAGCGGCACAAGACGATAAGCCATCGGATCAACTCCGAAGGGGTCATCGGGATCGTGATCTTGATCGGGGTCTCCTTCTCGAAGCACGTCTTGGAGTCCGTTGGGCGCAAGCACGGATTGCAACGGCGAAATAAAGCCCGCCGGCCAACGCACGAAATGAATGGGACGACCCCAACCGTCAAGAAATTCAGGAGCACCATCTTCGTCCACGTCACCAATATCTTGCGCCGCAAACATGGTTCGCGCTTCGCCATCGCCACAGGCATACATGATGATCATATAGAGGCATTCGGCCCCTTGAAAACGTTCAGAAGGGTCCGCAGTCAAGTACCGGCGCAGATAGATCTTCGCCAGCGTGGGCCGATCCGCCAAGTAAGTTGGGTAGTGATTAGGAGGATTGGTTGGGTAAAGGGGAGTTCCACCAAAACCAGTGCCCGTAATATCACTCCATCGATCGGGCATCTCGAGCTTCATCATTTCCCGCTTCGCTTGAAGCTGGTATTGCCTTGTGGCTGTCGATTTCGACTTAACTTGATCGATATTGCTCATGCCCAATCCATTGAGTTGACCTAGAGCATAACCATTCAAATCGATCCTTCTGGTCTCATAACTGTTCCACTGCTGCATCAAGAGCGTATGCAACTTCGAGATCGTCGTCTTGGTGCGCGAGGCCCGCGATTGTTCCATCGCGACGCGGGAGGCCCCCAGGAACATTGCACTCAACGTGGCGATGATCGTGATGGTGATCAGCAGCTCGATGAGAGTTAAGCCATGGCGGAGGGGGGAAGGGGGAAGAGGGAAGTTATGCGCGCAGCGCGAACGAGGGAATTGATTTCCGCCTTCCGCCTTCCGATTTCCGCCTTTCGCGATCATTCTTGTGCACTCTCCAATGTACCGGTCGTGAAGTTGGTGAGCGTGTCGGCAACCTCGCCAGTGAAAGGGCCAAGTGGGTACATCAACAAATTGCTGGCATTAGAACTTGAGTTCGCAGAAAAAATTTCGGCAGGCAACCAATTCCCCCAAGCGTCATCTAACCCGGCGTGCAAGATTTGATACTTCCCTTTGTTGACAAAATGAATGTCCGCGGGCGTTGGCGTTGCACCGCTGAAACCTTCTCGAACTCGCTTAACACCATAAACCTTTGAGTCGAAAACACCGGAAAGATCAAGGTCGTAGCGGACCGGGTCATAACGTGACGCATCGAAATAGGCAAAAGAACTCGTCAAACCTTTGGGAGTATATGTCCACAAATTGATGCGGCGTCTGTCACCGGGATCATTCACATCTCCATCGCCATTCAGGTCGATCTCATAGTCAACAGACCTGCCATCAAACACACCCGCATCATCACGTGGAGCAAGACGCGTTAAGTCGAACTCATAGGTGCGGTTGCGATTCTCCAAAATTTCGTCGCCCGGATCTAATCCAGAAATTGTGTTATTTTCACCAAACGAAGGGCCTCCAGGGCCAGAAATAGGATAGACAGGATCACTACTGAAACCGCCTAACCAAAAACAGAGAGCTTCGGCGGAATTCATACCGCCATCAAGATCCGTTGGATTTCCTGGGAGCGTTGCGTCTGTTTGTCCCGCAAGCCGCCGCAACAAACCTTCCGGTTCGTTGTGTCTGGGGAACGCCTTCCGCATTGAGCGAATGAAATCATTGACTGTTTGCTGGTAGACGGATTGTCCCGCGTAGTTGTCTTTAGTTACTACCGAATTCTCATTCATCGAGTTCGGCGGATAGGCCCCGCCGGTTTCTGTTTTGAACCGCTCGACGGCATCGGCAAGTTGGCCAATCTCCAACGTGATAGCCGCTTCTTGCGAGCGCCGCATGGCGTTCATCGCCCCGGCGGTGATCAGGCTGGCTAGGATCGCGATGATCGTGATCACCACCAAGAGTTCGGTGAGCGTGAATGCGGACGGGGGAAGGGGGAAAGAAAGACACGATCCGCCTTCCGCCTTCCGCCTTCCGCCTTGGCTGCGCAGCAAAATTTGATTTTTTGTTTGTCCGTTTAACATCTGCTTTTCTCCTAAGCTAGCGAATGTGTTGCAAATCATGTGCGCACTCGGTAAATCCCCGGCGAATCGTCGATTCGCGGCGATTTTGAGCCATCATAGTCGCTTTTCGTCTCAGAATGCGACTAAAACGGCGATCCACCCCCCCGGAGTGGTGATTTTTCTCACCCTGAGACTCTGGCCAAGTCGCTCCGGCGCCACAGGTGATTGTAGCGAAATGAGACAAGTCGAGGGGCTGGGAGTTTGGGGCTGGGGGCTGGAATCTGTAATTCCTAGTCCCCAAATCCCAGTCCCTAGTCCCACTCTTAGCCCGTCAAACCGTTGATCAGTTCCACCAGCGGGATGAAGAGCGCGATCACGATAAAACCGACCGCACCACCGAGGAACAGAATCAACAACGGCTCCATCAGCTTGGTGAGGCCGTCGGTGAGCACCGCGACTTCTTCGTCGTACGTGTCGGCCACTTTGTAGAGCATCGTGTCGAGTTCGCCGGTTTCTTCGCCGACGTCGACCATGTTCACCACAATGTCGTCGACGACGCGCTGGCGATATTTCATCATGTAGATAAGAATTCCGACCGGTCCGCCAATGAAGCAGAACCAGAAGAACGCGGCCACGGGATGGAAGCTCAGCTTTGAGTATTCCTTCAAGGGCTGGGCTATCGCATCGCCCTCGCGGATGCGTTCGCTCACGCGGGAATAGAGCTTTTCAAAGACCGCATTGCCGGCCGTTTCGCGGGTGATGTTGAGCGCTTCCAAAATCGGCACGCCGGAGGAAATCAGCGTTCCCAAGGTTCGCGACGTACGGGCCATGATGTTCTTTTCGATCAGGTTGCCGAAGATCGGCACTTTAATCGCGAACTGATCCCAACCCATGCGGCCCGCTTTGAATTTGCGGATCAATTTGATCGTGAGCCAGATCGCGATCGGCACGCCGGGTATCAAATACCAATAGTTCACGCACCATTGCGAGAAGGCAATCAGGTAGACCGTCATCGCCGGCAGATCGAGTTCAAAATCGTCGAAAATCGCTTGGAAACTCGGCACAATCTTGATCATGATGAAGGTCAAAATACCGACCGCCACCGTCACCACAACGACCGGGTAGATCATCGCGGACTTCACTTTGCGCTTTAACGACTCGGCCCGTTCCTTGAAGTCGGCCAAGCGTTGCAGAATGACTTCGAGCGCACCACCGGCTTCACCGGCTTTGATCATGTTCACATACAGGCGGTCGAATGCCTTGGGCGATTTGGCCATCGCTTCGGAGAGCGTGTCGCCCGCTTCGATGGCTTCGCAGGTATCTTCAAGCGAATACTTCAAGCGGCCCGGCTTGGCTTGTTCCCCCAAGATGCGCAAGGACCGCAAAATCGGCAGGCCCGCGTCTTGCAGAATGGACAACTGGCGGGTGAACGCGGTGAGATCCTTGGACTTCACGCCGCCGAAGGTGAAACCACGTTTCTTTTTGACGCCGCCGCCTTCGGTTTTCTTCCGCGCTTTTTTGACGGAGATCTTCGTGACGAAGTATCCCATCTGGCGAATCGTCGCTTGGGCATCTTCTTCGGTCGGGGCGTCGATCACGTCTTTGATCTCGGCACCGGTCGAATCCATCGCTTCGAATTGAAAAGTGGGCATGGCTGTGGCCGCTTGAAAAGCTGTTCCGAAAATCTTTTACTGAACCATCGACGACCGTGCCCGTCCTTGTGCTGGCAAAGCAGCGAGCGGACGGACGCTGTCTCAAAATCAAACACCTGAAGCTAAATTATACGGTTAACCTTCGATAATTGTCTCGCGTACGACCTCTTCGGGGGTTGTGATGCCCTCGAAAGCAACTTTCATTCCCGCGTCTCTCAAAGTGAGCATACCCCGCTTCTGGGCGGCGTTGCGGAGCTCGTCGGTCGAGCAGTTCTCCATGATCAACTCCCGGAGCTCGTTGTTCATGATCATCAGCTCGAACAAACCGACGCGGCCCTTATATCCAGTATTGTTACAATTTTCGCAGCCGGAGCCACGATAAAACTTCTTTCCCTTTAATTGCTCGGGTTTAAGTTCCAAATCGTCCAAGATTTCCTTGCTGGGGACGTACTCTTCCCGGCATTTCGAGCAAACTCGCCGCACCAGGCGCTGGGCCAAAATGGCCTCGACCGTGGCCGTGATCAAAAACGTGGGAACCCCCATATCTTTGAGGCGGGTGATCGTGCTGGGGGCGTCGTTCGTGTGCAACGTGCTGAACACCATATGCCCGGTGAGCGAGGCTTGAATGGCAATTTCAGCCGTTTCATAGTCGCGGATTTCGCCGACGAGAATCTTGTCGGGGTCCTGCCGCAAAATGGCCCGCAAACACTGGGCGAACGTGTTGCCAATCGAGGCATCAATCGGGACCTGGACAATCCCTTCCATGTCGTATTCCACCGGATCCTCGGTGGTAATCAGCTTATCTTCAATAACGTTGAGCTCGTTCAGGGCCGAGTACAACGTCGTCGTTTTGCCCGAACCGGTGGGGCCGGTCACCAGGACAATGCCGTTGGGCTTGGAAATCACATCTCGGAACTGGGCCATCAGGTCATCGTTCATACCGACGTTTTTCAGGTCGAGCGATACGACCGAACGGTCGAGCACCCGCATAACGACGCTTTCGCCGAACATTGTGGGGAGCACGCTCACCCGCAAGTCGACGGGGTGACCACCCACGGTCAGTTCGATACGGCCGTCCTGCGGCAGGCGGCGTTCGGCGATGTCGAGGTTCGCCATCACTTTGATGCGGGTCGTGATCGCGAAGGCCAAGTGACGGGGCGGCGGCACCATTTCGTAGAGCACGCCGTCGGCTTTGATACGGATGCGGAATTCGTCTTCAAACGGCTCGAAGTGCAAATCGCTCGCGTGATCCTTGATCGCCAACAACAGCACCATGTTTAGCAGCTTGCGAACCGGGGCGCTATCGGCCATCGCTTCGACGCTCGCCAGGTCGACCGAGTTGCCTTGCGCGGCAGCCACCGCGGCGGCAAGATCTTTGTCGTTTTCCAAGTCGGAAACGATCGATTCCACGCTTTCGCTGCTCTCGCCGTAGTAGCGGTCGAGCGCCGCGAGAATGGCCGGTTCAGTGGCCACCACCACGCGGATGTTGTAACCCAGGAACGTGCGGAGCTCGTCTTGGACACTCAAGTTTTGTGGATCGCACATCGCGACCGTAAGGTTGTCGCCGTCGAATTCGGTGGGCACGATGCGATACATCTGCGCCATCGGCTCGGTGACTTTGGACAGCGTTTCCGGCGTGATCGTCAGATCGCCCAAAGCCACGGTTCGCAACGACATCTGCTCGCCCAAAGCCTGGGCCAGTTGATCGTCGTTGATGAGGCCCATGTCCATGGCCACCTGGCCCAAGAGCTGGCCAGGGCGTTGTTCTTGTTCCTCGATCAACATTTCCAACTGTTCGTCGGAAATGTAACCAAGGTCTACCAGAATCTGTCCAATGCGACGTAGGGCCATAAGAAGGGGTCAGGGGGCTAGGGGTCGGGGGCTAGGGATTTTTTTAACGAGTCGCTGGGATTTACTCTTCCGGCGTTGTGGGTTCGTCGAACACGCCCCGTTCGGCACCTGCGATACGGCGGGCCAATTCTTCGGGCGAGTTAGCCTTTGAAAGCACGTCTTCCTTGGTCGCCATTTCACTCTTCCAATGTTCGAACAGGTGATCGTCGAGCAACTGCATGCCGTGCTTCGAGCCGGTTTGGATCGACGACGTGATGCGGAAAATCTTGTTTTCGCGAATCAGGTTGGCGATACCCGGCGTCACCACGAGCGTTTCAAAAGCCGCCAAGCGGCCGCCGCCGATCTTGGGAATCAGCTGCTGGGCGAGAATGCCGATGATTGAAGTCGCAAGCTGCGTGCGGATCTGATCCTGTTGGTTCGTGGGGAACACGTCGATAATACGGTTGATCGTACCGGCGGCACTACTCGTGTGGAGCGTGCCGAACACGACGTGCCCAGTTTCCGCGGCGGTGATCGCCGCTTCGATGGTTTCCAAGTCACGCATTTCGCCCACGAGGATCACGTCGGGGTCCTGACGCAACGCCCGGCGAATCGCCTCGGCGAAGGATGTGACGTCGACGCCTACTTCGCGCTGGTTGATCGTGCTCTTACGGTGGTTGTGATAAAACTCGATCGGGTCTTCGATCGTGATAATATGATGGTCGACCGTCGTGTTGAGGTAGTCAATCATCGCGGCGAGCGACGTACTCTTGCCCGAACCGGTCGGCCCGGTCACGAGGATCAAACCGCGGGGCCGCATGATCAGGTCTTTGAAAATCGTGGGTAGTTTGAGCTGATCCATGCTCATCAAATGGACCGGAATCTGCCGCAGCACCATCGCGACGTTACCGCGTTGGCGGAACACCGACACGCGGAAACGGGCTTGATCGCCGAACGCGAAACCAAAGTCGGTACTGCCCGTTTCTTGAAATTCCTGCTGGCAGCGGTCGGGCGTGATGCTTTTCATCAGGCCCATCGTGTCGGCCGGCTCAAGCACCTTGGTCTTGAGCTTTTGCATGTGGCCATGCAGACGCAGCACGGGAGGTTGTCCCACCGTGATATGCAAGTCGCTTGCTCCCTGCTTGACCTGAGCGGAGAGCAATTTGTCGATTAGAATTGTGCCCATAAATTCTCTGTTCCGTTGCCGCGAGGTTTTTAGTCCGCAGCTCTAACTTCTATCTTAACTGGCTCGAATTCTTCTGTGGTTTGAAATCCAATTCCGGCTTATTGTTCGACCTTTTTGGCCACGCGGAAGACCTCTTCAAGCGTGGTCACCCCCATTAAAGCTTTGCGGATGCCGTCATCATAAAGCGTTGTCATGCCTGAACTAATCGCGGCCTTGCGAATATCAGCGGTCGAGGCCCCTTGGAACGCCAGTTCACGAACTTTCGAGTTCATCATCATCAATTCAAAAATGCCAAGTCGGCCGCGATAACCATTCTTGCCGCAATGCGAACAGCCCTGCCCCTTCATGAAGGTTGCTCCAGCGGCTTGTTCAGGAGTGATCCCCGCCGCCTCAAGCTGGGCAGCTGTCGGTTGGTAAGGATGTTTGCACTTCGTGCAGACCACGCGTACCAAGCGCTGAGCCAAGATGCCGATGATGCTGCCCGCGACCAAGTAAGCTGGCACGCCCATGTCGACCATACGCGTGATTGCGCCGGGGGCATCGTTCGTGTGCAACGTGCTGAACACCAAGTGACCCGTAAGCGAGGCTTGAATACCCATCGACGCGGTTTCGTTGTCGCGCATTTCGCCGACGAGAATCACATTGGGAGCTTGCCGCAACATGGCACGAATGATCAATGCGAAGTCGAGCCCAATGGAATGCCGGACTTCGACCTGATTGATGCCTGGCAAGTAATATTCGACCGGGTCTTCGGCGGTAATGATTTTGCGGTCGGGGCGATTCAGCTCGTTGAGCGCCGCGTAAAGCGTCGTTGTCTTGCCCGAACCTGTCGGACCCGTCACCAGAAAAATGCCGTTCGGACGGCGAATCAAATTGCGGAACTTGCGGAAGTCGGCCTCCGACAAACCAAGTTGCCGCACGCCGACCTTGATGTTGTCCTTGTCCAACAGCCGCATGACGCAGGACTGGCCGTGCGTGGTGGGGAGCATGCTCACGCGCAAGTCGAGTTCCTTGCCGCCGGCGGTGATTTTGATACGACCGTCCTGAGTACGACGCCGCTCGGCGATGTCCATTTTGGCCAAAATCTTAATACGCGAGAGCAACGCGCCCAACAAACGCCGGGGGGGGCTATCGCGTTCGACCAACACGCCGTCGATGCGGTAACGAATTCGCACGCGCTCTTCAAACGGCTCGACGTGAATATCCGAAGCCCGCAATTGCACGGCTTCGGTAATCATCAACTGCACCAACCGCACGATGGGAGCGCTGGTCTCGTCGACCACGTCGTCGTCACCACCGCTCGCGTCATCCCCTTCGGTTTCGGTGAAGTCGATGGCCGTGTCGGTGAATTCTTGTAGCATCGAGTCAGCCGATTCGCCGTCGACCTGACCATAGTTTCTGTTGATCGCTTCGAGAATGCTCTCGCGGGTCGAAATACCGATCTCGACTTTGCGGTTCAGAATGAACTGCAACTTGTCGAATGTCTCGAACGCTTCGGGATCGCTCACCACGACCTTGAGCTTGCCATCTTCTTCCGAAAACGGGATCACGGCGTTTTCGCGCGCGACCGATTCGGGCACGAGTTCGACCACCGCCGGCGGGATCGGCACGGAGTTGAGATCGTAGTACTCGTACTTGTGCATTTCGGCGAGCGCACGCCAGACTTGCTCGGGCGTACCGTAGCCCAATTGCACGATCGCGTCTTGCAGCTTCAGCTTCCGCGAGGAAGACACGGTCTCGGCTTCCTGCAATTGCTCGGGGCCAATGACGCGCTTCTTGATAAGGTATTCACCGAGTTTCGACATCGCACAGCAATCTCTGGACGGGGGCTCTTCAGGTTCCGGCAGTGAGATCGGGACCACGGCAGGCGCGGCTTCTCATCCACTCGGTGTTATATCTCAACGCAACTGGGAAGAGAAACGCGGGGCGGGACCACCGAAAGCATGCAAAAGTTTCGGAGGCAATGCTGGACAGAAGTCCTCACACACTCGCGAGTTACGCGCGAATCCCCCATCTCACCGCATAACTACTAGGCTACTGGCGGTAGGGGCGAATGTCAATTAAGTGCGGTATACGCAAACGCGCGAAACGCTCACGCAAAGCGGCAGGTCATGAGCATGTTAATGACCGCGCGGCAAACCAACGAATGGCTGATTTAAGCCTATTCTGGCTGTACCGATGTGGTATCGGCTTTCAATTTCCGTGCATCGTGGCGGAGCCTTGCCGCTGTTTCCCGCAAGGCGTCAGCTTGGGAATAGAGATCGAGCGATTCCAACAGATGGGCCGATTGTTCCAATTGCCACGACACATCGCGGAGCGCCGACACGGGCGAGCGGGTCGCCGGTTGATAGGTCATCGGCGGTGCACCGGCGGGCGGCGGAGTCCACTGGTTGCCAAAACCGGCGGCCACGGAGCCCCCCATTTCTTCCTGGAGTCGCAAGACTTCACGGGCCACGTCTTCGGTCACAGGGGGCGCGGTGGAAGTGGGACCGTCGGTCGCAATCGCCGCGACGCGTTCCGCCGGAGCCGACCCAACGGCTTCGTTGGCCCAAGCCCGACCCGACACAATCACTATCAAGACGAACAATATCTGAAAATCGTAACGACGACTGGCGGGCATGGGTGACCTCCGTGAATGAACAGCTAAGCACCGTTCTAATATTTGGAAGCACGAATACACAAGCGCACTTCGGCCCGCTAGCAGCACAACAAGAATACCCCTGCGCCGGGTGCCCGACGCAGGGGGCCAAGAATTATCGCCGTTTCATCACAACGCCCAGCAAAGCCAATCCCCCCAGAGCCAAGTTCGTTGGCTCGGGCACATTTTGGACATCAATAAAGAAGCGACCCGAATTGCCAAAGTTGCCTGACAAATCGGTGAGCTGGAACTCAGCCCAATAGCTTCCCGCGGGAGCGGTGGCGTCGACCCAGAGCACGGGCGTAAAGGAAAAGATTTCGTTGCCGTCGCCCAAATGCGCGTCACCAAAAGCGAAAGCATTGGGATTCGTGGCTGAGCCCACCTTGAGATCGGGGGAACTCACACTCAACAACTCGATGTGGATATGGGCCGCGTCAAATGCCGCTTTCCAGCGGTTTGCACTGCTGTTGAACAGTATGTCATCCACTCCGGCCAGCGACTGTGTGTTGCGCATCTCCAGGTCGGAGTAGGTAAGACCTAAGACTTCCTGCGAAGTTTTCTTACCAGCATACAAACCAGCCCCTGGTAGCAACGGCAGAGGCGATTGGCCAGAGTACGTTTCGGGGAGGCGGTTATTGGAACTCGTGTCGTTGAGCACGGGAGTAGCTGCGGGGCCCGTGTAAGTGTAAGCGCCGATGCCATGGTAGTGATCTCCGTGGTTCAGCAAAAGCGTCAAGCGGTTGTAATTCGGATTGTCGGGATAGGCTCCGCCACCATCGCCCGCTGGGGCCGTGAAGGGTGCCGTCCGATTATCGATGCCGATGTAATATTCGGCCAATTGGGCAGAAGCTGCTGAAGCCCAGGCCGACAGCCAGCCAGCGGCCATGGCCAGTGTAAACAAAGTCTTACTTTTCATGCATTTCATGAGTCAATTTCCTTAAGCGAATAAATCAATGAGGTTGTTCGCAAACACGATGCAAGGCCTTCGTCGCAGCGCTGACCAACGAAGACAATTTGCAATACAAACGTACTTGCAATTGATTTGCATAATATACACACATGCAATTGGATTGCAAATACGATTTCTGTGAATTTTGCGCGAAGAGTCTGCTACGTGAGGAGAGTCGCAGCCGATCAGGCTGGAGTGCAATCCCTACAATGGCCGCGCAAGAGAACTTCGGTGATCTCACCAAGTTTTTCGCGGCGTGGACCCCGGCTGGGGGTCAATTGGAATGAGAATTCTTCGAGGCAGGTGACCTTGCCGCAATCGACGCACATGAAATGGGGATGCTCGAGCTCATGGCGATTGGTTGAGGAACGAAACTCGAAACGGCGGACCTGATCCCCGAGATCGAGTTTAGTGAGCAGCCCCGCTTCTGCCAATTCCTGCAACACACGATAGATCGTCGACTGGTCAAAGCCGAATTCACTCAGTGCATCGGTGACCTCGCCGTGACTCACCGGTTTAGCAAGGAGAGCCAGATGGCGCAGGACGCCCACCCGGGCTGCCGTGCTGCGGAGCCCCGCCTGTTTGAGGATGCCTTTGGCCCAGGGAGTGTCTTGCTTCGGTTCAGTCACAATGGCCTCACAATTAAGTTCGCTGAGGCAATTAGATACCATTTGCATTTGAATTGCAAATACGAACAGCAATCTTATCGCTGGCCAGGCTGGCTGGTCTTATTGTGATTCGGATTTTGTCGGCGTTCGACGCGAAGTTTGACTTGATTATCAAGCTCTTCGACGTTCGCCGTGAGTGGTGACACTTCATATTGCGTGTAGCGAATGTCGACTAAGCTTGATTCGTCATCTGCCCCGTGGGCGTCCGAGTGTTTGATGACCTTGCCACTGGCGGCAGACACATGTTGAGTGATGATCACACGATGCCCACCGGGGATCGCGCCATCGTCCTTAGAGAAGGTCCCCAACTCGAAGCGACCATTCGTATCGATTAGGCCTCGAGCGGACGGCCCTGGATTGTCAGGCAAGAATTGTACTGTCCCAAATCGCACGGGCTGCCCATCGGCAAAGGCAATGCTGCCAGATACAGGGTACGTCGACGGTCGGGAATCACTGCAGCCGAGAAGCAGCACGAAGCCAAGCAAGTTGACCCAACGTGAAAGCGTAATCAACGAGGAACTCATCCTACCACCAATAAGGTTCCTCTTCCCAAGGGGGGAGTGCGGCATCATCTCGGCGACAGATTTGTTGCAGGATGCGGTCGTCGACGAAGTTGTCGATCGACCCTGTTGACCCATCCGCAAAAACAAACGGGCAGACACCGGGATGCCAACTTCCAAATCCAAGAATGGGGATCGTCGTATCGTCAGGACCACGCGCTAAGGGAACTCCTGGCCCGCCAATCCGTGCAAACGCTGGCAAATCTTTGCCGTTGTAAAGCGGACCAGTCTCAGGCACCTGGGCGAGGCGACCCTGGGGGACGTGCATCTCACCGGCGAGCGCCGTGTTGCTGGCCCCATCGACGAGGTGTTTGTGCCGCAGCTTGTTGAGCCAATCGGCGGGTTTGTTTTCCTTGCAAACGGGCTCACTGGAAATGATCACACCCATGCCGTTGCCGCCCCGCCAGTATGCGTACAGCCAGTCATCGGATCCGCCGGTGTAGTCACCATGGTTGCCGGCATAGTCGCCTACAGCCCCACCTGTGAGTTCGATGATTTCGGTGCCGCTGCAACCACAACCATAGGTGATGTTTTGCTCGACCACACCCGAATCAACGCGAGCCTCCTCCACGGTCCGTCGCGAGGGACAAACAAAATGCGAAGGGATAAAGTTTCGCGTATCGAGATCGTGATCGTCGTAAGGCTTATAGATGTTCCACTTGGAGTAAGTCACCGCTTGCTCGACGAAGGGAAGTATCCTCACCATCCACGAGGGTTCCGTCTCGGCGCAATCATTGGGCCCGTAAAATTCCCGTGCGCGAAGCCGAGCGGGTGGGAAGGCCTGTTTGGCTTGCTCGAAATTCAGAGTGGCCAAGCCGATTTGACGTAAGTGGTTTTGGCACTCCGCCAGGCGAGCCGACTCACGAGCTGCTTGGACCGCGGGCAGCAGCAAGCCGACCATCGCTCCCACGATGGCAATCACGACCAAAAGTTCCACCAAAGTGAAGGCTGTTCGCAATGCGGGCGGTCTTCGCAACATCAAACGGGAGTCCACTTTAAGTCGATGGGTCGGCTGATCGCAGTATAACCGCGAATTATGAGGACGCAAACATTTCAAACTGCGCGATTAAGAACTCACGACTCTAATCATTTATCCCCGAAAATCGGCATGGCAGGCGGCACACGATTTCTTGACCGCTGTTTCGGCTTCAACGGCCTTGGCAAAATCCTCCGACTTGGCGGATTGCTTCAACTGGTTCGCGGCATCGCGCAAGGCATCGGCGTGGGCTTGGTAGGTTTCGTCGTCGCCGTAGCCATAGTCTTCACTGCGGATCACTTGCGAGAGCATGGCGAGTAGCTCCGCTTCATGAACGACTTGCGTCGCCTGCTTCCGAAAGTCGCGTGGCTTGGCGAGTAGCGTCGGCAGCTTCTCTTGAACCGTGATTTCCATCCGCTGCATCAACGGGGCGAACTGGGGGAAGCCGGTTTCGGCTTCGCTCGCTGGCACCGTTTGGCCGCGAAGTAAATCCTCGAGCAGCAAACAAGTTTCCTTGACCATCGCCAGACTTTCGTCAGAACCCACTTCGCAGGCTTCGGCGGCCTGCAGGCATTGTCGTTCCATCGCCGCGGCACTTTTCTGCCAAGGGATGTCCCCTGGGTACAGCTGGATGACTCGAAACAGTGTGGCCAGCATTGCCAGTTCTCGCGGGCAATCCTTCAGCTTGGCGGCTTCAAACTTGGCGGGGCTCGTTGTGAGCGCCGTTAGGTTATTGGCAATCCGCTTCACTTCCGTGGCGAGCGTCTCGGAGTCGATCAGCGTCTGCCAATCAATCTTGTCGGTCGCATCAGTGTCTTGCCGAATGGCGTCTTGCTGAATCGCCGCTGTTTCCTTGGCTTGGCCGGGCGGTTCACCGCTAAGGGCTTGGAACGCATCGTCGTAAAAAACATCCTGAGTATCGCCGAATGACTCGGGCGGTTGCGCAAAGTCTTCACCCGCCACCACCGAGCAAATCGCCGACACCAGAACCCACGCGAAGAAAATTCTCGATTGCGGCACGCTTCGCCTCTGGGTTTGTTGGGTAGAAGCTTGTTGGGTAGAAGCTCGATGGCTGGAAGATTTTGGCCGATTCGTGTAGGTTGGCGTCTTAGCAACCAGCCCACGATTCGTGCATTTGTCAGGGAACGCGATGTCCAATCTACCAGAGATTCTCGCCAAAATCGATCAAGCCGTCGCCGCGGACAAGCTCACCAGTTCCGCCGCCGACAACATCAAGATTTGGCTTACCGAGCCGCGCTATGCCGAATACGCCTCGCAGGTCATCGAGCATGTGCAAACGGATCGTTGGCGGGAACTCGACGACGTGTTTTGGACGATCATTCCCTTCGGCACGGGCGGGCGCCGCGGGCGGATGTACCCCATCGGCAGCAACGCCATCAACGACCGCACGATCGGCGAGAGCGCGCAGGGCCTCGCCAATTATGTGAAATCGCAACTCGGCAAAGATGCCAAGCTGGCTTGCGCGATTGCTTACGATACCCGCCATCGGTCGATCGAGTTTTCCAAACTCTGTGCCGAGGTGATGGTCGCCGCGGGCTTCAAGGTTTATTACCTCAAAGGTCACCGCAGCACGCCGGAATTGTCGTTCACGGTGCGCTACAAAAACTGCTCCTGCGGCATCATGGTCACGGCGAGCCATAATCCTCCCAGCGATAATGCCGTGAAGGCCTATTGGTTGACCGGCGGGCAGTTGTTGCCTCCGCACGATCAGGGCGTGATCGATGAAGTGATGTCGGTCGAAACCATCGAGCGGGCCAACTTCGACGAAGCGGTTGCCGCGGGGAAAATCGAATTCTGCCAGGACGAGATCGATCCCAAGTTCATCGAAGCCGTGTTGAAGCAATCGACTCCCGGCCCGCGCGATTTGAAAGTGATTTATTCGCCGCTCCACGGCGTGGGTGCCACGGCGGTGTGTCCCGTGCTGGATCAAGCCGGGTTCAAAGATGTCGAAGTCTTTGCCTTGCACGCCAAGCCGGACGGCGATTTCCCCAACGCGCCGGGCAATGTTTCCAACCCCGAGAATCCTCAGGTGTTCGACACAATTGTCGCGCACGCCAAGCACGTGAATGCCGATCTCGCTTTGGCCACCGATCCCGACTGCGATCGCATCGGCTGTTCGGCGCCGCTTACCAAAGCTGAAAACAGCCCCTGGCACACCCTTTCGGGAAATCAAATCGGGGCGTTATTGGCCGACCACATTCTGGAACTTCGCAAATCACAGGGCCGACTTTCGCCCGACAATTTCATCGTGATCACTCTGGTCACCACGCAATTGACCCGCCGGATTGCCGACAGCTACGGCATCAAAACCTTCGGCGATTTGCTCGTCGGTTTCAAATGGATCGCCGGCGTAATCGACGAGCAAGGCCCCGACAAGTTCATCTATGGCACGGAAGAATCGCACGGCTACATGGCCGGGGATCACACCCGCGACAAAGATGGTGCCGTCGCTTCGCTGCTGTTGTGTGAGCTTGCCGCGAAGCTGAAAGCCAACGGCCAGACGTTGCACGAAAAGCTTGATTCGTTGTTTTGGCAACATGGGATGCACGTCGAGCGAACGATATCGGTGCAAATGCCTGGCAGTGAAGGGATGGAGCGGATGAAGGAAGTGATGCTCAAATTCCGCACGGAACCGCTCAAGTTGCTCGCTGGGATCGACGTCAAGCAAATGCGCGACTACGAAAACATGGAGATCGTGCTGCCCGACGGCACGAAAAAGCCGCTCGTTGGTCCCAAGGGGGATTTGGTGATCATCGATCTAGCCACCGAAGGCAATTACGTGGCGATCCGCCCCAGTGGCACCGAGCCCAAGATTAAGCTCTACATGTTTACCTACGAGCCACCCGAGCAACTGGCCAATCTCGACCGCGCGAAGGAAGAGCTCAACGGCCGGCTTGATAGCATGGAAGCCGACATGCGCAAGTTTGCGGGTGTGTAGAAGTAGCATTAATTAAATTGCCACGGACAGACACGGATTAAACACGGAATCATTTGAATTCATCCGTGTTTCATCTGTGAAATTCCGTGGCCATTCTCTTGAACATCTGGCGGCAGGTCTGGCCTGCGAGCCGCCATCGGCTTACGATTTGTTGCCATGGCCGACACTTCCGAAGCATCGGACAACTCATCTGCCGACACCTCCCCTGCCCTGCCCGAGCCAAAATCTCAGGTGGAGTTCTTTCTGCGCGCCGCCGAGAAGGTCCGCTCAAAGTTTCCCGACACCCCCGGCGTCTATTTGTTTCAAGATCAAACGGGCCGGGTGCTGTACGTCGGCAAGGCGAAGAACTTACGCAACCGCGCGAGCAGTTATTTCCTCAAAGCCGCCGCTCAGGATCTCCGCACGAGCCGACTGGTGCAAGAAGTTTACGACATCGACTTCATGGAAGCGGAAAGCGAAGTCGACGCCCTGCTGATGGAAGCCCGGCTGATCAAAGACATTCAGCCGAAATACAACAAAGAACTCCGCGATGACAAAACTTTTCCTTATTTGCAAATCACTACGCACGAAGATTTCCCCCGCGTCGAGATCACCCGGGAACCACGTTCAAGCGGCGTGAAACTCTATGGCCCCTTCACCAGCGCTGGGGCGCTCAACGGGGCGCTGCAAGTCCTCCAGCGCGTGTTTCAGTTTCGCACCTGCTCGCTCGATATCGAAGCCGAAGACGAGCGTTGGCGATGGTTCCGACCTTGTCTGCTGGCTTCGATCAAGCAGTGCACGGCCCCCTGCAATTTGCGAATCAGCAAGGAAGAGTATCGCCGCGACATTCAGCGGCTGAAGAAATTTCTCGACGGCAACCGCAAGTCGCTCGTAAAGGAACTCCAAGCCGAAATGCTCGACGCGGCCACCAACCGCCGCTTCGAGCAAGCGGCTCGGCTGCGCGATGAAATCGCGATGCTCGAATCGATCAAGGAGCGGGGCGACCTGGATAAACATATCCAGCCGGAAGTTTTTTACATCGATCCCAAGAAAGGCCTCACGGGCCTGCAAAAAGTTCTCAAGCTGCCCACGGCTCCGCGGACGATCGAAGGGATGGACATCGCCCACCTCGGTGGCAGCGAAACGGTCGCGAGCCTCGTGCAGTTCATCGATGGCATGCCGTTCAAACCGGGCTATCGCCGCTACCGCATTCGCGAAGTGCAAGGAATCGACGACTACGCAAGCATGCAGGAAGTCGTCACTCGGCGGTTCTCGCGTTTGAAAGACGAAACGGAGATGTTCCCCGACATCCTGCTGATCGACGGCGGCAAGGGCCAGCTCAACGCGGCCATGAAAGCGTTTGACGCAGCCGGGGTCGATCCACCTTTTGTGATTTCACTCGCCAAAAAAGAAGAACTGATCTTCATCAACGGCCGCCCGAAACCGCTGCGACTGAGTCACAGTTCGTATGCGTTGCGGCTATTGCAATACGTCCGCGACGAAGCCCACCGCTTCGCGCAGCACTATCATCACTTGCTGCGGCGGAAGAAGAATCTGGGGGAATGATAAAAAGTCAGTCAAACATAGCTCTCACGTCGAGGCATCATGACTAATGTCATGGCAAGCAATAAAAGTCCTGCACTACTGGGTTCTGGAATCAAAGTGTAGGCCGTGAGCATAGTGGCACTGTACGCTCCATTAATGGCCACCGTATAAGCCGAAATGAGTTGTCGTCCGGCAATGGTCAATCCCGAGTTGAACAGCATTTGATTCGGCCCCGGAGCCTGCAGCTCGCTCCACAATAGCGTCCCCGCCACGTCGTACTCGGCAACATAAGACGAGAATGTTTTATTGCCCGCCACGAAGACTCGGTCGTCGGCCCCAATCGTGAGCGAAAGAAGAACAGGGCTGATACCGGACTCGTTAGGGATTGACCAAACTTCGTTACCATCCTCGTCGAATTTTAAAATCCGATTGTTGACCACGGCGTAAATATTGTTCTGGCTGTCAACGTCGATACTGAAAGCATTGAACCAAGGCCCCAAATCTTTAAGCCAAACAATATCGCCATTGGGCGTTGTCTTTGTGAGATAGGAATTGAGATCGGGCGAGTTTGGTTGCGAGTAGTTATTGAACATCGAAACGATGTTTCCACTGTTGTCGACGGCGGTACCGTTAGAGGTCGTCGAGCCATTTCCTGGGTAAGTTCCATCGAGTGTATCAAACTCGGTGAGCCATTCGAGTTGGCCCGTGGGACTGTACTTTTGCAGATTGTGAAATGTGCCGGGTGGAGGCGTGCCGTAGTTAATAGCCCAAGGGGCAACAGAAACATACGAATGACCGTCTTGACTCACAGCAATTCCAACAGGCACATCACGGAGTGGCCTTGTGATCGGTTGATACCAGCTCTCGGTACCGTTGTGTTTGATTTTGCTTACGAATGCTTGATCTTCGTTATGACCAATGACCAGGGCGTTTCCCTGGAAATCAGTCGTTACGCCGGTTGGGCTATTGTTGCCGTCAAAGACATGGCTCCACACTATGATTCCGTTGTTATTGATGCGTGCCAAGCGGTCGTCATGCGGCCAGTTCATCAGGCCCGTTACATAGATATCGCCATGAGGCGCAGGGGACACGTCAGGTTCGTAGAAATTCGGTATCGTGATCGACCAAGCCTTGGGAAGTGCCGTGCCGAAAGCGAAACCAAGTGTTGCATGACTCGCAACGAAGATCACGGTGAGTAAGAAACGAACTAAAACGCAGTAGGTCGACTTCATGAGCGCAGCTCCGCCTAACAAAGACAAGATCGTGATGCGAGCGATTCTATCACGGCCACCAGCAGATTCCCGCATTGAGCAGGCTTTCCAAACGCCATTTTCCCCGAAAATCTCGCTCCTACTTGCATCCTCCTCGCACTCCGCTAAAATGCGTCTACTGAGTGGGAAACTATCCCAAATTCAGTGAATAACGGATTAATTTGTGGGTTTTTAGCCTTTAACGGCGGCCAGTTTTTTTAAGGAGGGCATCTCACACTTTCGTTGAGCTCGCTCGTTCATGCCCGATGCACCGGAACTCTTTGTTGGGGAATGGGCGCGGTCGGTTGACGAGCGTTTCCGGCTCTCGATTCCCACGGAGTGGGCCGACGAGCTGGTCGACGACAGCAACGAATGCGTGCTCGCCAAAGAACGGCCCGGTTGTGTGAGTGTTTGGCACCCACGTGATTGGACCGAATGGTTGAATCAAGGATTAGAGTTGGTGGCCGGCAAGATTCGCAGTGGGCGAACCGCCGGTCGCATGGATCAGGTCCAGATGTTTGGCCGTCTGCTGTCGACACGACACAAGACGGTCCCTATCGCGGGCCGTGGACGGATCGCGATTCCCGACAGCTTCCGCACGTTTTTGGAAGTGGAGCCTGGCGGGGAATTGTTGGTCGTGGGTGCCGCGGTGTGCGTGGAAATTTGGAATCCAACCCGTTGGAGTGAACACATCGGCCAACACATGAGCGAGTTTCGCGACTTGTTCGATAAGTTGGCCAACTAAGAAGCACATCAGGCGAGCCGGGTACGTCAGTGCCCGGACATTTCGGCAGGCTCACGCCTACCGCTCGCCAACCAAATCATCGTCGCCGTGCCCGGTCGGCACGATAGCCTATAACAACCCGTCCGTTGTCACCCGGTGCGGGATGCAAGTCGCATTTTGGAAAGGCTATTGGGCTTTCGAGCCGCGGAAATCGCCGGCTGGGCATGGCGACCAATTTTTTGAAGTAGTCATCCCGATGGGAGTTCTACGACCAGAGGGATCTGGCTTCAAGTCGCATACGTCATCAATGCGAAGGCGGCTGCAATCCAGATTCCTCAGTCGCCAAGGCTCCTTCGGAATGGCATAAACCTACACTACGGCTGAATGATCGACGACTGCGTCGGATCGGCCGTCGGCATCTGCGAGCCGTACTCATTCTGCAGCGTCACATACGCGAGCCGCAACTGATGCAGTAGCGTTTCGAGCATCGCGGCTTCTTCGGTCGAGAGATTCCCCTTGGTCTTATCCTGCAAGACTTGCAGCATGTCGATCGTGTAGCGGGCATGTTCCCAATTAAGCGTATGCTCGTTGGTGAAGGGATTCGGCAACTGCCCCAACGCGACCATGGCTTCCGACGCAAAAGTGGTCACCAGCATTTCGAAGGAGGCCGGTGGCAGGTCGTGAGGCCCTGGCGACGCGGTGTTGCCGGTCTCGGGTTCCTTAGCAAGAGCTTCCTTTTCGGCTTCGACTTGGCTTTTCCAGTCTTCGTCGATGAAAATCTTCTTCTCTTCGCTCATATCACTGCTTTCTAACGGGCCTTACGAACAAAAGGGACGGTTTCTTCCTCACCAGTTGGGGAAGTTTCTGACGACGTTTCCGAGGATCGCTCTTTACGAGTTTGCCGGTGCGCGACAGCGGCCTTCACAAAACCGGCAAACAACGGGTGAGCTGCCGTCGGCTTCGATTGAAATTCGGGGTGATATTGCACCGCCAGAAACCAAGGATGGCTAGGAAGCTCGACGATTTCCACGAGCGAACCATCGGGGCTCGTGCCGGTGATCGCAAGGCCTTGATCGATCAGTTGTTGACGATATTCGTTGTTCACTTCGTAACGGTGACGATGGCGCTCGCTGACAAGTTGCTTGCCGTAGCTTTCGGCGGCATGACTTTCGGCGGCAAGATTCGTCGGCTGCGCGCCGAGTCTCATCGTGCCCCCCTTGTCGGTAATCGTTTTTTGATCGTTGAGCAGACAGATCACGGGATAGCGAGTTTCCTTGTCGAACTCGGTGGAATGAGCCCCCGTCATGCCGCAGACATTGCGGGCGAATTCGACGACGGCACACTGCATTCCCAGGCAAATGCCAAAGAAAGGGATTCCTTTCTCGCGGGCATATTTGATGGCCATGACTTTGCCTTCGATGCCACGTTCGCCGAAACCGCCGGGCACTAAAATACCGTCGTAACCTGCGAGCAGCTTCTCGGCCCCTTCGTTCTCGACCTCTTCGCTTTGGATGCGAGCTAGGCGAATATTGGCGGCGTTCGCTATGCCAGCGTGATCGAGTGATTCGTAAATCGATTTGTAAGCATCGCGGTGCTCCGCATATTTGCCCACCACGGCGATGCTGACCTCATGCTGCGGATTGCGTAGCCCGTTGAGCAAATTCCGCCAATCTTGCAGGTCCGGCTCGCGGGTCGAGAGGCCCAGCTTACGGCAAATCATGCCGTCGAGATTGTTGTCCAACAAGCTCAACGGCACTTCGTAGATCGAAAAATCCTTATCGCGTTCTTCGATGACCGCTTCTAAGGAGATGTTGCAGAACAACGCAATCTTTTCACGATCTTCGCGGCTGATCGGCTGTTCGGTACGACAAATGAGAATGTCGGGCTGAATGCCGATCTGACGCAATTGGCCGACGGAATGTTGCGTCGGTTTGGTCTTCAATTCTCGCGCGGCTTTCAAGTACGGCACGAGCGTCAGGTGAATATACAGGCAATTCTCTTTGCCGATGTCGAGCGCGAATTGGCGGATCGCTTCCAAGAAAGGCAAGCTCTCGATATCGCCCACCGTGCCGCCGATTTCCGTAATCACCACGTCAACTTTTTCGTCAGCATCCTTGGCGATCTTATGAATGACCGATTTGATTTCGTTTGTGATGTGCGGAATGACCTGCACGGTCTTCCCCAAGAATTCGCCACGGCGTTCTTTGTTGATCACCGACTGATAAATCTGGCCGGTCGTGTAGTTCGAGTCGCGCGTGAGGGGCGCGCTGGTAAATCGCTCGTAGTGTCCCAGGTCGAGATCGGTTTCGCTGCCGTCATCGAGCACATACACTTCGCCATGCTGATAGGGGCTCATCGTCCCCGGATCGACGTTGATATACGGGTCGAGCTTCTGCATGCGGACCGTGAGACCGCGCCGTTCGAGCAGCATGGCAGCCGACGCACTCGTCAGGCCCTTGCCTAAAGAGCTGACAACACCGCCGGTGACAAAAATGTGCTTGGTCATTTGGCAGAATACCTTCCTGGCTTGCTAAAAGGGTCGCGTCATAGATCCGCCCTTAAAAGTATGGCACAATCCTTCATTCTAGCGGCGAAAGTGCTAGCTGGGGAGGGTTGACCCCCAATCCCCCCTGCCGGCTTTGTAGGAGAACTGCGAAGGCGAAAACATGGAACCGCCAAGATCGCCACATTCGCCAAGAAAAGAAGAATTTAATAAGAATTTCGCAGGGATTTTGTGGCCGTCCTCTTAGCGTTCTTGGTACCCTCGGCGGTTCACTTTTGAATTCAGCAGTTTAAGAAACGCCGTTGGATTGCTGCTGGGCATCGAGAAAATCCTGCCCGTGGGCGTAACGGGTGTTCACCGGCACGCCCCTTTGGCAGAGCGGGCACTCGCTGGCAGACCAGTCGGGAATGTCATATTCCAACAAATAGGCGTAATCGTTCACGCCCAAATCGGCGGCCGTGACATTCCCCCGATCGACTAGCGCCGCAGCGGCGATCACATCGGCGCCCGCCTGGCGGAGGGCATTCGACGTTTGGCGGATCGAGAGCCCAGTGTTCACCACGTCGTCGACGACCAGCACGCGCTTCCCCGCCACGAGTTTGTCGTAACCACGATGAAACGCGAAATCGCCGCGCAATTGCGAGGAACGTGGCGCCGTGTGTTCGGCGAACACTGCCGGCAGGCCCAATTCGAAGGCGGTCCACTGGGCCACCACCAAGCCACCGGTCGCCGGGCCGCAGAGAATTTCCGCATCAAAATGCTTTACCGCCTCGGCTAGAAGGAGCGTGAGCCGACGGATTCGCTGCGGTTCGACGAAAATCGTGTCCTTGTCGATCCAGCCGCTGCCATGGTCGCCCGAGATATAAACAAAGTGATCGTCGGCCAGTAGTGCGTGGCAATCGACCAAAATTTGCCGGGTTTCAGCGGTCGCGGAATTCTCGGACATTGGAGGGCTCACGATGAAGATGAGGGAATCACTCGATTGTAGCAGGCCCCACAATCTTGCAAACGCGGCCAGAAACCACGGTTTATTGCGCGGCAAAAGAGCACGGGAACGAGTAGAATGGCAACTTGTCAGTTCTCCTCATTGATTCTTTTGTAACTCAGTTTATTTCGCATGTTCCGCTTCTCTTTTGTGATTCTGCTAACTTTGTTGGCCGCGACGAATCTCTGCCAAGCGCAAATCGCGGTCGACGGCACTTTCGTTGGCGATGAAGCCGATTACGGTGCCGCGCGATCGGTACAAAACACGAACACGGGGTACGGCAACTCGACGAATGGCGACCCGAAGGCCGCCAAGTCGGGCTCGGAAATCGATCAGGTGTTCGCCGCCGTTCGCGATCAAAGGCTTTATGTGTTGATCACCGGCAACTTGGAAGACAACTTTAATAAGCTCAGCGTGTTCATTGACTCCAAGCCGGGGGGCATGAATCAAATCGTCGGAAGCAACTTGCCAGCTCAGGTTGATCCCTACTGTTGTTCGGGGAGCGGGGCGTTGCAACGTTTTGACGGTTTACGCTTCGACACTGGTTTCGAGGCCGATCACTTTCTCACGTTCTCGAACGGCAATCATACGTTCGGGGCGGGAATTAACATTTGGACTTTGTCCGCTTACTTTGCCGACCTGACCCAAGGCCCCAGCGGGAATAAAAGCGAGATTGGTTTTCAGCGCAATGCGTCGGGCATCGAACCTGGACTCGGAGTTGGTGAGCCCATCGATCAGTTCAACAATGGTTGCAGCGGGCCAAGCGACACAAATTGTACACCCCCCGAGCACGAATTTGCCGAGCCGATTGATTTGGTGAACGACCCTGGTAACACACGCGGTCATCGCGATTTTCTAAATGATGTCGATTTGTTGATGGCGATCAACAACAGCAACACACAAGGAGTCAACTCCGGCAGCGGTGCGGCGACCGGCAATCCGGCTAACGTGCTCACCGGCCTTGAGTTCTCGCTGCCGCTGTCGGTGTTGGGCAATCCCACGGCCGACATCAAGATCACCGCCTTCATCGGCAACGGCAATCATGGGCATATCTCGAATCAATTCGCTGGAACGGGGGTGCTGCAAGCAAACGTGGGAAGCCCCAGTTCGGTCAATTTAGCCAACATCGCTGGGAATCAGTATGTGACCGTTCCCGTCCCCAGCGCCGACTTCGACAACGACGGTGACATTGATGGCCACGATTTTCTCGCCTGGCAGCGAAACAACGGCTCGGCTGCTGACTTATCGCTCTGGCAACAACAGTACGAGGCCTCAGGCTCAATCAGCAGCACACAGGCCATCCCCGAGCCGAGCGGTTTGGTGCTAACGATTCTCTTCCTAGCCGCAGGCGGCAGCAGGCGGTCCTCAAATTCGCTTAGCAAAACGACAGCCCAGCTCTAGCCAAATTGCTAGCATCAAAATTCATATTGACTCGCAAGGTCGATCCAGCACACATTGCCGCAAATGCCGTCGCACTATTTCGCCGCGGCCGACCCGCTCCCAAGTGCAAATGGAGGTGCACATCATGAAACGCGATTTGGATTTAGCGCGACAACTTCTTCTCGACATCGAAGCCCGCGGCGCTGACTGCTCGGTCAGTGTCCTGCACAACGGCACGATTCACGAACATGCTTCGACGAGCTTCGAGATCGACGAGCGAGTCCGGTATCACTTGCGGCTTCTCATCGATGGCGGCTTTTTGAAAGAAGTCGACCGCACGACCGCTGGCGTGCCTTGTGTACGGCTCACTTACGATGGCCACGAATTCTTGGAACTCGCCCGGCACGAATCCCTCTGGCGCGAAGCGAAATGGCTCTGCCAGGAACGAACCGGCGGAGAATCGCTGACCGTCATTCGCACGTTCCTCGTGCGTCTTGCCGTTGGACCACGCGACTACGTGCCCCGGGTGCGTCAGAGCCTAGCCCGACACCCGCGATACGTGACAACAACCGAACCCCGCGCAACTCGCAATCGCGTCCGTTATGTGCGCGTGCGTCCGACCGAAGACAATGTGATTGAACGACCTTTGCATTACTTGGCCGACGTCGAATCCGACGGCCGGTACGACTTGGACTACGAAACGGCTTTCCCGACACATTTGATCTAAGCAACGATCTGCAGAGATCGGTGATGAATCGAGGCGCTGCCCTCCAAAGGCAGCGCCTTTTTTCGTGTGTGTCCCACGAGCACGTTGAAACCGGCTCGCGGCAAGCCGTGCTGGCAGCGGTCCGCGTCGGAGCCCTGCAAATGCGAAAATTTTTCGCTTCGTCGAGTCGAGTCAAGCAGGGATTTAGTCATAAGTTGTAATTTATCAACAAGTTATGGCGTAAGATTAATTTTCGGGATCGTCCGAATTTTTGCGGTTCTACCGCGAACCTTCGCGACGAAACCATAGTCAGTAGGGAGTTCGCTCGCTGGGCGAGGACGGCGTTGGGTCAGGTTTCGCTTGACCGCAACTAGTTCGGTAGCGAAACTCCAATAGTGGAGTCAGTTTTTCAAGCGTCACTTTCACACAGTCGCGTAAAAAAATCTGACCGTTTTATCCTTTAGGTTCTCTTCAGCAGCGCAGAGCGCAGCGAGGGTCACCATGCGTAATCTTCACACGAACATCAGCAATATTGGCATTCAAAGCATTTGCCAAGGCATCGCGCTGATCGTCCGCAATGAAGTCGTACGCCCCTTGCGCGCCACTCTATCAGCGCTGCGTTGGTATGCGTCACGCCTGTCAGGCGATATGCGCGACGCACGTTGGCATGGGCTCGCTATGGCCGCTATGACGGCCAAACCGGCCCACTGCTTTGCCACGGCAAAGCAGCACGAGCGGCACGTCGTACGAGTTACGACCCGCTCAGTCGCCTGAGCTTGGGAATTCTGAAGCACTAGCAACGCTTCCCCCAAAATCAGCCCGACCGCTAGCAGCCAACTGCCCCCGGCATTGCCTTGGTTGCTGTGCATTCGTTGCCACGATTTTTACCAATATTTAACCGCGCCTGGCCTTGGGGCCACCGTCGGTTCCATAAGCGAGAGAACCATGACCGCATTACTGGAAGATGAGTACCTTGAATTAGAAGAACCTGTGGAAGCCACCACTGCCGAGTTGGTGATGGCCGCCCAGGATGGCGAATCCGAGGCTTTCGGCGAGCTCGCCAATCGTTTCGAGCGGATGGTCTACTCCGTCTGCTGGCAGCGGTTGCGTAACCACGCCGAGGCGCAGGAAGTTGCTCAAGACGTGTTCATCAAGGCATTCGAAAAGTTGTACCAGTTAACCGAACCCGCGGCCTTCGCGGGGTGGTTGCGGTCGATTGCCGTCCGACAGTCGATCAACCGCAGCACTCGGCGTCCTCCTTCGATCGCGGTCGAGCCACAAACCATGGATCGGCCTGACAATCGACATGTTGCTCCGCTCGATTCGTTGCTCACCAACGAACGATACGATCAACTGCGGTACGGTTTGGGACAATTGTCGTCGCTCGACCGGAGCACACTTGTGGCGTTCTACCTGCAAGGCCGTTCGCTGTTGGAAATGAGCGATGATTTTGAAGCCCCGGTCGGCACGATCAAGCGTCGGTTGCACGTCGCTCGGAAGCGGCTGGCCAAAGAATTGGAGTGCCTTCAAGCGGTGTGAACCGCGTTAAGGTCTCCAAGAGTTTTTCCTGGACGGGTCGGGGATTGGCAACGATGTCGGTCTCCGACCTTTTTTCGTTTGCTTTTAACACGGTGCAAGCACCGTGGCTAAATCGTTCTGCGTGCACCCACCGCCAAACAGACCCAACCCACGATGAACGCCAAACCGCCCAGCGGCGTGATCGCGCCCAATTTGCTCCACGCCGAACTTAAAAACGTCATGGCGTAGAGCGAACCGCTGAACAGAACTATCCCGACAAAAAATAGCACGGGTGCGGCTAGCAGCAGGCGGCTTTTGGCTGATCGTTCCGCCACGAGCGCCACTACGATCAATGCTAAAGCGTGATACATGTGATACTTCACGCCAGTTTCAAACCAGCCAAGCCGCTTGGCGAGATCGGCGTCGTAGCCTAGCGCCACGACTTGCTTTTCGAGCCCATGAGCGCCATACGCCCCTAAGCCAACCGCAGCCGCGGCGAGCAAGGCCCCCAGCATGATTGCCGTTCGACTATTCACGTTTTTGACTCCATAAAAAAACCTCCGACTCCACGATAAGTGAAGCCGGAGGTGTTGTGAAGTCCCGAGAATTACTCGCCTTGGTTGATGCCAAGACGTTCTTCTTCTTCCTCTTGGATAATGATGTGTGGCGTAACCATCATCATCAAGCTGTCGGTTTCGCGACCGATGCCGACGTTGCGGAACAAGCGGTCGACGTAAGCGATCTTACTTAACAATGGCACACCAAATTCGTTGCGACCTTCTCGCAATCGCTTGATGCCGCCCAACAGCACCGTACCACCGTCCGGCACGCTGACCGTGGTTGCCACCGTAATAATGTCAAAAGTCGGCAATTGCACCGTAGTGCCGCTGCGGATCACCTCTTCCGTTTCCTCGTCGCTGTTGTTGTCTTCACCTTGCTCGGTCGTGCTACTCGAAGTCGAGGTCGTTTCCGAACCTTCGAAAGTGAACGTATCCACGTCGCCGATCTGACTGAAGAATGGCACCAATGTGAGACGCACATACTTCCGGTCGTCCGATACCACGGCTTGAACCGTGAGTAATGTTCCTTCCGAAAGCACCACAATCACAGGCTGCTGAGCCGCGGCAAATTCACCCACGACCGGGATCACACTGATCACGAACGGCCGCAGCGACGTGTCAGCCACGATGCCCTGTTGACCATTGAAAAGAGTAACCTTAGGTGCCTGTAAAACGTTAGCACGGATATCACCTTGAGATGCATTGATTAGGAAGAATGCTTCGATATCGCTTAGAATAGCAAAACCGAATTCACCCACCGTTTGTGGACCTCCAAACTGAGGACTGGCAAGCCCAAAGCTTCCCTGACGGAACGGTACGTCCAAATCTACGGTAAAGTCAGGCAGTGGATCGGCCAAACCGTCGGGATCGGCGCTGATGCCCACCGTGGCACTTGGCCCCTGATAGTTTGGTGTGATTGATGCAGATGTCAGACTCGAGTTGCTTCTGATATTGAAGTCGAAATCGATACCGATCCGCTCGAAGAAACTGTCGGTCAGACGGATGAAGCGAACTTCAATCGTCACTTGCAGATCTTGGAGACGACGCAATTGTTCCAGCAGATCGACGATTTGCTCGTGAACACGTTGGGTTTGGCTGACCACCAGACTCAGGTTCGTCGGGAAAGGTTGAATTTCACCTTCACCGCTACCGTTTTCCATCCAGGTGTCGTATTCCACGGTCGAGACGATCAAATCAATCAACGAATCGAAGTCGGCGTTAGCCGCACCACCCAGACCGCCAGGCCCGCCACCGACGGGAACCGAAGATCCTCCGGGCGCACTATTGCCAAACTGTTGTGCCAGCGTTCCGCCAGGCATCGTACCGCCACCGCCCGGAGGGGCCGTCGGCACCATCGCTACAGGACTCGAAGTTCGCGAACCGTTGCTGAAGGGCATGTTGGCATAGGCATCGTTGATCAAACCCTGCAGACCCATATTGCTGCTGGGAACGAAGTTCGGAATGGGGATCACCAAGTCGGCCACGTTGTACACAACCCGGACCATTTCGCCATCGCGAATCTGTTCGCTGGTGATCTTGAGCACCTCATCTTTGATCATGTACGTCAGGTGCAAGGGTTCGAGAATCAGATTGAGCGCGCTTTCCAAGGAAACTTCGCTGCTCAAGGTCAGCGAGACCGGCGTATCAGGTTCAACACCTTCCTGGCCCAGTCCGCGCGGATCGAGATAAATGTTGATCCCGGCAAGTTTCGACAAACTGTCGATGACTTGCGAAAGGGGCATCTTGTCATAGTTGGGAAGGACCGGAGTTTTGAGCTTCTTTTGGATTTCCAATTCTTGCTTGGATTTGTAACCGTCCCTATCCGTGGCACCCTTACGATTAACTATTTTGTCCCAAGTTTCCGCATCGTAATTGATCGGGTTGGTCGAATCTGCCAAAGCTTCAGCGCTGGTTTTGCGAATGTCCAAAAATGCGTTGGCGACGCCACTCTCGCTCAGCTCTTGAATCTCGTTGTTGAGAATCGTGCGGCGAATAAACTTGGCATTTTCCCATACCTGTTGAGCCACCGGATCATCCGGAGCCATGTCGTACAGCCGCTTGGCGACGACTTCCATTTCGCCGTAGCGCTGTTCATCGCGAAGTTGATTGAACTGATCGACCATTTCAGCCATCTTGGTCCTCAGCTGTTCTTTGACGGCCCGTTCACGTTCGACGTCGGCCAAAACTTTGGCGTTCGCTTCATCCAACTCCAATTCCGCGGAATGATCCTTGATGTAGCGTTCGGTTTCGGCCGTGCTGAGGCTCAAACGACGCAGAAGTTGTGTTTTGGTGCTTTCGTCGAGTTCACTCTTGGTGACGACCTCGGCGGCTTCCTGCAAAATCGCGAGCGACTTCCTGGGTTCACTCTCACGCAACTTGTGGGCTTCCGCTTGACGCTTACCAATATCAGCCGACAGTTGCTGGGCAATCATTGCCTGGCCCGTCGACGCATCCTCCAGCAGGTTAGAATCGGCCTGAGAAGCGCCTTGTGTTGGATTGCTCGCGAGCATCTGCAAGTGATCCTGCAAACGCTGCTGGTTCTCTAAATCGATTTCGTTCCGCTTAGCATGGGCCATACGGAATAATCTGAGAGCTTGATTACGGTCACCGGCCCGTAGCGCGATTTCACCTTCTTGCAACAGAGCAAAACCATCCATCTGCTCCGGCATGAGATTCGGAGTTGGGGGCGTTGTGTCGGTCGCAGGCAAGGGTTCCGGAGTCGGCAATTGAGCCAACCGCGGCACTTCAGGGGTTGCTGCTTCTTCAAGGGTCGGCAAAGTCAAATCCACAGGCAACGCAGCTGCGGCCGGGGCGATTGCTTGATCCACGATCACTTGATTGTTGGCGTTGTTACGCTCTTTGCGTGTTTGTGCGATCCGAGCCAGCAATTGATTGGGAGCAGGGTCAGCCAGTTTGACTGCCGTCACTAATTGGCTTGCTTCCGAGGCGGCCCGTTCGGCGTTATCCAAATCGCCCCATCCCAACAAAATCTGACCCTGGCCGGTCAGGAATTTCGCGTAGTTGTACTTCCAGCTCGACGAATCGTCCTGGTTCCCTTTGAGTTGCTTCAGATCGGCTACCGACTGAGCCAACGTGGCTGGTGAATCTTCGCCGTCGGTATAGGCGACGCCACACGCTTGGGCTTGTTCCAAATGCTTGGCGGCTTGCACCAAATCTCCGACGATCAACGCACGACGACCAGCCAGAATTTCGGCATCGCAATCTTCGCGTGTCCCAGCCGGAGTTGTTGCAGCAGGGATATTCACATGAGGGGCTGAGCCCATCAGAGCGGACGAATTCCCAGTTGACGCCGGTGCGGCCGCTTGAGCGGCCGTGAACGGATTTGTGACGCCGTTTTCCTTAGCAACCTTGGCGGCAGGTGCTTGCTTGCCGGCGGGACGGCTCTGGGCGAGCTTGTCCAAATCGCGGCGAACACGGGCCGGTGTGTCACCAAAGTGCAACACGGGATATTTGGGATTTACGGCTTCGGCCCGCTTGACCAGCGTTTCGGCCTTCGCCAAGTCGCCCTGTGCCATTGCTTGCCGCGCGTTCGACAAGATTTGGTCGATGTCGGCGTGCGTCAGTGCACCGGCCTGACCGGTCGAAACATTCCCGCCTGGAGAATTGGTTTGTGTCTCGGCATGAACCCGCGACATGGTGAACAAAATCGCCAACGTCGACAGCCAACCAACTCTTTTGATGAACCGGTTCAACTCGATACTCCTTTCGAGACGTTTGCCATCCATGGCCGAGTCTCGCAACGCTTTGGTAAGCAGTTTCTAGACACGCGAAAGGCGTGAACTTTCAATTCTGCTTGGCCGCGTAGCCATCCCATATGATGTCTGAATGAAAATCTCCGAACTCCGCCCGTAACCAGAGATTTCTGGCACGAGAGGGGGGTTTAAATACTTGGCACGCTATATCGCGTCAAGTGCAGAAAAGAAACTCAGGAAGAAGTCCTGAAAAGATTGCGCATGCTAGCAGTACACGCGCCGTGCCATGCTGAGTCCTAACAAGCGAAGGAAAACCTAGCCGGGGCGAGACGCACGCCAGGCCACAAAACAAAATTCGGGCAGGACCGCGTGGCGACCTGGCTAGGTTAGCATTTGTCGAGAGATAAATTCCTAGAAACCGCCTCGTCCACGGCCTCCACCACCGCGACCGCCACCCCCCCGGCCAAAGCCCCCTTCGCCCCCATAACCGCCGCCCCGCTCATCTTGTGGCGCTTCGAGGATCGCTTTGTATTCCTTGACCGTGGGTAAGTCGTTGAGTTCTTCTTTGATGGTCAATTTGCCGGCCGCATCCATCAACACGACCCTTGCCGGGGCGAGCAAATCACGATTCTTGCTGCTCAGCTTGTCGCCACCTTGGATATCCACCAGTGTCGCCCCAGTCGTAAAATCGAACTCAGGATCTTTGTCGACTTCATACTGGTTAGACCAAACCACCTTCGCTGCTTCACGCAGATTCATGACTGTGCCACGAGTGAACGATTCCGCCAAGGCAATTTCTGCGGCAAAAGCGCTGTTCAGAGCTTTGATCAACAATTCGGCTTCCGGCTGAGAATTGTAAACCCCTTCCTTCACAGGCTCAGCGCTCATCACGTACAAACGGGCGGGCAACGGCACGCTGGCAATCGGGCTCGGTTTGCTCCATTCGGTGAGCCGGAAGCTGCGCATCTTGGGCGTTTTGATCTCGTTCCGGCGGGTCGTGACTGTTTTGTCCAAATCTTTGATGGGAACGCCGTCGTTCACGTCCTGCAAGGCCAGCTTAACGCGATAGCGATAACGATGTCCCGGCTGCACGGTGTTATCAAAGAAGCGCAACAGCACATCGGACGTTTTTCCATCCCAGCTGAATTCACCAATTTCCACGGCGCTGCCTGCACCCATCGAGCCACCACGACCGTAGCCCACTTCGCCCCCGCGACCATAGCCTCCTCCCCCATCCATACCACCACCACCGCGACCGTATCCTTCGCCGCCGCCACCGTACATACCCCGACCACCTTCACCCCCGTATCCGCCTTCGCCGCCGTAGCCGCCGCGCTCCATGTAACCACCAGGAGGCACTTCACCAGCCCGAGGCGCTGTGCGCCCGAATCCCATGTCATCTTCTCCATCAGCATCCTCTGCGGCAGGATCTTCTTCCACGGGAGTCATTTCTGTTTCCATCATCGCGGCTTCCTCGTCGGCCGCCAGCGGAATCGAAGAATGACTCGCGCGGTCGTCCCATTCCTTCAAAATCAACGGAGGCAGCGGGTGGGTCAGCAATGGATGCACATATTTCGCGGCGACAACCTCCTGAGGATTCACGGGATAGGTCGCAAGCTCTTTGATCAAGACTTCCTTGTTCACAACGGCGAGCTTTTTCCATTCTCCCTGGCCCTCAGGAGTCACTTCAGCTCGCTCGATTAAGTAACCCTTATAAGTCGGCATGTCGCGTTGGGGTTGATAACCACGAGCCGATTCCAAGGCATCTTCATACAAACGGTTCTGAGCTTTGATCGGCACTCGTGCTAAGACGGTCACCCATGATTGAGCGCGAATATCTTCAAAACCTTCGAGTTCCACGCCCGTACCGGGTTGCAGTACGATCGTGGAATTCGGACCACGAGGCCGTTCCTCTTCTTCCCGTTCGTCGCGTCCACGACCGCGGCGCCCTCGGCCTTCGCCTTCATCCCCATCGCGCTCACGCGCTTCACGAGCTTCTGCTTCGGCCTTTTCTTTCTGCAGCTCAGCCAGAGCCTCCAGCTGCCGTTGTTTAATCGTGTCGGGGTTGGCCGTTGCCCAAAGACCAGAATCAGCCCGGACTTCGAGGTCTTCCGCCGTGAGCAATACGGGATCGGTCCTCGGTTTCTGCGGTTGCACGATGTAAGGATTTTGAGGGGCAATATTCGGAAAATGCTCGGGCTCGACCGCTTTCATCGACGCCAGATCGATTTGAACCTTTTCGATCACGGCGGCGGGGTCGACCTCCGCAACTTTCTGATAGTCGAAGCTGTTGACGTGCTGTTCCGCAGCGCTGGCTTGAGTGGTCAGCGTGCCAGGGTCTTTACCCGCTTCCATGCGCGGCACACCCATCGCCGACCAGAGCAGCAAAACGGCACAGGCCAAGATTGCCGCCATGCCGATTTTCTCGCCATGGGCCAGCAACAATCGCACGACGGCGTTTCCACCCTTAAGATTGGTTTTCATGGCCTGCTCTCCTGTTCGAATCCTTCTAAAACTTGGGCAACAACTACTCAGTTATTGTTAAAAAACTACTGACCTACCGCGAGTTGGCTGTCGTCAGCTGGCGCGGCTCCGGGATCGCTGGTGGGCTCGTTATAAATGAACACCGAGCCCTTCAAAAGCAGTTGCACGTAAATCGGATCAACCGGTCCGCTCGAGCTCGTCATACTGCTGTAGGCCCCTCCGCCCCCTTGGCCACCAAACCCTTCCATCGATTTGTCGGGATTAATTCGTAATTGTTTGACTTCAATCGGCAGCGGTGAATTCGCACATTCAATCAACAACCGAGGGATATAGCGCTGGTCGATCACCAGATCCATGCGAATGGGGAGCTGGCGATATTCGGTACCAACGTCTGCCGCGGGTGCTCCGGCATCATCCAAGTAACGTCCCGCGAGAAGCGCTGCATCCATAGCCGCGGGGTCGCCTCCCCCTTCTCCGCCATAGCCACCCATTTCGCCCATGCCATCGCGACCCATCGACATTTCACCTCCAGGCATCCCTCCGCCGTATTCCCCCCCACGGGACATCATGCCTCCTTCGCCGCCCATGCCACCACCAGGAGCCGCCGAAGGCATATAAATTTGACCAGGAGACAAGCCCATCGATGCACTCGCTCCCACTTCCAATGCCAAAATCGTGCGGATCGCAGCGTTGTCAGGGCGGGTTGCTCCGCGGGCTTCGTTCGTCTTGGCAATCACGTTAAGCAGTGTTTCGTAGACCCACAAATCTTCTTGTGTCACCCAGATTTGCATCGCCGAAGGTTTCGCTTCGCGGAAAGAGAGCTTGGCTCGCAATTTGTCTTGCTCGGGCCACTGCACGATGTAGTCTTCCACAATCGCGCCCGTGTCCGCCACGCCGCCATAAGCGCCTTCACCCCCGCCGTACCCCCCTTCGCGTCCTCCGTACCCACCACCCGCACCAGAGCTCCCTTCGGCCAGCTTTTGCGCCTGCACAATTTCCAGCAAACCGTCGAAACGCTTACCGATGTAGTTCTGATAAATCGATCGCATGGACGAGTCGATCGGATCTTTGAATTTCAGTTTTTCGATATATTCAACAAACTGCGGTCCCAATTCCTTGGGCCACTTGAGCACGGAGTCTTTTTGCTTGTTGTAAAGCGTGTTCCAAACCGACTGGACGATCTGGGTTTGCCCGGCAACTACGGCTTCTTCTGTTTCGTTCACCACAGGATTGGGATGCACGGACTTGTTTTTCAAGCCTTGAATGGCAGTGAACATGCCGTCGATGGCCGATTTGCGCGTCGCGAACTGCGCATCCAATTCGCCAGCTGCCATCTTCCAACAAATTACCGCGATTAGGAGGCCGAGCACACTCAGCACCCAAAAGCGTTGTTGCCAAATCACTTTGGCTATTGCCCGCACTTGATCCATCGAGATTTCCTCAAACTAAAAAACGGTATGTTTTGTTTTCTCTGCTATTCCGCAGGGGGTTGCTCAGCTTCCGTAGCAGCCGCAGCGGCCGCAGCTTCTTGAGCCGCCTTCTCTGCCTCGGCGCGAGCCGCTGCTAGTTCTTCACGCTCGGCCCGCGACTTCGGCTGCCACACGAACTGCACAATGAAATCAAAGCGGTTCACTTTGATCAGTTTGCTATTCGCACTCGCTCCGCCAGGATTGTAGCCCCCTTCGCGACCGTAGCCGCCACCAGAACCCGAAGCCGACGGGTCTTGCGCCATCGCCTCGGGATCAATCTGCTCTTCGTAAAGTTTCTTTTCGCCATTGGCTAACCAAGCATGGCTGATCGCTAGATCCTTGATAGGAACCTCAATCAATTCGCCGTTGGGGCCGTCTGGCAGTTGAACAGTCCCCTCTTCGAGATTCTTGATCAATGTGCTTTTGACGAATTCACCACGCTCGTTCTGGGGATCGCTGTTGTGGTAATGAAAACCGGTGAGCTGAACCACCCAACCGGGGCCACTCAAGGCTCCGCCACCGGTAGCACCGGCAGCTCCGGGGTCGGCGCCCGCCATGGGATCAGCAAACTCAGCCGCAGGAGAAGCAGCATCCAGGGGTGCCGCAGCTGAATCAGCCGCGCCGGCCACTGGCTGACCTTTGGCATCGTCATAAGCCGCTTGCACCACCGTCATCCACTCGGTGCCGATGTCCGCAAAGTGCTGCGTTTCCATGGAAACGATATGCAACTCGTTCCGCTTGCTGATATCCTCAGCCGTTTCTTTTCTTTCCTCGGCCGGACGTGTGTCCTTGGGCAAAGCCACGTCGACGGCCTTAAGCAGCTCTAACCACCGCAAACGACCCTCGATGTTACTCACTAGCTTTTCGCCGGTCGTCTTCATCGCTTCAAAGCGCGAATGAATATCCGCATTGCTCGATTCATAACCGGCCGCCGTGGTTTGCACCGATTTAGCTCGCGACTCGGCTTGCTTCATCGCATCGTTTTCGACTTCGCTGTAGGCGGCCACGTGCGAGTAGTAATTGAACGTCAGCCCCGCGAGAATCGCTGCGGCACCGGCCACCATCCAAGGCTTCTTATTCCGAACCAACCGCGTACGGACAATTTCTTCGGGCAACAAATTGGTTTTGAGTTCCGACTTGTCCAGCCCTTGTAAACAAAGGCCATACGCCACGGCGAAGCTTAGCGTGTTTTCCTTGAACTGTGGTTTTCCCGCCGCACTGCCGGCCATGAGTCTCTCGAACTCCGTGACCGGATTCACTTCCATTTCGAGATTCTGCGACAGATAGCGCTGCAAGCCCGGCAGCTTCATGCCGTTGCCCAAAGCGAGTACGTTGCCGATCTTCGCCGACTTATCGATGCTCGTGAAATAGCCCAGCGAACGCTGAATTTCCGACAGCAAATCGCTAAACACGGGCCGCATCGCCTGGAAAACGGCCTTGGGATCGTCGGCCTCGGTGGCGTTGCGTTTGAGATGCTCCGCCTTCACAAACGTGAGTTTTAGTTCTTTACTGAGCGCACGGGTAAAGTGATTCCCACCGATGGGGATATTTCGCTGCCAAACGCGAAAACCGTTCGTCACCACAAGATCGGTCGTGTCGGTTCCCAGCGAAATCACAACCGTCGACTGCGGCGGCTTCTTGGGATCGTACGGCTCGGCCTTGAAATCACCTAGGCGATCGAAGCAGACAAAGTTGTAGACCGCCAACGGCATCAACTGAATGATATCGACTTCGATCCCCGCGGCGTCGAGCGGCTTGAGCGCGCGGGCCACTTGATCGCGTTTCATCGCAAACAGGCCCACTTCCGGCTCCAAGGCGAAGCCATCTTCTTCGCTTCCGCCGGTGAGTTGCTGATAATCCCACACCACGTCGTCAAGCGAAAATGGAATCTGCTGACGCGCTTCGTATTTAACGATGTCGGGAATCTTCTTGGCTTCGACCGGCGGCAACTTGATGAACCGCGCGAGGCCGCTTTGCCCGGCGACCGAAATCGCGACGCGATCTCCCAGGACTTCGTTACGCGAGAGAAACTGCGTGAGCGCTTCGCTCACCAGCTCTTCGGGATCAGCCTCGGGCTGCGAGAGAATCTTCGGATACTCGATGTAGTCAAATGACTCCACGACTAGCCGATCCGGTTCTTTTTCGTGGGGGCGACACAACAGCGCTTTGAGCGCGCATTGGCCAATATCAATTCCCCAAACGGCATTGCTCTTCGCCATACCTAATAGATTCCTGTTCCGATTTATTGTCACCGCAGGCAGCAGCGCTCGCCGCCACGGCTGTTTCGTCGTTCTCTTGAAAAGCCCAAGAACGACGCATCTCTGTGATAAGTGCCTCTATGGACAATTTATCGCGTCAGCGTCGTGTTCGTCAATTTTTTCTGACGAGAAATGGGCACGGAGAGAGCTTCCCCCGACAGCCCAAAAGCCGCGCGAGCTGAAAGTCCCCCAGCCCCTCCATTTTAGTCGAGAAAAGGCCTTTGTATAGAATTTGCCGGTTGGAACGACTTATCGGCTCGACTTGGACAATTCGCCGCATTTCCCGGCGAAAACTACGAGTCGCGGTGGTTGCAATTCCCAGCTGGGAATCTGATAACAAGGTGACGGCACCAATCGGCTCGGCAATGAAGCCCATCCGTCATGCCACCCAAGAGGGGCTCGCATGTCATTTCCAACCACCATTGAAGAGACAATCCCCACGGCCCAAGCTACCATGATCGTCACCATCGATGGTCCGGCAGGATCGGGAAAAAGTAGTGCCGCCCGTAGATTGGCCAAACGGCTCGGCTTCAAGTTTTTAGATACGGGGGCCATGTATCGGGCCATCACCCTGGCCGGTGCTCGCCAGAAAATCGACTGGAACGACCCGGAACCACTCGCCCGCATCGCCGCCACGGCCACGATCGAACTCTTCGACGACCGAGTGATGCTCGATGGTGAGGACGTTTCCAGTGAAATTCGCACGGTCGAAATCACGCGGCTCACCCGCCACGCGGCTGACAATCTCGAAGTCCGACACATCCTGGTCGACCTTCAGCGGAAAATTGCTGGTGACTACGACGTGGTCGCCGAAGGCCGAGATCAAGCCACTCTCGCCTTTCCGCAAGCCGAGTGCAAAATCTTTCTGACGGCCACCGAAGACGTTCGCGCCGAACGACGCTTTCACGATCTCGTTGCCCGCGGCGAAGATGTTTCGCTCGAAATTGTGAAGGAAAACCAACGCCTGCGAGATCAACAAGATCACGAACGCGATTTCGGTGGTTTGCGCAAAGCGCCGGATTCCATTGAAATCTACACCGACGATCTTTCCCCCAGCGAAGTCGTCGACAAGCTCGAAGAGTTGGTTCGCTCACGAATGACCATTATCTAGTTAGCCGGCATCGTCCCGATGCCGTTGCCGGAGAGCAAGATGTCAAATTCCGCAGACGTTCTGATTGTCGGTGCCGGGCCCGTGGGTCTCGCCATGGCCACGGCGCTCCATCATCACGGCCTCACCTGCCGGCTGATCGACAAGGCTCCCGCGCCCAGCGACAAATCCAAAGCTTTGGTCGTTTGGAGCCGCACGCTCGAACTCCTGGATAAGTTTGGATTGGCCCAGACATTTATTAACGACGGCCTCAAGCTCAAAGGGGCCAGCATTCGTAACGAGGGGAAGCAAATTGTTCATCTGGCCATCACCGGGCTCGACAGCCCTTACTGCTTCCCCCTGATGATTCCGCAGAACGAAACCGAGCGATTGCTTGCCGAACATCTCGCCGCGCGAGCTATTACCGTCGAGCGCCAAGTCGAACTGGTCGCCTTCGGCGAGAAAGCCGACGGCGTGAGTTGCACGCTCCGCTTCGCCGATGGTCACGAAGAAACGGCCGACTATCCCTGGGTCGTCGGCTGCGACGGCGCGCACAGCACCGTTCGGCACACGCTCGGCGTGCCGTTCACGGGTGCAGCCGAGCCCAACGACTGGATCCTGGCCGACGTTCATCTGCACGGTAATATGTCGCGCGATGAAATTAGCGTCTTCTGGCATACAAAAGGGGTGCTGGTTTTTTTTCCGATTGGAGACACCCGATTTCGGATGGTCGCCGACCTCGGCATGGCCCAACCAGGGGGCAAACCGGCCGATCCCACGCTCGCCGAAGCGCAAGCCAAAGTCGACGAACGGGGGCCCGGTGGAATCACTCTCACCGACCCGATCTGGCTGGCCGGCTTTCGCATCAACGAACGCAAGGTCGATCAATATCGCCACGGCCGCGTGATGCTCGCTGGTGATGCCGCGCATATTCATAGCCCTGCCGGCGGCCAAGGTATGAACACCGGCATGCAAGACGCATTTAATCTCGCCTGGAAATTGGCCCTCGTTCATAAAGGCCAAGGTCAAGCGGAACCGTTGCTCGGCAGCTATTCACACGAACGGAGTAGCGTGGGCGATCAAGTCCTCCGCGGTGCCGCTACGATGACCACCGTGGCGACATTGCGTAACCCGGTCGCGCAGTTCATGCGGAATCACATCGCCCCGATCGTCACATCGTTTGGCATTGTGCAAGACAAAATCAAGAATGCCATCTGCGAACTCTCGATCAATTACCGCGATAGTTCGCTCTCCGCCGAAGATTGGCCCATGCTGGGAGGAGGCCTGCCCGCGGGTGATCGCCTCCCCGACAGCCCGCTCACTTCGGCCGTAACGGGTCAGCCGACAAGCCTCTTCACGGTGACAAAGGGGACACAACACGACCTGCTGCTGTTCCCCGCCGCAAACGACGCCACGGCAATCGCCACACTCACGCAACTTGCCGAAGACGTTCAGCAGGCGTTCCCGATTATTTTCGCCACGCATGTGATCTTCAAACCGACCGACAAACCCACTGCACCCGTCGGGGGCAATTCCCAGGTTTGGATCGACGTCGATGAACTGCTCGATAAGAAACTGAGCATCACGCACCCGACGGTGATCGTGGTCCGCCCCGACGGATACATCGGCTACCGCGGCCAACCCGCGGAGAGCGCGAAAGTGATGAACTATCTGCGAAGTTATCTAGTTGCTGGATAGTCGTGGCCGGACCGAGCAACGCGAGTTCCGGCAATGGCCTCATCATAAATTGCCGGAACTGCGTACGATCTAACGCAGGAAGGCTAGCGACAAACGGCGTCACGGCCTGGGACAGGATTTTCCCGAGTGAAACATCGTCCAAACTCCGTACACGAACAACACCCCTGCCACGCCATACATCATCGTGTCGTACGATCCCAACCAAGTGCCAACGACGGTTCCTCCCGTGAGAAACAACAGCATGCCCACATGGCAAGGACAGGTCAACGCCGCAAGATAGGCCCCCGCCTTATTCCGAGGAGTTAACTCGCGAAACATCGCTTTTTTCAATCCCTCCATCAATCGCCCCCCTATTTGCAGCATGCGATTCACTAAGCCTCAAAAGACTTCACGGATTGAGAAATCGACCTTCGCCGCATATTTAAGTGTACTGCGCTATTTGCAAGGGCCCTTTAGAGCACCTAAACAACTAGAGGCTTTGTCGAAATCGCCCTTCTATTGCTCGCTGCGCCAATCAGCCAAGGTCAAATTTGGTACCCAGTCGAAATGCCGTATATTTCCCGTGCTGAGCGTGACTTTAAGAACCAGAGCCGTGGCGGCTATGAGGAGATCGGCATCCCCACTGGGATGACCTCCCTGCCGAGCTTGACCGCATCGTTTACCAAGACTCCCAAATAAGATGGTCTTCTCCGATCATCCTGTCCAATGTCATGAACTTGATCGACAAACAGCACGTTTGGTTGAGAACTATCTGGTCCAAGGCAAAAAAGAGTCTGAATCGCTGGCCGCCAACAAGGCTTCCGTGACAATCTTTATCTTCAACCAAAAGTATGGCGGAGAACTCACGAAGGTCACTGTGTAAAGTCTTGCGAGAGCCAGCCCAACTTGAATTTCCAAAGTGACTGGAGAACCTATTGGATCTGGTTCCCCTCTTCCTTCTCAAAAAACATCAAATGCTGCCACGGCAGTTTGTCGTATTCCTCGACGAGCTTAAAACCGTTCGCTGGGAATTCTTTCATGATCTGCGCCTTACTCATTTTGTGCAGCGGCTTGATCGGCACGAGGGGATCCTCCTCGCGAAATTCTACGAGCGCCACCCTACCCCGCGGCTTGAGACTCGCATGTATCGCGGCGAGCATCTGCTCGGGATGCGAGAATTCGTGATAGACATCCACCAACAGCATCAGGTCGACCGACTCCGGTTCGAGCCGCGGATCGACGGGTGTTCCTAGCAGCGGCTTGATGTTCTTAATTCTGTTTTTGCGCATCTCGGCCCGTAGCATCGCCAGCATGGGGCTCTGAATATCAACGGCGAACACTTTGCCGTCTGACCCAACAAGCTCGGCTAGCTGGAGCGTATAAAAGCCGTTGCCGCAGCCCATGTCGCACACGGACTGTCCGGGCCGCACATGGAGAGCTTTCAGAAGTTGCTCGCAATCTTCCTCGCGCTGGCGAGATTCACGCACAAGCCATGGCGCGCCGGTGTAGTGCATCGTGACGGCAATCTCGCGCCCCATGTACTCAGTGAGCGCGGGAGGGATTGGTTCCTTGGCGACGGAGAATTCGCTAAGGCACAATCCCATCAAGCACACTGCTAAGAAGATCAATTTGTTCATAACATTAAAATTTGAATCGCTAATGATCGCTAATGAATTTCTGCTCTTACGCGTTTATTAGCGGCAATAAATCTATGGCATTGAATTGCTCGTCAAACCAATTGGACAAAGTACGAGAGGCCAAAGACGGTATGTTTAAATTGCTGCCGCGCTACTGGACTTTCTTAACCAGAATAACTTAACCGTCTCAGTTTTTTGCAAAAATGCCAACTTGTTTTTTATTTACTGCGTTGTCATAAAGAAAAACGTTTGTCTGGCAGGTTTCCTACTAAGAGAATTTCATTTCGAGATTCTGGAAAGGATGAGAAAAGGTTCCTGAAAGAAGGTGCAACTGTCACTGATATAATATCGCTGCTTTTCACTCTGAATGGGAGGACTCGTCTAATGTTTCAGACTTTTTCCAATTTACGTCTCGCCTCCTTGAGCCTCGTCGCTGGGGCCGTATTTGTCGTCGCTATGTATGCCGCGACTGCAAGTGCAGAACTACTTGTCTATGATCCGTTTGGGGTCAGTGGGGGTCCCGGTGATTATCTTCCGGGCAACGATTCCACGGGTCTTAATGTCTTAGGTGGTCAGAACCCGGTCGCCAGTCCAACTGCCTTCTACTCGTCCGGATGGATTCAAAGTGGTGGCGACGCTCAAGCAGTATTCGCGCTTCCTGCAGGTGGACTGCCCGTAGGTGTGATGAATTACCCTAGGTTTCCACGACAAGGAGGACTTGTTACCGACTCCGTACAGTTTAGCTGCTGCTCCTTCGGGCGCAATGGTCGTGAGATTGCTGGTGGACTCGGTGGTGGCCGCGTTCCTCAAACGATCTACCAGAGTTTCCTCGTTGACTTCGGGAATCAGGGCACTGATGATCCTACACAATTCGGCAAAAGAGGTCTGGAGTGGTGGAATGGTGGCATAGGGGACTCTTTTCTAGCCGTCGAATTGTTTGTCAATAGCTTTAGTGGCACAAATGATTTCCGTCTGGCTGTTACCACTGCTAGCGGTACCACCTTTGCTGATCTCAATGGTGGTGGACTCAATCTGTCCAACATGGCTGGTCCTCACTTGATTGTGATGAAGTTCGAGTTTGATCCTGCCTTGGCTGATACTGTGTCTGTCTACCTCGACCCCACTGATTCTGTCGAGAGCAACTACACTCCGTCTGCTGTGGTGTCAGCTCCAAACTCAGATCTGTTTATTTCTCACCATGGCGGGTTGGCCAATTTTACTTTCTCGGGAGCTGGTCACGTTCCTGGTCGGTTCGATGAAGTCCGTTGGGGCGATACCTTCGCAGACGTCACTCCTTTCGTGCCAGAACCAACTTCGCTCTCTCTCATGGGCCTGAGTCTGGCTGGTCTGCTATTGCGACATCGCCGTTAAAGTTTTCTTTTGATACGTCACGCTCTCGCGGTTCTTCCATCCGCGAGAGCGACTGACCAATTCGCTTAAGCACGGAGATAGACCGGCCAAAGATTTCGCTCGCAATTGGCCACTAAAATCACGACAATCAGTGCCTACGCACACCGTGCGGTGCCGCCGCTCGTATCAAGCTGGCAGTTTTGGAACACCACTCTTGTATCAAATCAACCAAAAGTCTCCCTATTTTGTCACATGCCGCATCGATTTCCCCTTTGTCTGACGAGAAATACGCAAAACAGGGGTGCCAAAACCGGGGAGTTTCGTCGCAAAAGTTGGGACCCCGGGCGACGTTCCAAAAGTCTGGCCAAAAGGTCGCCCAAGAGTCCGCCGCCCCGGTCAACTAACTCCAGACAGCGGGCCAACTTAACCCGATTGTCACTGGCCGCCTTCATCGTTAAAATGTTGGATTCCCATTCGCCGGATACCCCCACACAGATTGTCAGCGTTGGCAATCGAGTAGACGGCGGTCACCTCGTTTGTTTGGATCGAACTCAGCAGCCAGGGCAATCCGCCGAGCGACGTCCCCGATTGGTTTTTTAATTCATGGTCAACCGTAACTTAATTCGCGAATTCGACATTACTGATGAAGATTGGGAACTGGCCGTTGGTGAGCTCGCCGACGAGGATGCCGGTTGGTTAGATGCCACCGACGTCGATGTCAACCAAATCGTAGAAGGCAAAATCATCCGCATCGACGAAGAGTATGTGCTCGTCGACGTTGGCTATAAGAGCGAAGGCACGATCGCCCGCAACGAATGGGAAGAAGGCGAAGAGCTTCCCGAAGTGGGCCAAACGATTCGTGTGCTCGTCGAAGACGTGGAAGACAGTCACGGGTTGCTTGAAGATCGCGGCATGATCGTGCTCAGCAAGCGCAAGGCCGAGAAGATCGAAAAGTGGATGAAGGTCATGGAGACCGTCCACGAAGGCGACGTCGTCAAAGGCGAAGCGGTCCGCAAGATCAAGGGTGGTTTGCTGGTGGACATCGGCGTCAACGTGTTCCTGCCCGCGAGCCAGGTCGATATCCGCCGTCCGCACGACATTGGCGAATACATCGGCAAGACGATCGAGTGCATGGTGCTGAAGATCGACGAAGCCCGCCGCAACATCGTGGTCAGCCGCCGCAGCCTGATCGAAGCCCAACGCGAATCGAAGAAAACCGATTTGCTCAAGGAATTGCAGGTTGGCCAACTCCGCAAGGGTATGGTCAAGAACATCGCCGACTTCGGCGCGTTCGTGGACCTGGGCGGCATCGACGGTTTGCTGCACATCACCGACATGAGCTGGGGTCGCATCAATCACCCAAGCGAGATGGTCAAGATCGACGACGAGCTCGAAGTGCAAATCCTGCACATCGACTACGACAAAGAAAAGATCGCGCTGGGCCTCAAGCAGAAGCAAGCCAGCCCGTGGGAGAATGTCGCCGGCAAGTACCCGGTCAATTCCGTGGTCAAGGGCACGGTCGTCAACGTGATGAGCTACGGTGCTTTCGTGAAGCTCGAAGACGGCATCGAAGGCCTGGTTCACATCAGCGAGATGTCGTGGACCAAGCGTATCAGCCACCCCAGCGAATTGGTGAACATCGACGACGTGATCGACGTGGTCGTACTGCGAATCGACGAGCAGAAGCAGGAAATTTCGCTCGGCATGAAGCAAACTCAAGACAATCCTTGGGAACGCGTGGCCGACAAATATCCGACCGGCGCGTTGGTTAAGGGTAAGGTTCGCAACCTCACCAACTACGGTGCGTTCATCGAAATCGAAGAAGGCATCGACGGCTTGCTGCACGTCAGCGACATGTCGTGGACCCGCAAAATCAGCCACCCCAGCGAAGTGGTCGAGAAGGGCCAGGAAGTCGAATGCAAGGTGTTGTCGGTCGACCAAGAACGTCGCCGCATCGCCTTGGGCCTCAAGCAAATGGACGACGATCCTTGGGCCACCGACATCCCCAACCGCTATCAACAAGGTCAGCTGGTGAAGGGCAAAGTGACAAAGATAACCAATTTCGGAGTCTTTGTCGGTTTGGAAGATGGTTTGGAAGGCCTGTTGCACATCTCAGAGCTTTCTGAACACAAGGTTGAGAATCCTCAGGAAGTGGTCAACGTCGGCGACGACATCGAAGTGAAAGTGCTGCGAGTCGACTCCGAAGAGCGTAAAATCGGGCTGTCCCGCAAACGCGTGGAATGGGCCGAGGAAGACTTCGCTGCTGCTGCGGAAGCCGAAGCTGCGGAAGCGGCCGCAGCAGCCGCTGGCAAGGCCGATCCTTCGGAACTTAAGGGTGGTATTGGCAGCGAATCGGGGCCGCTTTTCAAGTCGGCCAGCGAAACCAATGGAGCCGCTGAAGAGGATGCCGTTGAAGCAACGCAAGAATAAGTTGCCTGGCAGTTTGAATGTGTCACAACTAGGGCACGGTGGAAACTTTCCACCGTGCCCTGTTCTTTTTAAAGTGATGCCGTGGCAATCGTTACGGTCGGCATCATGCGTACAGCCGATCCACTTCAACATCAGACGCCAAAATTGCAGGCACATTCCCCCCTACGTCGATACTTCTTGTGCAACAGGACGTAAACCAGGCGGGTGGAAGTTCGCTGGCTTTGTTGGCCAGAACCACAAACTCGGACCGGTTAAGAGTGGCGCCAAAAACCCTGCCCGCAACAGGACGTGGGGGGTGGTCTGCAGCCCCCAGGCTTGCGGATCACAGTGGAACGGCGAGATCGCATCCCCCACCCAACAACGGTTCAAGTTACCTATGGCAACTACGTCCAAAACCCGCCGAAGCTCCTCAGCCGTTCAGACCCCGCTGGAAACCTACCTGCGGGAGATCAATGAAACGGCCTTACTGAACGCCGCCGAGGAAAAAGAGCTCGCCGTGCGGATTGGCCAAGGCGACGCGACAGCCCGCGACCGCATGGTCCGCGCCAACCTGCGTTTGGTGGTGAACATCGCCCGCGGCTATTCGGGCAAAGGCTTGAGCCTGCAGGACCTGATCGAAGAAGGCAACCTTGGCTTGCTGCGTGCGGTCGAAGGCTTCGACCCCGCGATGGGCACTCGCTTCAGCACCTACGCCAGCTATTGGATCAAGCAGTCGATCAAGCGGGCCCTCATCAACACCGGGAAAACGATCCGTATTCCGGCGTATATGGTGGAACTGCTCTCCAAGTGGCGACGGGCGACGGCACGGTTGACCGAAGAACTCGATCGCAGCCCCACTCCTGAAGAAATTGCCCGCGTGCTTGGCCTGCCGAAGAAGAAGCTGCCGATCATCAAAAAGGCGATCAAGATTTACAACGCAACGCCGCAGACCGACCAAGCCGACGCGGGTTGGACGCTGGGCGACATGGTGATGGATGAGCGGCAACTGAGTCCGGACGATACGCTCGTCGAAAGCGACAGCCTCCGGCACGTGATGGAAATGCTCACCACGATGGACGAACGGGAAGCTACCGTTCTCAAGATGCGGTTCGGACTCGACAATCACGAGCCACGCACGCTTAAAGAGATCGGCGAGCAATTGGGACTCACCCGCGAACGCGTACGGCAGATCGAAACCGAAGCTCTCAATCGCATGGCCGATAGCCTGGAAGATCCTCGTGACCGGGTGATGCGGCACTAAGATTCACAATAAACATCGGGAATCTCGCGAAACTTGACGATCCGGAACGCACCTGCCTAGCATGGAAGTGGTGCTGATTCCCCCCTGTTTCAAGGATTTTCCGCGTGGCTCTGCGATTACTTCAAACCTGCTTGGTCGTGCTCGCTCTTGGGCTTGCCGTCGATGTGCTGGCTGAGGATACCGTCCCCGCTGTCTATCAGCGTAGTCGTGAAGTTGAATTTGTGAATCACGGCGGCGGCTGGCAGGGCGGACAACGTGGCTGGGGAAATTGGGGCGGCGGGTTCTATAACCCATGGTTCGGCCCGCAATTCTTTGCCGGCACTTGGTATCAGCGGCCTTATCCCGACCACTTGATCTACAACAACGTGAGATCCGGAATGCCGGGTGTGCCGGGGTCGATTGTGGCTGGCTCGGTCGCGCCCAACTGCCCCTGCGCTGAAACGCCAGTGCAATAAATCGCCTGTTCAATAACGCTGATCTAGCGACTGAACCCAAGGCTGAAGCTAAACATCTGTTCGTCGTCGAAGGGGGCTTTGCTGACGGGGAAGGCAAAGTCCAAAGCAATCGGCGCTGGGCCCATCGCGGGGACAGTCACACGCAAGCCAACGCCCGGTGCCACGCGGAAGTTGTCGATCGTCACGGTCGGCTCGACCGTACCGAAGTCACAGAAGACGACGCCGTGCAACATGTCGTCGGCAGTAATTGGGAACAAGTACTGCAACGAGTTGAGCCATTGGAAATCACCACCTGATTCAATCCAACGACCATTCACCAGTGTCATCGGCGATGCACCACGGAAGTCGAAACCACGCAAAGTGGAAAAACCACCCGCGTAGAAGCGGTCGTAAATCGGGGCGTCATCACCCATCCAGCCGACGTTGGTCGCATAGCTCAACACATGTCGTCCCGAATGGTCCGGCCGCTCGTGCAGCAAATAATACTTGCGGAAATCGGCATCAACACGAGGATACTGGAATTTGCCCGTAACGTATTCACCGCCAATTTCGAGATAGTGACCCTGTGTTGGCAAGAACGCGCTGTCACGTGTGTCATTGATCGCAGCGAGCTTGAACCCATGGAGAGCGTTATCGCCCACGACTTCGTCTAAGTCCGGGAATGCACCTGGAGCCGTCGCGATATTGCTGATCTCGACATTTTCACCTCGATAGGTTGCAACTGTCGACAAGTCGTTCTCCAGCCACTGATAGCCAAACGAAATACGGCCACCGAGACGCGATTCATCCCAGTCAGTATAGCTGCGATCGAAATAGGAAGCGCTGAGACCGAGATTCACCGGGCTATCGAACAAATAAGGCTCTTGGAAGCTCACCAAGTAGCGGTTCACTTCGCTACCCGGCGAGGCATCGATTCGAAAGCGCTGACCAGCACCGCGAAGTGCCGTGCCATTGCGAATGTCTTCCCAAGATCGGGGAAATCGCCGCCAATCGAAGTTGCGTTCATCGATCACGATGTTACCGATCACGCCTGCATCGGAGTTCACGCCCATGCCCAACTGCAACCGGCCGGTCTGAGTTTCCTGCCCATCAAAAATAATGTCGACGGTTTGCTCGGGATAAGGCTGCCCAGGGAAGCCAATATCGCCATTGGGATACACTTCGTAACCCGGAACCGGATTTGCGGTAAAGCCTTGAGTTGGCCCAAAGCTTTGCGCGGGTGGCGGAATTGACTCGGTGTATTGAACCGGCTGCACATTGCTGGGAGGTTTGACACTCGGATCGGTCGCACCAACAGCACGGCCACCATACGGTGAATTCGTTGATGTTGGCAGCGAAGCATATGCACTGTTGGGCACTACATCAGGAGTTTGACCGCGAACCGCTTGGTAGGCATTCGGTTGTGCATTTTGGGGAGCGGCAGCAGGCCGCACCCACCACCCTGATTCAGTGGACTCTGGGCTTTGGCCACGGATAATAATTTGCTCTTCAGTGCTAGGTACAGCAGGTGTCGTTAATGGCTGAGACCCATCTTCTTCGGGACTCGAAAGCATGCCTTCTTCTTCCAACCAACGCTCGTAATGTTCCAAGCTTTCGCATTCGACATGGACATCCATTTGAGTGTCCACAGTCGATTGAAATTGAGTCTGTGGTATGGCGGCAACAGGCGCTGGCAAGTTGTCTGCAAAAGATGGAGGCGCGATTACTCTCGGCCCCCAATTGTCGGGGCTTTGGCCACGAATCCCCGAGCCGCTCGCCTTCGCCGGAATTTTTGGCCCACGACGGGGAGCGGGATCACTCGTAAAGCTCGCCGCCATCACTTCGGATTCATCTGGAATACGGTAAGTGATTTTTGGACGCACACCGGTTGCCGCATCGGTATGGAACAAGCTGCTCGCCACAAGGCGACGTTCGCTCGCCCTCAATTCACGGATATCCATGATGTCGCCAGGACGCAGCGACATACGATTCATAGCCGTTTGAATTCTCGTGTGAGGATTATCACCTGCAATATGGACGATGATACGCCCGACGCGGAATCGCTCACCTTCTTCTATGTGATAGACGAGATCGACTTCGCCCGGTTGCTCAAGAAACACGGTTTCCGGCTTCACGTCGGCAAAGACATAGCCGTGGCTGCCGTAGAGATCCTGAATCCACTGGGCATCAGCACCCATTTTGGCCTGCTCGAACGCATGGCCTCCCTTAAGTTTGGCCGTTTCCGCCAGTGCGACGGGCTCAAACTTGCTGTTACCAATGAAGCGGACATCACGAATGTTGTAGCGAGGGCCTTCAGAGATTACGAACGTAATCTGCGCCCAGTTCTCACGAGGATAGTAGTCGACCTTACGGCTGACCTTTGCTTGGAAGTAGCCAAACGAACGGTAGTACGCCGTGAGGGAGTCGACGTCGCCATCGATCTGCTCGCGATTGACGTAACCCTTGAAGACTTTGAGTAGCGGCGGCTTCGATTTGATAATCGTCCGTAAGCGTCCTTCGCTTACGAATTCGTTGCCAACAAACTCGACGTTCCAAACTTTTTGCGAAACACCTTCGTTGATCAAAAAGGAAATGCCTTTGTCGGTCGGCTTGGTTCCTTCGAGAATCGTTACTTGGGCGTTGTTGTAACCTCGGCCTTGATAGTATTCCTCGATCTTACGCCGGGCTTCCTCGACGGCGTAAGGATCGACCGCCCCGCCCGCTTTTAATCCGGTTTCTTTCGTCAGTTTTTTATCGGTTACGCCTTCGTTGCCGAGAAACGTGACGTAGCGAATCGTAGGACGCTCGACGACCTGGAAGATCACAATTCGGCCTTGCGGCGTGCTTTCGTAGAGCGGTTTCACGTCGATGAACCAACCGAGATTGGCCAACCGACGAACGTCGCGCTGTACGACCGATTGATCGAAGGGTCGTCCAACACGAGTCGTTAAATGTCCGGCAATCTGCGAGGCAGTGATTGTTTCGTTACCGAGCACGCGAATTTCTTTAACCATATCCGCGGGATCTACGGCAATGTCGCCCGTCGGTGCAGCCATTTCTTGCGCCGAGACAATGACTGTTGCCGTCAAACAGCAGAGCAGCAAGCCGGCTGGAGCCGTGTATGCTACGAGTCGGTGAAGTCGCTCAAGGAAAGGCATGGGCAATTGAAATTCTTACGGGAGAATAGCATGTTGGCTGGGGGCTAAAACGCCATGGGCGCAGTGAGGCCCCCAGTTGGGCCGCAAAGAAATAGCGGAACCTTGGGGCTGAGACAAGCCGAGTTCTGTCTGAGATGACAAACCTGTCACAAAAAGATGCTAGAATTCGCCGCCGTATTGATCGAATTCTTCGTAAGTCTTATGAGAGAAGTTGCGAAAACGGGTAAAATCGTGAATCCAGGCAAGCTTCACGTCACCCGTGGGGCCGTTGCGTTGCTTGCGTACTAGCAAATCGGCCTGACCGCGGACCCGCTCCCGATCTTCTTCGTTCGACATATAGTATTCCTCGCGATGCACGAACATCACGACATCGGCATCCTGCTCGATAGCCCCCGACTCGCGCAAGTGGCTCAGCTGAGGCTTGTTGTCTTTCGATGATTCCACTTGTCGGTTGAGCTGGGCGAGACATAACACTGGAACGGTCAACTCGCGCGCTAGCCCTTTCAGACGGCGTGCGATTTTGGCGACCTGCTCCTGACGCGGATCACGCGAGTTATCCGGGTCAATCAACTGAAGGTAGTCGATGACGATCAATCCCAAGCCATCACGCCGTTTCAGGCGCCGAGCATTGGCCGAGATTTCCGTCATCGTTCGGCTGGGGGAGTCATCAATAAATAGCGGTGCCTTGCTAATCTCGCCAGCACACTTAACCAGCTTGCGGCGCTCTTCACTTGTGATCGTGCCGTTACGTAAGCGATGGCCGTTGACTTCAGCCACCGAACAAAGCAAACGGTCGCCAAGTTCCAACGCCGACATTTCCAAGCTGACAAATAACACCGGCACATTCATTTGTACGACAACGTGCTCAGTGATATTCATCGCGAGCGCTGTTTTTCCCATACTCGGCCGCGCCGCGAGAATGATCAATTCCGAATTCTGTAATCCACCCGTGAGCTGATCGTAATCATCAAAGCCCGTCTCGATCCCACCGCACGCATGTTGGTTATCCAGACGCGCATCGATTCGTTCCAAGGACTCGTGCAACACGTCGCTGATACTGCTTAAGTCGCCTGAGCCTCGCGATTCCAGAATGCCAAAAACTTTTTCCTCGGCACGACTCAATGCTTCGCGGGTATCAAGTGTGGGGTCGTACGCATCGTGAACGATGTCGGTGCCCGCGTGAATCAACGAACGCAGCACGGCCTTTTCGGCCACAATTTTTGCATAGTATTCAGCATGGGCAGCGGTCGGCACCATTTGCCCGATTTCCGCGAGATAAGCGGCCCCGCCGATCGCTTCGTATTGCTCGGCCCGGCGCAAGCTTTCGACCAACAGCATGGGGTCGATGCTTTTGCCGCCATCGTGCATCGCGAGCAAATGCTCGTAGATCGTGCGATTAGCGTCGCTATAGAAATCCTTGGCACGCACGACGAGCGCAACTTCGTCGAATACTTCGGGAAGCAGCAAAATACTGCCGAGGACCGATTTCTCAGCCTCAATGCTTTGCGGCAACTGGCGTTCAAAGGGGGCCGACGCAGTTGTCCTTAGCGAGCCGGCATGAGTCCGTTCAATCGTAGCCATGATGAGTCAGCTCCTTCTACGAACTCAAAGACGCACAGCCCCAACTACTGATCGCAATCAGTGGCGAGCATCGAAATCTACCGGCATGCACTGAGACTCGGGCGTTGACAAGAATTACTTGTCGTCGGCACCAACAGTCGGCACGACCCACACCTTCAGTTCGCCATCGACGTCGCTCGCGAGCTTGAATTTGACGGTGTAGAGGCCCAACTCTTTGAGCACGCCATCCAACCGAATCTGGTCGAGATTCAAGGTGATGTCGATTTTCTTGAGAGCGGCGACAATGTCGGCGGCACCTACGCTGCCGTACAAGTGACCGTCTTCGGTGGCGTTGGCTTCGATCGTGATGCTTTGCTTGGCAATTTCACTAGCCTTCTTACGAAGATTGGCTTGATGAACTTTTTCCAAAGCCTGCAATTTCACACGATGCTTTTCGACCATCCGCTTGTGATGATCGGAGGCCAAAGTCGCCATGCCGTGGGGAATAAGATAGTTGTAGGCGTAGCCCGGCTTCACCTCGACTACATCTCCTTGATGGCCCAAGTCCTCGACGCCGTGAATTAGCAGCAACTCGATCCCGCCGTGGGGACCGGTCGGCAAACGCTTAATGCGGTGAGGTTTTCTTTTCAGCTTTTTGGTATGGGCACTCATGTTTTCGTATCGCTATTGGTTATTAAGTTTTTTGGTGTTTTAGATAGGCGGCAAACTCATACGCCGCGATAGTTTTGCTAGAACGGAATTTCGTCGTCGGGCGGCATCATATCCATGGATGCGGAAGAATATTCATGAGGATCAGCACTGGCCGTGCGGTTCGATGAACCACCACTCTGGCCACCGCCACCTCCGCCGCCCCCTTTACCTCCGACCATTTGCATTCGCTCGCCAACGACCTTGAGTTTGGTGCGTTTTTGACCGTCTTTTTCCCAAGATTCCATCTTCAAGCGGCCCTCGATCAAGACGCTCGATCCCTTGGAAAGATATTCGTTGGCCACTTCGGCGGTACGCCCCCACAGGGTGATGTCGACAAATGTTGTTTCGTCGACCCATTGGTCGTTCTTTTTGACGCGATCGTTCACCGCCAGGCCAACATCGGTCACGGCCGTGCCGTTGCCGATGTAGCGGAGCTCGATATCGCGCGTCAAATTGCCAAGCAGCACGACTCGGTTAAAACTTGCCATGGGACAATCCTTCCGCGGTCACAATCTCAGACGGGTTCCATTACTCAGGTCGTAACGACTTCTTCTTCGACTTCCACAATGTCGTCGGCCACCGGCGTCACACGGACGACTCCACCGCTGCGGGCATGTTCCAGAATGGGTTCGACCAGGGCACCGGGCAGCCGGATAAAGAGCTGACGCAAAATGCCATCGTGAATTTCACACTGACGGGTGAGATCCTTCAAAGCACCCGTGGGGAGACGGAAGTAGGTGATCCAATAGGCACCCTTGCGCTGACCGTTGATGGGATAGGCCAAGCGGCGCTCTTCCCACAAACGGCTGACTTCGATCTGTCCGCCAGCTGCTTCGATGAAGCCGTTGATTTCGCGGGGCAACCCATCGCGATCCCGCGCAAACGCGTTGGAATCAAAAATAAACAGCCCTTCGTAAACTCCGATATTCCCGTCCAAAGTGATACTCCGATTAACGTGCCTAAAAGCTCTTTGCCACCTGAATTTTATTGTGGATCTGACGAATGCGTGTTCTCAGATTTTTTGGTTTCTGGTTTCTGGTCTTCGTTTTTTTTCTCGTCGAGTTTGCTCGCTTCGGGGCGACCGCCATTAAATTTGGTCATCGCCGCGGTCGTGCCCTGCTCTACCCAAGTGATCACGGCTTGCCGCGCGCGAGCCACTTGTTCATCAACGGCTTTGCGTTCCAAGGAAGTGAACTTCCCCAACACAAAGTCCGCCGCATTCCATTGCTCCGGCACAGGTCCAATTCCCATCCGCAGGCGTGCGAACTGATCGGTCCCCAATTGCCGAACTGTATCTGCGAGACCTTTTTGCCCCCCGTCGGATCCACTCGGCCGCAGCCGCAAAGTTCCTAAGGGGATGTTGAAGTCGTCGCAAACCAACAACAAGTCGTTTTCGCCGAGCTTATAAAAATCCTTGACCTGCTTGACGCTGCGCCCACTCAAATTCATGAACGTGTGCGGCATCAGCAGCAAGATTTTTTCCGAACCAACGAGTCCTTCTTGAAGGTGTCCTTCAAACTTAAGTCGTCCGGGTGCCGTCGAATATCTCTGCGCCAGCGACTGGATGACTTCAAAACCAATGTTGTGTCGTGTTTCGTCGTATTTTTTCCCGGGATTTCCCAGGCCAACAATCAATTTCATACGACGCGTTTTCCTTACTACTCTTTCGCCAGCGAACAATCAGCTCGCCAGCGAAAACGAGCAAGTATTACTCTTCAGCTGCCTCCTCATCGCTAGCCTTGCGACCGATGACTTCGGGTTCAGCACCATCGGCGAGGCCTTGATCCTCGGGGGCTTCGACCGGCTCGACGCAATGCACGAGCACCATATCCTGGTCGCCAATGACCTTGGCTCCTTCAGGGAGGTCGATAATGTCTTTGATTTTCAGCGAACCGCCCAAATGCAAGTGATTCACGCTCACGTGCAGGTGATCGGGGATGTGACCGGGATCGGTTTCTATCTCGAGGTAATGCACCAAGTGTTCGACCACGCCACCCTCGTGCTCGCCAGGGGCTTCGCCACGCAGCAACAGGTCGACTTCAATCGTAACGCGATCCTTGGCATCGACCCGTAAGAGGTCCACATGCAGCACGTGTTGCTGGAAAGTATCCCATTGAATTTCTTGCAGCAGGGCCTGCCCATCGGCGGCACCCTTGAGCTCTACCACCTTGGCTCCATGACGCAATGTGGCTTGCAGGCCCTCGGCAGTTACTGTCAGGCTAATTGGTTCTTGGCCATGTCCATACAATACCGCAGGAAGCTTACCCGTCCGGCGCAACCGGCCGTTATTGAGCTTTCCATGCAACTCGCGCTTGGTGACTTCCAGAACTTCCGACATGACAAAAACTCCAAACTAACCAGTATTGCAAAGCGCCACCGGGCGCTAGATTGACATACAAACCGCCAGCACTTCACCAGCCAAGGGCGGGAGAACAGGCGGAAGCCCTTGATTGTCGCCGATTTTGATAGAATTTCAAGCCCAGGAAAGCTCGAAGTTTGGGCCAAAATTAGTGAAATAACCGGCTGATCGACTCGTTGCGGTGAATTCGCTTGATCGCTTCGCCCAACAGCGGGGCGACGCTCAAAACCTTCATTTGCGGCAGAATTTGCTCCGGTTTCAGCGGGATCGAATCCGTGCAGACGATGCTCTTGAGATTGGCCCCGGCTAAGCGCTCGACCGCAGGCCCACAAAGCACGGCATGCGTGGTGGCCACATGAATTTCCTTGGCCCCCTTCTCGTGCAACACCTTAGCCGCCCCGCTAATCGAACCGGCTGTGCTGATCATGTCGTCGAACATCAACACAATTTTGCCCTCCACGGGCCCACCGATCACGTTTTCTTGGACCGTGGTGTCGGCACTTGTGCGGCGTTTGTCGACGATCGCCACCTTGCCCCCCAGACGCTTAGCGTGCCCCAAAGCTCGCTTGATGCTTCCTTCGTCCGGACTGGCGATCACCAAGTCCTCGCTAGGAATCTTCATTTTCAAAAAGTGATCATTCAGCACGGGGGCGGCATACAAGTGATCCACAGGCACGTCGAAAAAGCCCTGGATCTGGGCCGCGTGCAAGTCCATGGCCAATACGCGATCCGCTCCGGCTCGCGTAATAATGTTCGCCACGAGCTTCGCGGTGATGGGAACGCGGCCTTCGTCTTTGCGATCCTGGCGAGCATAGGCAAAATAGGGCATTACAGCTGTGACCCGTTCCGCGCTCGCTCGCTTGCAACTGTCGATCATCACCAACAATTGCATCAGATTTTCATTGGCAGGAGGACAAGTTGGCTGGATCAAATAAACGTCTCGACCCCGAATATCCTCGTCGATTTTGCACGATGTTTCTCCGTCGGGGAACGAGCCCAACGTAATCTGCCCAAGTGGAACGCCGAGATAGTCGGCGATCGATTTGCTCAGCGGCAAATTCGCCTTACCACTAAAAATCTTGAGGTCGGCCATAAATCTTCTCTTAGCTTAATCAGCTATTCCCAAGCGTTTCATTTCCACTTCGACTAAAGCCAGCTCGTCGGGGTTGTTGATACTTAGCGACTCACATGGCTGAAGCACCTTATCGGCTCCCACTTGCTTGCCTGCGGCCAACAAAATCGCCGGACAATCGGTAATGTAGTATTCGTGCTGTGCGTTTTGATCGGTCAACTTGTCGAGCGCCCACAGCAAATCCTGCGAATCGAACACGTACGTGCTGACATTCACTTCGCGGATATCACGTTGCTCGGCCGTTGCATCCTTCTCTTCGACAATTCCGACAAATTGACCTCCAGCATCGCGAACAATGCGGCCGTAACCCGTCGGGTTAGGCTTCTCGACGGTCCCCAACAAACAAGAGGCGCCCGCTGCGGTGAAGTTCTCAAATAGTTTCTTGACGGAAACCGTCTGTAAAAGAGGCGAATCCCCAGCAACGATCAGCACCGGCCCACGATGATCGGCCAGTTGCCCGCGGCACATCATCACCGCGTGCCCCGTGCCAAGCTGCTCGGTTTGCTCGGCAAACTCGACGCCCGGCTCGCCCGAGAGTTCTTCACGTACAAGATCAGCCCGGTAACCGACGACCACAATAATGCGGTCCACACCTGCCTGGCGCAGGGAATCGATCACGTAGCGGATCATCGGACGCCCCGCCACGGGCACCAGCACCTTGGGGAGCTCGGATTTCATGCGAGTCCCTTTGCCAGCCGCCAATACAATGGCCATGGCGGGTCGTTCTGCGGAATCAGTAGGCATAGGAATTCGATTTCGAGGTCAAAGGGGAATCCTTATCTTGCCACGAATGGCCATCGGCTTCCAGGGTCAGGCTTCCCAGAAAGGTCTTTCGCAGGCCAGTTTCCCGCCTTAAAATGCTAGATTCCACTGAATTGCAGGATTTTATCTGTGAGTACACTAGCCGCACCACCGCGGACCCGACGTTCGCCAGCGAGGAATCCCGTTTTGTTAGAAGCGATCCAAAAAGCCGATGTCCTGATCGAAGCCATGGGCTGGATTCGGCAATTTCGCGATAAGGTCACCGTGATCAAACTAGGAGGCAGCGTCATGGAAGATCCCGACGCCCTTCGCCACTTGCTGGTTGATATCGTCTTCATGGAAACCGTCGGCATGAAGCCGATCGTCGTGCATGGTGGCGGCGCGGCAATTAGTCGGGCGATGGCCGAGGCCAACATCGAGCCGCGATTTATCCACGGTCGGCGTTACACCGATGAAGCTACCTTGGAGATTGTCGAGAAAGTCCTCGCCGGTGAGATCAACGAGTCTCTGGCCGCCAGCATTGAAGAGTTCGGTGGCCGCGCGATGCCCCTCAACTTCAGCGGCAACAATAATAATGTGCTGTTTGGCGAGCGCCTCACGCTGTCCGACAAAGATGGTTCACCGATTGATCTTGGTCTCGTGGGGCACGTCACGCGTGTGGATCGCGAAATCCTCGACAATCTGACCTACGCCAACCAAGTGCCCGTAATCCCTTCGATGTGCGAGACGGAAACTGGCGAAAAGCTCAACGTCAATGCCGATACAGCCGCCACGGCAGTCGCCCAAGCGATGGGTGCCGAAAAACTAATCTTTCTCAGCGACGTGAACGGCGTGCGGCGTGATAAAGATGACCCCGAGTCGCTCATCCACTCGCTGACCGCCAGTGAAGCCCAGCGGCTAATCGACGACGGCAGCATCGAAGCAGGCATGATTCCCAAGGTTCAAGCCTGCTTGGAAACACTTAGCAAAGGCGTCCGCAAGATTCACATCATCGATGGCCGCCTACGGCACTCCTTGCTGCTGGAAATCTACACCAACCGCGGCGTCGGCACTGAAATCATCGCCGAACCTGTTTGATCTGCATCCAGTCTGTAAGGCAACTCATAAATCATCCTTCCCAAGGAATCCAACGTGACAGTGGCCGAAAAAACGCGAATTTCCCCGGAAACGGTCCAGTTATTCGATGAGTATGTGATTCCAAATTACGGCCGCTATCAACTAGCGCTCGTACGGGGGGAAGGCTCGCACGTTTGGGACGATCAGGGCAATCGCTACCTCGATTTCTTCCCTGGTTGGGGCTGCAATCTGCTAGGGCATTGCCCGCCCGCGGTGGTTAAGGCCGTGCAAGATCAGGTCGCCAAGCTGATTCACGTTCCTAACTCTTGGTATATGGAAGCCCAGGGGCAGTGGGCCAAATTGCTCAGCCAGCGCAGTTTCGGTGGACAAGCTTTCTTTTGTAATTCCGGCACCGAAGCCAACGAAGGAGCGATCAAGCTTGCCAGACTGCATTCCACTTCCGGCAAGTACAAAATCATCACCTTTGAAGGGGGCTTTCACGGACGGACTTACGGAGCCACCACAGCAACGGCTCAACCGAAATATCACGACGGTATCGGCCCGTTGCTCCCGGGATTTGTGTATGCCCCGTTTAACGACCTCGCAGCCGTGGCCGCAAAGATCGACGACGACACCACCGCGATCATGATCGAACCGATCCAGGGTGAGGGTGGTATTCGGATCGCTTCGCCGGAATTTCTGCAGGGACTGCGCAAACTTGCCGATGAGCGGGGCCTGCTCTTGATCTTTGACGAAGTACAAGCGGGTTGCGGTCGGACCGGCCAATGGTTTTCTTATCAACATTCCGGCATCGAGCCCGACATCATGACGCTCGCCAAGAGCTTGTGCGGGGGAATCGCTGGCGGTGCGTTGCTCGCCAAAAAAGAAGTTGCCAAGAGTTTGCGGCCTGGCATGCATGCCGCCACGTTTGGCGGAAACCCCATCGCCGCTCGTGCGGGCATCGCCACGATTGAAACTATCGAAGAACAAGGTCTCTTGGAACGAGCAACCCAACTCGGCGAGGCCTTCCGCACTCAGCTTGCTCCGCTCGTCGACGAATTGCCTTTTGTGAAGGAACTGCGCGTTCGCGGACTGATGATCGGTCTGGAACTGACCGTTCCCGGCGCACCGATTGTACAGCGCTGCTTGGACAACGGTCTGCTAATTAATTGCACGCAAGGCAATATCATTCGTTTGCTCCCCGCGATGACTCTCACCGACGAAGAGCTGGAAAATGGCTGCGACATTTTGATCGCAGCCCTCCGCGAGCACACGCCTTAAGAATTTTTCATTTCACCCTCCTACCACAAGTGGCCATCATGCGACACTTAGTCAGCCTCAACGACGTCACGAGCGATGAGATTCAACGGATCTTCGCTCTTACTGCCGACCTCAAAGCCAAACTTGAAAAGGGAATTCGCGAGCCGATTCTCCCTGGCCGCGTGATGGCTCTGTTGTTCGAGAAACCATCTCTCCGCACGCGCGTGAGTTTTGAATCCGGCATGGCTCACATGGGTGGTTCGAGCATGATGCTGGGCGACGACGTCGGCTTTGGCAAACGGGAACGGATCGATGACTTTTCGCGCGTGTTAAGCGAGTTGGTCGACGTGATTGTGATGCGCTGCAAAAAGCACGAGACCGTCGTTGACGTGGCGAAATACTCGACCTGCCCGGTCATTAATGGGCTGACTGATATGGAGCATCCGTGTCAGGCACTTGCGGATTTATACACGATCAAATGCCATGTCAAATCTCTCAAGGAAGCGAAACTCGCCTGGGTGGGCGATGCGAATAACGTTGCACGCAGTTTAGCGCTCGCCTGCGGTAAGCTGGGGGTACATTTCGCGGTAGCTACGCCAAAGGGTTACGGCTTTGCTGATGAATTCCTCGCCGAACTCAATAAAGAATGCCCCGGCATGAATTTGACTCTGACCAACGATCCCATCGCTGCTGTGAAGGGATCATCGGCCGTTTACACCGACGTGTGGGCGAGCATGGGTCAGGAAAGCGAACAGGAGCAACGGAAGATTGATTTTGCACCGTTCCAAGTGAACGGCAAGTTGATGGCGGCTGCTCCTAAGGATTCCGTCTTTATGCATTGTCTCCCCGCGAAACGTGGCGAAGAAGTCACCGACGAAGTGATGGACAGCCCCAACAGCGTGATCGTCGAACAAGCGGGCAATCGGATGCACGTGCAAAAGGGTATACTCGCCTGGCTGATGGCCGCTCAAAACTAACTTGCGGCTGATAGAATCACCCGTATTCCCGATCTAAACGAAAGTTGCCATGCCCACCCGAAGCGATAATCGCCCCGCCGACGCCTTACGTCCGTTCATTTTGGACCCTAGCGTTCCTGGCGCTGCCGCTGGCAAGGTGCTCGTTCGCGCGGGCCGCACGACCGTACTTTGCACGGCTAGCGTTGAAAACGACGTGCCGCCGTGGCTTGTCGGTCGCGGCAAAGGTTGGGTGACGGCCGAATATAGCATGCTCCCTGGTAGCACTTCCCCGCGAAAACAACGCGAACGCGGCGTCAAAGTCGATGGCCGGAGTTCCGAAATTCAGCGTCTTATCGGCCGCTCACTCCGCGGCGTGGTCGATCTCGCGGCACTTGGCGAGCGCACGGTAACCGTCGATTGTGATGTTTTAGAAGCCGATGGCGGCACGCGAACGGCAAGTATCACGGGCGGTTTCGTCGCGTTGGTAGCCGCGTTGCGATCGCTTCCCGAATTCAGCGGCGACAAAAAACTCCCGCTCACCGATTCGATTGCGGCGGTGAGTGTGGGAATCGTCGACGGCGTGCCGCTGTTGGATCTTGATTACACCGAGGACGTTCGCGCCGACGTCGACATGAACGTCGTCATGACAGGCCGTGGACGGTTTGTCGAGGTGCAAGGCTCCGGTGAAGAAGCGACGTTCGACAAGTCGGAACTGATGGCGATGATTTCCCTCGCGGAAAAAGGAATCAGCGAACTAAGCCGCCTGCAGCGCGAGGCGTATCACATCACACTGCAGACGGATTGAGTCTGTAAGAAATTGACAGTGGTACTTAGATACCACCACCTCCACCGCCAAACCCGCCACCACCACCGCCACCGCTTTGAACCTGTGTAGAAAATTCAAAGTTCTGGACGTTACCAATACTTGTGAACGACGGCGCGGGCGTGATGCGAACGTAGCGGCGATCGGCTGACACCACTGCCTGAGCTGTCATCTGAGCACCTTGTGGCAAAGTAATAATAACCGGTTGGTAACCTACAGCACCGATTTGCCCGTTGAGTCCTAGCCCTCGACCTACGCCCAAGTTTCCGCCCGGGCCACGAATTGGAGCAATCCGCGGATCAGAGAAATCGCCCATTCGTTGGGCCAATACGGATTGGCTGATCGCTTGCTGCCGCTGCAGCGCAACTTCGACTTGTTGAGCCTGCAATGATTGCAGCCTGCGTCCGTCTTCTAATTCAAATACGATCATCGCATCGCTGTCATCGTTTACTTTAATGTGCTGACGTTCGTGCATTTCACGCTCCGTGCCACGGTGCTTGTATACGTCGACGATGACTTTGCCAGCCACGACATCGCCGTAGATTTTACGGAGACGAGCGCGGTAAGTTCCAGGGAAGGCTTGAGCGTTAAGATATTTTTCGCTCAATGCCTGCGATTTGTCGCCCGTATCTTGGCTAGCAATGTCCCCCGTGCAGACGCCACCTCCAGTCGTGCGAGCTTGTTGCAAGGAACAAACCGTGCCACCTGGCTCTTCAACGATCAAATCAACGTCTGCATCACCGGTCCAAGTGACTTCAATGACAACGTCGCGCGACAAGGCATTTTCAAGTTGTGAACGATATTCGGCAGCTAGTGGATCCTTGGCGGCTTCCATCGTTTCAAGCGTCGATTTTGCCACTCGGAAGGCCGTGTCGTAAATCTCCTGCTGTTCCTTCGGCCAGTCGTTTCCAAGAATACCAACCGTAGCCCAACGGATGCCTGCGGCATCTTCAGTGCGCTGTGCGGCACGCAATCCCAAGGCATAGGCTTCAGGATGCAAACCTGGCAACTTGGTCACTTGGCGATAAACGTCGAGAGCACGGTTATCCAAACCGATGTGGGACAAATACTGAGCTATCAACTGCAGCTGATCAGCTGAGGTGCTAAAGTCGCACGCCGACATCACTGCCCGCTCGATATCTTCCTTCGAGCGGCCATCAAGCTCCATGGCAATACCCAAGGATTCGTACATCCAAGGCTGCGATTGGCCATTCTGGATCGCTGCTTGAATCAGTTCGATGACTTCAGCCGGCTGATCTTGCTTCATCAGGTTCCGAACAGATTGGCGCACATGAGCCGGATCAAGCTTTTCATTGGCAAATCGCTCGGTCCAATTCCCTTGTTGGGTTTGTAATTCGGCGGGAGTTTGGCTCACGCTGACGGGTTGAGCTTTCGTCTCTCCCTGTGGAGCAGGTGCAGCTTCGGCATCGGCTTCTTCAGCGACATTAAACATGCCACCACCACCACCACCACCCATGCCACCACCGCCCATACCACCACCACCACCCATGCCACCACCGCCCATGCCACCGCCACCCATGCCACCACCGCCCATGCCGCCACCCATACCACCGCCGCCCATTCCGCCACCCATACCGCCAGTCATACCGAGACTTTGAATCGGCAGCACCAGGTCGGCCACAGGATAGACCTTCACTTTGAGGGCTTCATTGGCTTTTTCTTCGGTGGTGATCATCAGGACTTCGTCGTCAATGGTGTAGGTCAAGTCTTCGAGACCGGGTTGACGCAGCATCAAATTAAGTGCGGAACGCAGCGAAATATTTCGCAAGTTAACCGTAATCTCGGTGTCGGGGCTGATAGCCACTTCATCGAGAGCCGCGTTGTCGAACACGATGGGAATATCGTAGATCTCTTGAAGCTCGTTGATGATTTCGTTCAACGGCTGCTCATCGTATTGCAGCGGAGCCTTCAGCGGTTCACGCAAAGCCGATTGAATTGCTTCTTCTGCCTTACTACGAGCACTCAAATCCACTGAAGCATACTTCTTGCGACGTGCGGTAAGAGCCTCCCACTCCTCGGCATCGGGATAAACAATCGGCGGATTGTCTGGAAATGGGATGTGAGAGATTTCGTTCTGGTACATCGTTTCCCAGAAGTTCTGCCAACGGGCCGCTCGGGTGACTTGCTGCAGATAATTGTGACGTTTGAAACTCGCCCACAAGCTAGCCACTCGCGGTGTCACACCGTTGGGATCAATCTCTTCCACAACCTGTGCAACCTCCACAGCTTCGAGGAATCGACGTTCGTCGATCAAAGCGTTAAACCGCTCCATCAACTGTTTTTCTTTCTCAATTCGCTGTTCCAGACGTTCGTTGATCAACTTGCTTTCGCGTGCCGCAGCCAACTGCTGTTCGCGCTGACGATCTAACTCATCTTTCAAGAAGGCTTGATGACGGGCTTCCTTAATCGCAATTTGGAGTTTATCGATCAACTCGGCACGTTTTTCTGGTGACAAATCCGGGGCACGGTTCACGCTGTCCAAGGCGAGCTTCATATCCTGAATCGCGACCTGAGGATCAGCCGACATCGTACTACGGGCATTCAGAATCGTGTTCTGAATTTCCTTGCTGAGCATCTCGGCGTAAACGCGACGTTCTTGCTCGACCTGATCAAGGAAAGCACCGTCGCTCGCCTCGGGGGTCATGACATCATCCGCGGGACGAACCAACGAAATGTCGCCTTGAGGTGGAACAGGAACCGTATTAGAAGCAGCGGCTGCCGGGGCTGATTCAGCGGGAACGGCCTTGCCGGCAATCACGTTTTGCACCGTACGCGCTTGTAAATTGCCTGGGTCGCCTCGGAGCACCGCCTCCGCAATACGTCCGGCCGATTGCTTGTCGCCGCTCGCAGCGGCACGTTCGGCCATTTTGGTAAGTTGATCCATTTGCACGCCGATCAAACGCGCCACTTCCGCCAAGCCCGCCGATCCAACGGTCGGGAGCGAGGCACCGTCATCAACTTTCGCGATCTCGATGACTTCCGTCAAAAAGGCGTGATCGTCTGAGGGAGCTTCCGGAGTGACCGCCCAAGTGAACTTTTCCTGTTCGGCACCAGAGGCGGCGTCGATCTCGAGATTCAACGATTTGGGTAATGCCTCTTTCGTGCTGCCGATCAAAATCGTGTCGCGATCGGCACGCAAAGGTGGCGTCACGGCGGGATAAACTTGTCCCAACGTGCCAGGCAAATTTACAGCGGTGGGCCAGAGAACTCGCCCACGGACTGCGGAGACTAAATCTTTGCCCGCCAGTTGAGCATTACGTAGGTTATCACCTTCGGCTTGTTGGATGGTGATATTGCCGCCGGATTGGTTGGCGAGGCCTGCGAGCAAATTCACGTCAAGGCGAGGACCCACGGCAAAGCTGGAAACGCTTGCGCGGGCGTCGCGCAATTCAGCCAGAGTTGCAGCCATCGTTTCCTTATCGAGCAAATTCGCCGTGCTAATGCCATCGCCGATGTAAACAATCGTGCGTTGGCCTTTGTCTGTTTTAGAAAGCTCGGCGACTGCAGCTTTTAACGCAGCGGCCATGTCGGTCGAACCCAGCGGAACTTGCTTACGCAGTTCGCTGATCGCGGCTTGGATTTCTTCGCTTTGAGGACCCGTAAATTTGGAGGTCACTTGATTGACTTTCAGATCGACGCCCAGAAGCTCAACTTGATCGTCCGCCTTCAGGCCCGCGAGAAGTGTATCGAGCGCCGCAAACGCCGCTTCGCGATATTCCCCCTGCTGGCTCGCCGAAGTATCAAACAGAATCACAACGGCAGCTTGAGGAACTTCCTTCTCGGGCACATCAGCCATCAAGCTGAGGGCGTAGTTTGTCGTCCCCTCGTGCTCGTAGGTGATCATTCGCGAAGAGTCGGCGGCCCGACCCTCACTCGTGATAGCCAAAGCGGCGACTAACATGCATGCTGCAAACAAACGATACTTACGCATTGATGCGCTCCCGTTCTTCCCCAAAAAAGGTTTGCCTAACCTGTTCCTAAAAAGCACTCCGCGCTAGCGCCGGGAAGACCCGCCGCAGCCGCTGAGTTTCTGTAAAGCTCCAGATACTATCAGTTTAAGCTGGTCGAAATCGGACTGCCACAAGATTTCGCCAGATTACCAAGCCAGTTTGCGTCGAAGAGGAGCTTTACGAGCCCCTTTTGCTCGGGATTTTGCGGTTTTTCCCATAAAACCGCCCGTTTCTCGGTCCGGAAGCCAGTTTGTACGGGGATCGACACATCCGGCGTAATCGGAACACGAAAGTGAAGTGTCCCTCAATTCATCCATCGCAGTCCAAACCTCGCTTGAACGTGAACGAATGTTCGGCAAGGATCGTATACCCATCATAAGACGATATTTGTCTTGCGCTGGCGAACTTATCTAAGACGATTGACCGTGCAAAAAATAAGATTCATAGGAGTCATCAAATCATGAAACGGGTTTTAGCGCTGTGTGCCATGACTGGATTGCTTGGCATTGCCGTGGGCATGGGGTTAGGGCAACGCGAAGCAGAATTTCCCTCCGCAGCGGGAACTGCCTTCGCCGTGCAACCTGCCGCGAACGTCGCCCTCAATGACCCCGCCCCTTGGGCCAACCAGGCCGGCGAAGAACGTCCACTGACAACAGAAGAGCAAACCAATGTCTATGTTTACGACCACGCCAACCCCAGTGTCGTGAACATCGATACCCGCAGCGTGCAGATCGATCACTTCTTCGGCTTGCAGCGCGAAGCAGAAGGAACCGGATCGGGAGCGATCCTGGATCGCGCAGGCCACGTAATTACGAACTATCACGTGATCGACGGGGCTGATCAGATTGAAATCACGCTAGCCTCTAGCAAGAGCTATCCTGCCACCGTAGTAGGTGGTGATAAGGAACAAGACATCGCTGTCTTGAAGGTCGACGCCCCCGCAGAGGAACTGACTCCGATTACTCTCGGCCATTCCGACAAATTGCGTGTCGGTCAACGGGTGTACGTTCTGGGGAATCCTTTTGGTTGGGATGGCACGCTGTCGACGGGCATCGTTTCGAGCCTTAATCGCGATCTCCCTAGCCGCGTCCCTGGTCGCAACATGGAAGCCCTGATTCAGACCGACGCTGCCATGAATCCCGGCAATTCCGGCGGACCGCTCTTGAATACCAGCGGGCAAATGATCGGCATGTGCGTGGCCATTGCTACGAAAGTCGGTCAAAGCGCGGGCGTAGGTTTTGCGATTCCTATTGATCGAATCAAAAGCATTGTCCCCGAATTGCTCGATAATGGCCGGCTCGTTCGCGCGGACATTGGGATCACGCACGTGATGGAAACAGAGACAGGATTGGTGATTGCTCGGCTCGATCCTCAAGGACCCGCGGCTCAAGCAGGTTTGGAAGGGTTTCGCCGCGTGGTTCAGCGACGGCAGCAAGGGCCGCTTGTTTATGAAACTGAGCAGATCGATCGCAGCCATGCCGACCGTATTCTGGCCGTCGATGGCGAGCCAATGAAAACGGGCGTGCGATTTCGCGACAAGATTTGGGAACACAAGCCCGGGGACGTGGTGAAGATTACGATCCTCCGTGACGGCAAGCAGCAAGACGTTGATGTCAAGCTGGCAGCCGACTGAGATTCACCTCAAAGACTATTCACAAAAAAAGCCCGGGGACCAACTGGTCCTCGGGCTTTTTGAATTTGTCGACCTAACTACTTATTACGGAGCAGCAGGTGCTTCGGCGGGCTTAATGGCATCGGCCGCATCTTGAGCAGCATTTGCGGCATCTTGAGTGACATCAGCAGCGCCCTGAGCAGCGTCCGCGGCAACTTCCTGACCAGCTTTAGCGGCGTCTTTCGCGGCATCAGCTGCGGACTCGGCAGCGGCCTTCATATCCTCGGCAGCTTTTTCCGAGGCGGCTTTTGCATCAGCAGCGGCATCTTCAACAGCAGCCTTTGTTTCGTCAGCAGTTTTTTCCATGTCGGCAGCGGCCTTCTCCATGGTTTTCTCGGCTTCGCTCGGACCGCAGCCCACAATGGCCAACCCAATCGTTAACGTGACCAAAGCGTGTGTAATTCGCATGTTCGCACCCCTATTGTTTGCAGGGAAAGGAAATCGACGCGGTGGCACAGTTGCCTGGTGAACACCCACCACGAGTTCATCAATCCTTAATGATAGCCGCGCCACTAAAACCAGTACCAGAAGAATGAACACATTCTCCGTTAATATAAATGTAGTTCGCCAACGAACGGCCATAATTGGACCGGCTTATCTCACCGAAAAACTCGCGGCCAATTGACCCGTATTATCGCTACGACTAAACTCAGTGATTCCCCTGAAACGAACGCCGTTTGGCGAATCTTGCCGTGAGACAGCCCCAAAGTCGCCTGATTTGCGATTTCCTGCTTAAATTTGCAGGGGTGTTGACTGCTGTCTCGATCGCGATTGCGACCGTCGGAATTCCCGTGGACCTTCCCTTCGCCAAGGAAATCCGAGAGTTCTTCCCCTGTATGAATTGCGGCTGCGGCTGCGTTAATGCTGAGATGTGTTGGCGAGATTGCTGCTGTTTTACAAACGCACAGAAATTGGCTTGGGCCCAAGAAAACGGCGTATCGGCTCCCGCATTTCTGCTAGAGCAAGTTGCCGTGGAAACGCTTCAGGACTCTGAATTGGCCGACATGAAGCCCTGCTGCCGAAAGCGCGCCTTGGCTGCTCGCAAGACAACGAGTTGCAGCCGAGACAACCCAAGCTGCGATTCGGAATCCGAATCCGATTCTCAAGAATATGCGCCGGGAATAATTGCGATCAACGCGTTGAAATGCCAAGGGAATTCCCTGTCGCTCTCCTTGCTCCCACCCTCGATTCCCACCGACAAAATCGGCACCGACTTGCCGATTCTGCCCGGCGAGGAAGTCTTCATCGCCGAGAATCTTTTCTATCAACCGCCTTGCTTTGATGCGGTCGTACCACCCCCAGAATTTGCCGTTCTGTAAATCTCTAACGGCAAATTACTGAATTTCTTTTTTCCAATCGTATCGCAGACCGATTCGGTGCTGCGCATTCGATGGTTTCATCTTTGTACGACGACACAAGAAAGGTTTTGATCTGATGTATTTTAAAAATTTTGTATGCGCATGCGCACTTACATTGGCAGTACAGGCTACCTATGCCCACGGGCCTCAAATGCAGGTCACGGCTAATGACGGCAAGATCGTTACTCGTAGCATTCTCAACGATGTTTACGAGCCACTCACGTCGCCCAAGACCGTGTACGTGATGGAAGTGTTGGACTATCGCAACGTGTGGTACGCTCGTCCAGAAACGAAAGTAAATCCGCCCGAGCATCCCACGGCCCCAGGACAACCGGTTTATTATTCTGGCCCTGGATTGGCCTACGGCGTGGATCAAACCTTCGCCGTTGGCAGCAGCTTTTCGATCAATTTCCTGACCGGATTGCAGCTTTGGAACGGAGCAAGCTTCGGCGATGCTGGATCTGCGGAACTGCAATACTACCGCGGTGGCTCGGTGGGTGGTGATGGTCAACTCATCAACCCGACCGCGTCAATTACCACGGTTGATAACACTTCGTCATTAAACTTGACATTTCCTGCGATCGCTGCCGGATATGATGGCGAAGCTCATTCGACAGCACGCTTGCGTTTCCTGGGCGATGGCACCACTTCACCCGCAGGGAGTGGTCCTCAAACAGGCACCGTTTCCAGTGAACCTGCCGACGGTATTTATCTCGCGAGTTTGATACTTTCCAGTAACGATTCCTCGCTAGAAGCTTCTGATCCTTACTACTTTGTGATGCACAAAGGAGTCCCCTGGTCAGATGTTGCGGCGGCCATCGGCGCGCTGAATGTGCCAAACTCGGCGGTTCAAGTGCTCGGTGTTCCCGAGCCTTCGACACTGGTGTTGGCGGGCTTGGCTCTCACCTTGTTCGTTTCCCGACGGAGAATCCAGTCGTGAACCGTCAGCGAGCATTTACCCTCGTGGAGCTCTTGGTCGTGATCGCGATCATCGGCGTCCTCGTGGGCCTGCTTCTCCCTGCAGTGCAGAGCGCGCGGGCCACCGCGCGCTCTGCCAACTGCAAGAACAACCTGCGCCAGATTGGACTGGCCCTCCACCAGTATTGCGATACTCACGATGGCGAGTTTCCCGATTGGTCGCATACGGCCGGTGCTGATAAATCGTGGATTTATACACTGGCGGACTACTTTGAAAACGTCGATGGCCTACGAATCTGTCCCGACGATTTGTTGTGGAAAGAACGACTCGACGCGCGAGCCACGAGCTATGTGATCAACGATTACATAGCGGCTCCCACGATCCCCGATGCTGTGCGGAACATGAATAAGGTTGCCGCCACCAGTAGGACGATGGTGATTTTTGAAATTGCCGACAAACAAGCAGCGAGCCCCGACGTCGAACATGCTCACTGCTCCCAGTGGTTCGACCAAATCAACATCGACTGGGACCGCGTCGAGTCCAAAGTTCGGACAGACATCCAACTCGAACGGCATGCCGATGCCGCTCACTACTTGTTCCTCGATGGCCATGTGGAATTGATCCCTGCCGATCAGATTATCACGTGGATCGACGAGGAATTCGATTTTGCCAAACCTGATGAGATTTGGAGTTCTCCCTGATGAATATTCGTATCTTCTTTTGCATAACTCTCGTTTGCCTCACGGCGAATCATGCGTTCGGTCATGGCACTCCGCTCGATATCTTCGTGGAATCCAACCGTCTTGTGGTGAAACATCCGTTCGACCAAATATTCGCGCCACAGATTTATGGGCAGGCAGATGAGTACGACGATTTTTCTGGCGTCGATAGCTTCCCTGGCATTGGAAACGTCGTTCTGTGGGATATCCCTGGTTTAGATATTCACGACATGACGGGCACAGCTAATCTGTCGCTGGAAGTTCTAGCACGTCCCGTGATTGATTCTCCCACGGCTGAGCACCGCGTGTTGTGGTATTGGAATCCCGAAACGGAAGCAGTGGAAGAATCTCCCGCCGAGTTTCATTTGTTTGGAACGGGTGCGCGAACTCTCACGCTCAAACCCGATGCTCAGCAATCGCCGCCTCCGTTTTTACTAGCCAATCAAGTGGCTGGGCAAACGGGCTATCACAATCATTCCTTGATCTTTTACGGCTTGGATGACGACGCAGTCGCTCCGGCGGGGGTCTATGGCTTTATCGCTCGATTTACCTCAAACGCTTATGCATCGAGCGATCCGTTTTTGATTATTTTCAATTACTTCACCGACAATGAAGAATTGTCTGCCAATGCGCTCGCCATTTACGAAGCGGCCACATTGCCCGGCGATTTCGATCTCGACGACGACGTTGACGGTCGCGATTTTCTGCTGTGGCAGCGGCTGGCGGGCTCCACCTCGCGCACCGTGGCCGATGCTTCACTCAACGGAATTGTCGACACGGCTGACTTACTCATCTGGCAAAACAATTACGGCACGGTCTTTGGCGAAACCATGCCAATCGGTGTGCTACAAGTTCCTGAACCGACAAGCCTCGTTGGCTTAATAGTTCTTGCCGCTCTTGCGAATATGCACCATCGGCGCCGCTTCACCCTGTAGCCCGCCACGCACGACCTTGGCCAGGAATATCCGATGATCGCCTGAATCGAAATGCGACACCGGCTCGCATTCCAGATGCCCCAGGCAATCGGTGAGAATGGGCACGGCTCGCGCACAATGACGAATGTTTAAGCCCTCAAATGCTGGCTGATCTGGTTCAAAGCCTTTGCCAAAATGTTTAAGTAGGTCGAATTGTTTTTCCGCCACAAGATTCAGAATGAACGGATCGCCGCGGGTGATCCAGTCTTCGACATAGCGCCCCTTTTTGACGGCAATCGTCACCATCGGTGGTTCAAAGCCGGCTTGCATGACCCAACTAGCGAGCATTCCCGTCGCCCGTTCACCCGAGCCCACGGTGAGAATGAAGATACCGCTCGGTACGCGTCCCAACACGGGATCAAAATCTGCTTGGCTCATCGTGAGTTCCTTCTCGTTGATTTCTTATCGCTTGATGGATCGACCCAATTTTTGCTCGACGCTATCGACCTTCGCCGTTAAGCGACCGCTCTTGCCGCGACGGTAATCGAGCTTTGCCGAGCAAGTGACTCGATCGGAATGCTTGGCCATCCGTTCGATGCAAGCACGCATGAGATCGATAACCTCATCAAGCTCCCCTTCGACAATCGTGCCCATCGAATGCACTTCGTAGGCGAGGCCACTTTTATCGACCAAATCGACGCATTCCGCGACGTATTGGCTGACACTTTCACCAACGCCCATTGGCACGATGCTCATCTCTAACAGGACCATAACGCCTCGTCCTTCCATCTTGCTTGCTAGCACTGCGACTGCATTTTACGGAGTTTTGTGACGCTGTCGACCTGGTTTGCTAGCACGTAAACTCATGGACTAGCCACAATTTGGGCGATAACTGCCCATATCGCCCTTCGCTGAGCGAACTCAATTCAATACTCTCCACGCCGAAATTTCGCACATCGCAACTTGTGTTTAGTGCGCTAACGACCCAACCACCCGCCAACGCTGCGACTTACTACACCATGGCTTCGCGAATCGTATTCGCACTGTTGTTCACCGGCTTCGCACTCTGCGATTGCTTGTGTTCGCGCGCGGATGCTCAATCGGTTGGCGGTCGCAACTCGAACTGGTCGCCTTATCGCCAATTGCACATCGCGCAAGATGTCGAGCCCGAAGATTCCGAACCGATCATCGAGCCTTCGCAATACATCGATTGCGAACCTTGCCCACCTGAATGCAACAGCATGAACGGCTACTGCGTGCCAGCGGCCGTCGCGCCGCAGCCGATCTATGTCGAGCAAACAGCAGGCACTCCCTTCATGTCGACTCATGCCCCCGCAGCCAATTGCGGTTGGGGCTGGGAAATCTTGCCGTCGGACGTGATCTGGCATTCCTATTGGGCGGGTCCCAAAGAACCACGTATGTCGGGCACGTTCTTCAAAGACGTTCACAATGAAGTCTCGCTCCTTGATGTTACTCTGGGTGGCCGTGCTTCCATCGTGCGTTATGGCACACGAGTTAATAATCAGCCTTATGGTTGGGAACTGCAAATCGAAGGCGCTGCCATGCCCCGTTTGAATCTCGATGAAAACTGGGATCTTGATTCGTCGGACTTTCGATTCGGTATCCCGCTGGTTTATGGGACTGATTTGGTTCAATTCAAATTCTCGTACTATCACCTCAGCTCGCATCTGGGCGACGAATTTATCCAGCGCGAAAACTTCCCGCCTGACGATCGAGTGAACTATTCTCGTGACGTACTCGTTTTTGGTACCTCGTTCTTTCCGCGTCCCGCTTGGCGGTGGTACGCCGAAGCGGGTTGGGCCTTCTATGCAGACGAAGGCGCCGAACCCTGGGAATTCCAATTCGGCGTTGACTACGCTCAACCTGGTCCCACCGGTGCGGGTGGCACTCCTTTCTTCGCGATCAACGGCCTATTGCGGCAAGAACTCGACTTCGGTGGTAGCTTGACCGCTCAAGCGGGTTGGCTCTGGCGGGGTAATACCGGTCGCGTCTTCCGTACTGGCGTGCAATACTTCAACGGCAAGAGCGACCAATACGCATTTAGTGGCCCGCTGCTGCAATTCGAGCAGCAGATCGGTGTCGGTCTCTGGTACGACTTTTAGGTCATCTCCTTTCGGGTAGGCACTCCCCTGTTGCGGACATAAAATACGTCCATGGGAGCACGTTTCAAAGAATATCAGGTCTTTTGGCGGGAATTTCGTCAAACCTTTCACACCACGGGAGCGGTGCTCCCCAGCGGTCGTAATCTCTGCAAAGCCCTGGCCAGTCAAGTCGGCCGCGACGAACTCCCTCGCCGCGTCCTCGAGGTTGGCCCCGGCACGGGTGCTGTCACCACCGAGATCATTCGCCGCCTCGGTCCGAACGATCGACTCGACTTGGTGGAGCTCAACGCACGCTTTGCGGCAACCTTGCGTGATCGGCTCGCCAGCGAGCCCAACTGGCAAAAGGTCGCCAATCGTGTTCGTGTTCTCGAAATGCCCATCGAACAACTCCCCAACGACGAAAAATACGAGTGCATTGTCTCGGGTTTGCCGCTTAATAATTTCTCATGTGACTTTGTCGAACAAGTTCTCAGCCACTTCCACAAGCTCGCCGCCGAAGGTTGTACGCTCAGCTTCTTTGAATACGTCGCGATTCGCAAAGCCAAGGCACTCGTGAGTTCCTCGTCGGAACGCACTCGGCTGTTGGGCATTGAAAAACTACTCAACGACGAGTTCGCCAATTGGGAATTCGCCCGCCAATGCGTACTCGCCAATGTTCCTCCCGCCTGGGTTCATCATCTCCGTTTCGCCAAGACGTTGCCCGCCACTGAAACCGTGCCTCAAATTCAACCCGCCGTAGGCTAAGATGGTCCGCATTCTCACCCTAGAAACCACCTGCGACGAAACCGCCGCGGCCGTCGTTACCGACGAACTCGAAGTCCTCGGCGCGGTCGTCGCTTCGCAAAGTCATCTCCACGACAACTACGGCGGCGTCGTTCCCGAGATTGCCTCACGCGCTCATGTCGAACGTATCTTGCCAGTGATCGAGCAGACGCTCGCTCAGGCTAATCTCAAACTCGGCGATCTCGATGCCATTGCGATTGCCAATCAACCCGGCTTGTCGGGGTCACTGTTGGTTGGCCTGATCGCCGCGAAAACGCTCAGCTTTGCTCACAATCTGCCGCTGATCGCCATCGATCACTTGCAGGCGCACATCTATGCTTGCCGCATCGATAGTGGCCGCGATGTGTTTCCCTGCATCGGTCTGATCGTCAGCGGCGGGCACTCGAATCTCTACCGCTGCGAAACGGCCCTCGACTTCACGCCCCTCGGGAGCACCATCGACGATGCCGCGGGCGAAGCCTTCGACAAAGTCGCGAGCATGCTCGGTCTGGGTTATCCCGGTGGACCAGCCATTCAGCGAGCGGCTGAAAAAGGCGATCCCCAAAAATTTCATCTCCCACGGCCACTTCTTGATAATAAGGACCGACTCGATTTCAGCTTCAGCGGCTTGAAGACCGCCGTCCGCTACGAACTCTTTGGCCCCGGTCGCCCCGAGATGGGTCAGGCGGCTCAGCTCGATCCGCAACTCGTGGCCGACATGGCGGCGAGCTTTCAGGAAGCAGTCATCGATTGCTTGCTGGCCAAGGCCGATCTCGCGATGAAAAAAACCCAGTACACGCGGCTCTGCGTCGGCGGCGGCGTTGCTGCCAACTCACGCTTTCGCGAGCGAATCGAAGCCCAAGCCAAACAAAACGGCTACGAACTGTTCATCCCTCCTCTCAGACTCTGCACCGACAACGCGATCATGGGAGCGATCGCCGTCGAGCGTTATCAAGCCGGTTTGTTTGAAGATCTGTCGCTCGATATTTCGGCAGGGCTTGTAAGGCATTGAGAAATACTCCGGGCGCTCACGCTGACGGCTCGCCCTACATTTATTCCGATAAAACTTAGCCCCGGGTGATCGAGAGGTCCTGCCGACCACACACCCGGGGCAGCGGCTTTCTCTGGTTCGTGTATTTCGCGCCTTTCGTAGTACCTTTCCCAACATCCGCGCAACAAAAAAAGCAGTGCGGCCTGGGTCAGCCGCACTGCTTCAAATTCTCGACATATCGTCGCGTAATTTTTTCTAACAAACGTCTCTTACAAACCCTGTGCCTTGCGTTGGCACGAAGGGCAGTACGAGGGGCTCTTCACCGAGCTATCGACATCGCCACGGAAGAACGACGTTTGGATCTTGCTCACCCGTTCACCATTTTGATAGGTGGCCAGCGTAGCTTGCCATTCTTCGTCGCTCACCTTGCCGGTCTTCTTGCACAACACGACCGAACCGGTCTTGTCGATGATCGCGGCAAACGGAAATTCTTCGGCCTTGAAGGCGTCAGCCACCTTCTTGCCGTATTCTGTGCTCACGTCGACGTGGCAGCATTCGTAAGCGTTAAGCAATTCTTCTTGCTCGCCTTCGGCGGTGAGTTGCTCTTCTTCAGCAGCTGCTTGAGGATCGCTCGGGTTGTCGAGCACGATCAACAAAGGACGGGCTTCGGCCCGCGAGGCTTCCAGGGCTTGGCCGTAGTCTGATTGCCACTCAACCGAATCGACGGAAACGCCCAAAGTCGAGAACGCAATCACGGTCATTGCCAAAAATTCAACCATTTCAACTCCTTTCGCGGCGAGGACGACGCTTGCGCGGATTCCTCGTCCAAAAAAATAAGTCGACCAGCGACACACTGGTCAGGCTCTTAATGGGAAAGCATGAGGCAGGGAAAAGGCGATTAGTCGTTGAACAGGCTCAAATGAGAAACGAGCCTTCGCAAGTCATCCTGACTGTTCGCCCAAAAAATAGAGGAAGGAAACTCAAGGTGGGAAATCACTCCCCGCAGGCAAACTCGTTCTGCCTCGCGGTGCTCCATTCCGAAGGAGCATGGGCGAATCTTAACGGGCCTCGCGTCGAATTCAAGTCGCGCGGTGGCAAACCCACGACATTTTGCGCGAATCAACCTGATTTGTTGCTATCATGCCGACTGCACTCGCAAGCCATAACCCCTTACCCAAAAACAACTTGACGCAATTCCGTGCGGATTGTCGCAGAAACTTTATTCCATTGAAATCGACGCGTGCAGTTTTCCACCCTACAATCGCAGCTTCATGCCTGCTCTTCGTCATGATCAAATTTCATTGTGATCGACATCTAAGGGATAAACACTATGCAACTGTTGTTTAGAACCGTTTTGGTACTCACGTTAGCAACGGCCTTTAACAATGCATTGCATGCGTATTTGATTGTCGGCACCGAACCAGATGGGAACGGCGGCTATGGGGTCGGCTTCAGCTTCGATCCTGAAGTGAATCTCATCATTGGGCAAGAATTCACGCTCAACCAGGCGATCACACTTGATGGAATCCATGTGTTCCTCAATGGCAATGGCACCGGCGGCCCACAAAGCGATTTCACGCTGTACCTCACCGACGCAATCGGCGACACGGCGACCGCCGCAAATGTCCTGGCCACGATGACGGGCACTTTTCCCGACAATCCCCCCGGCACGCATGCGCCCGTTTCGTTTTACGGATTCGGACCTTCGCTCGATGCCGGCACCTATTATCTGGTGATCACCTCGGACGGTGGCGCGGGCTCCGGCTGGGGATCGGGGGCTCCGATTATCCCGACGACTTACGGCACGGTCGGCAGCGCGTTCGTGGGAATCGTGGGTGGCGGCGCGGTCGGCGACTACACGAATCTCGATCCTGGGAATCCCCAAGCGGGCAACGTCAACTTTCAGTTCACACGCATCCCAGAACCGGCAAGCATCATACTGTTGGCCGCTTTCGTGTTCGTGGGGATGAAAGTGCGAAAGCGTTAATAGATGGCCGGGTAGGCTCCTGTTGATCTTTTCGCCAAGCAGTAAGCCCTGGTCCTTACTATTGCATGGACCCGTCGGAACTGGCTACTTCCACAATCTGTCCGCCGTCAATGTCGGGTGACCTCGTTCGTCGATGTCGTGCGATGGGTACGACGTCGGTTGCCAGCCCAACCGACTCCAAGCCTTTTATAAAGTAGTAATTCAGGTCAAATTCCCACCAGCGGGTTTGTAAAGAAGCGGCTGCTTGATCGGCGTGATGGTTGTTATGCCAACCTTCGCCACCGGTAATAAACGCCACAAACCAATTGTTGCGGCTGTGATCGCTCGTTTCGAAATTGCGATAGCCGAAGATGTGCGACAACGAATTGACGCTCCACGTGATGTGCCAAACATACACCGTGCGAGCAAAAACGCCCCACACCAACACGCTCATCGCCAATTGCAAGGCGGCCCCGTTGTCTTGTAGCACAAGATAAGAAATTCCCCAACTCACGAGGAAATAGAGCGATGCGTGCAGCAGATAAATCCAGGCAAACGCGAGTCGCGAACGCTCCAGATACATATAGAACGGATCTTGCAAGATATCGCGGGCGTATTTTTCGTAGAACGACAGCGGTGTGCCGCTTTGTTTCTTTACGCAGAGCCAGCCGATGTGCGCCCACAAGAAATTTACCAACGGCGTGTGTGGATCTTCCCGCTCGTCGGAATGGACATGATGCCTACGATGCCATGCCACCCATTTGGCCGGCGTTTCTTGAGCGCTGCACAAAGCAAAAACGACGAAGGTGTGTTCAAGCCATTTCGGCGTCTTAAAGCTCTTGTGTGTCAGTTGCCTGTGGTAACAGACGGGGATGCCCACTTGGCCGAAAATGATGACACCCACCCAGAAGGTAATCACGCCGGTCCAACTAAAAAACCACGGGAAAAAAATTCCCAGGGCTAGAATGTGCATCACGACAAATGAAATGATCGAATCGCGCTGCAGCGTCGTTACGTCGACGAGAGTCGGTAATGGAAAGGCCGGAGCAACAGGTTTAGAGGCGGTAGGAGCAGGCAAAGATTGACCACCTAACGGTAAAAGTCGAGTTGTCTCTAACCGTGACAATCTAAAACAATTCAGCCACCGTATTCCCAACGCAAAACGCGAACACCACGTACGCATGCTGGGCCAATAATTAGAGAGCAAATTAAGTACCGCACTTGATTAATACTGCAATAAAATTTGCCTGCCGTATTCAAATAACTTAAATTTACTATTTTTTATATTTATTCCTGATAACCCAAGCAGATGTCTTGTTAGTTGATCTCAACTCGTGTGAAAGTCGGATGATCAGACTGCAAGTGCCTGCACCATCAACGTTAGTGATTTAGTACTACTTAGCGATTTTAGAGAAGCTGAACTTTACCAGCTTAGCCGCTTGATTCAGGAAGAAACCTTTGGAGAACAAAAATTCTTGCCAAGGCTCATGTGGATGCGGTGCTAAACCGCGTGAAAAGAGAAGAAAGTCGGGGCGACATGATTCGAACATGCGGCCTCCTGCTCCCAAAGCAGGCGCTCTAGCCAGGCTGAGCTACGCCCCGTGACGCACGGACCGCGTTGCGATCCGGCTAAGATTGAGTATGGATATTACAGATCGGCCACAGGTTCGGCAATGCGAACGTGTAAGTATGTACACAAATCCGCCGATTTTGGCTGTAATTTGAGCAAATTCTGCACTGCTGATCAACGCTTCGCCATGGACAAAATTAGCGAATATTAGCGTGTATCAGCGGTTCGTCCGACCTAACCCACTTCCCGGAACATCGTGCTTTCGCCAGTCAAGATTCCCTTGAGCCGGTCAAACTCATCGAGATTTCCAAAGTGGATCGTGATCTTCCCCTTCCCCTTGGCCGACTGACGTAGCTCGACTTTGGTTCCCAAAGCGAGCCGAAGCTGATCTTCCAGCTGGGAGAGGTGACCACTTACGGACACGTTGGCGGGCGCAGAAGTTCCCTCGCCGGAGAATACTTTCAGCGGCTCGCCGTCGGCACGTTGGATATGTTCCGACACAAGCTGCTCAGTTGTCCGTACCGAAAGCGATTCGGCGGCGATCCGTTTGGCAAACATTTTTTGTTCTTCTTCATCGCCCAGCGGCAACAGCGCCCGGGCATGACCCTGAGAAATTTCTCCCGCGGCCACCAGTTGTTTCACCTGTTCAGGTAGCTCAAGCAAGCGAATCAAGTTGGCCACCGTAGAGCGGTCGACATTCACCCGGCCAGCGAGCTCTTCCTGGGTGCAACCATATTCTTGGATGTAGCGTTGGAAAGATGCCGCTTTTTCTAAGGCGTTGAGATCTTTGCGTTGGACGTTTTCGACAATCGCCAGCTCGGCCATCTGCCGGTCATCGACTTCGCGAACCAGCACAGGGACCTGATTCCAGGCGGCAAGCTGCGCGGCGCGGAAACGGCGTTCACCTGCGATGATTTGAAAACGTCCCATCATGGGACGCACGACGATCGGTTGCAAAAATCCGTGGGTGCGGATGCTGTCGCATAAATCAGCGATCTCAGCTTCGTCGAATTGTTGGCGAGGCTGATACGGATTGCGATCGATCATGACCAGATCGATCCATTGCTGCCCCGCGGAGTTGTCGCCATGCTCGAATTGATGCGATGGAGCTTGAGGTTCGCCCGCAAAATTCTCGCTGCCCACGGGGGCCTCATTCGAGAAACCCAACAGCGCTTCCAAACCACGGCCCAAGCGGCGTTCTTTATTCACGGTCCATTACCTCCAAGCAAAGTTCCACGTAAGCCCGCGCACCCCTCGATCGCGGAGCATAATCAACCACCGAGCATCCATGACTCGGCGCTTCCGAGACGGCAACGTCCCGGGGAATCACAGTTTGAAACACGACTTCGCCAAAAAAGTCGCGAACCTCGCGGTCGACTTCGGCCGTGAGCTCAAGGCTCGCGTCGTACATCGTCAGCAAGATTCCGCCAAATGAGAGCCGGCTGTTGGGCCGCTGCATCACTTGGCGAATCACATCGATCATTTGCGTCAGTCCTTCCATCGCGAAATATTCGCATTGGATCGGCATCAGCACTTCGCTCGCGCTTGCTAGCGCGGTCCGCGTCAATTGCCCGAGCGACGGCGGGCAATCGATCAGCACCGCGTCGAACGAGCCCAAGCTCCCGGCCAAATGCGTCGAGAGCATGTTCGATTGGCTGTCCGACGAATGGGCCAACGCGTCGACGTCCTGAAAGCTGCGGGCTCCCGGGAGCAGCGACAAATTGTCTTGTGTCGTGGCGACAAACGATTCCCGCAACGGCCGGCTATCAATCAAGGCATGCCGCTCAGTGGGTCGATGGCCCAGGCCGCTCGTAGCGTTGCACTGCGGATCGAGATCGACCAACAAAGTCCGTTGCCCGGCGAGTGCTAGCAGCGCCGCCAAATTGAGAGCGGTGGTCGTTTTGCCCACGCCCCCTTTCTGATTGGCAATGCAGATCACGCGGCCCATGCACAAAATCCTCTGTCGATGTCACGCCCAGGGATGGCAGTCCCATGGGCTTTATTATCGGCGCGAGGGAGCCGCGGAGGTCGTTTCACGTGAAACATCCGGACGAGTCAGCGCGTTTCACGTGGAACGCGCAAATTGCCAAGTCGCGCTGCTAGCACTTTTAGGGAGAATCGTTTCACGTGAAACAAAGGAAAGGGGGAAGGCGGAGTGCGGAGAATATTCAGTCCGCCTTCCGCCTTCCCCCCTCCGCCATTCTTACTCCAGCGGATTAAACAACAACCCGCTGAGCAGCTTTGGATAGAAATAGGTGCTCTTGGCTGGCATCCGCTCGTTGGCGTTTGAGATCGCGCGGATGTGTTCCACCGTGGCCGGCATCACCATCGCGGCGAGTTCGAAGCGGCCACCGCTTCCCATCTGGCCTGTGTGGTCACGACCCGCGGCGTCGCCATGCTGGAGGCCTTCGACGACTTCATCAATCGCGCGCACGTATTTCGGTGCGGGAAGATTGGGCTGGTCGAGAAGTGTATCCATGACCAGCCGATGTAGAATGCTCACGCCGAGGCCTTGCCAGTCGGCACAGTGATCGGAGGCAACTTCGGCCATTCTTTTCTGGCCTGCCATGTTCAGGCGTGCAATCGTCCAGGCTTGATCCTCGGCCGTGAAGAACGCCAAAGTCCCCTGCTCGCCTTCCATTTCAATCTCTTCCCACAGGCCGGGGGCACGTTCGGCACCTTGGCCGGCGTCTTCAAAATCGAAACAGCTCGCGAGCTTTTCTTTCAACTCGGCGGCAGTCATCTTGGGCAAGCCACGGAACAACCGGTGCGTCGGCAACACGATCATGCCGGGGTCGCTCATTGATACGCACATCATCATCACGAAGTTCGCGGGATGTTCGGCATCGAGCTGTTCGCCACGTTCGGCCATCTCGGCGGCTAGTTCATCGCGATAGTTGCAGGCGGTCTCGTAGCGATGATGGCCGTCGGCAATGTAGATTGGCAGCCCCCCCATGGCCCCGCTCACTTGTGTGCTGACATGGATGTCGACCACGGGCCAAATGCGATGCAGGACTCCCAGGTGGTCGGTCGCTTCGAGCGGTGCCACACCACGAATCGCTTCTTCCAAGATCTCTTGAGCTGTGTTTGCGTCGTCAGGGTAAAGGCCAAATATCTGGCTGCAGTTCGCCTTCAAAGCTTTCCACAGTTTGAGTCGATCAGCCTTCGCCCCACCGTGAGTTTCTTCGTGAGGGTAGATGTTCCCCTCGCCAAAGCGTTCCAGGCGCACGCGACACATGAACCCGCGCCGGGTGAACTCCTGGCCGCGTTCGGTGAAGACTTGGTGGTAGACGTAAAGCGCGGACTCGCCCTCGGTGAAGAGCACCCCTTCGCGGAGCCAGCCGCGCATCGTCTTCGCCGCGCGTGTGTAGCGGTTGTTGGCTTCGTCGTCGCCTTCTTGGTCCTGCCCGAGAATGATCCGCACGCAGTTGGCGGGGTGCAGGTCGTAGAGCTGTTGCTGCAGTTGGCTGTCGATGACATCGTAAGGCGGAGCGATCACATTGCTCAGCGAACCAACTTGGGCGAGGTCATAGCGAATACCGGGAAAGGCACTGATGTTGGGCATAGCGGGAGAGAGGGTTCAGGGGCTAGGGGTCGGAGGTGAGAACTAAGCGGGTCAGTGTACGAAATGTGGGCGCAAAAAAAAACCGCCGGCTTCCGCCAGCGGTTCGTTAGGAAATCTTTGCTAAGCCGCGAGCGGCATTAGTACCGGTAGTATTCCGGCTTGTAGGGGCCTTCGACCGGGATACCAAGGTAATCGGCTTGGGCCTTGGTGAGCTTGGTGAGCTTCACGCCGAGCTTGTCCAAGTGGAGGCGAGCGACTTCTTCGTCCAGCTTCTTGGGCAGTACGTGCACACCGAGCGGGTAGTTGTCGGTCTCTTGCCACAGGGCCAACTGAGCAAGCACCTGGTTCGTGAACGAGTTGCTCATCACGAACGAGGGATGGCCCGTTGCACAACCGAGATTCACCAAACGGCCTTCGGCCAGGATGATGATCGAGCGGCCACTCTTGGTGAAAGTGTACTTATCGACGGCACCCACTTCAGCCGGCTTGATGCGATCCTTCGTGGCACGACCAGCCTTCACTTCACCGTTGAGCCAAGCCATATCGATTTCGAGATCAAAGTGACCGATGTTGCAGACGATTGCGTCGTTCTTCATCTTCGACATGTGCTCGCCGGTGATGATATCGCGGCAGCCGGTTGTGGTGACGAAGATATCGCCTTGGGTGACGGCGTCTTCCATCGTGGTGATCTCATAACCTTCCATCGCGGCTTGCAGCGCGAGGATTGGGTCGATCTCGGTGAGAATCACGCGAGCACCCAAACCCTTCATCGACTGGGCCGAACCCTTACCAACGTCTCCGTAGCCAGCGATCACAACCACCTTGCCGGCGACCATGATGTCGGTGGCACGCTTGATGCCGTCGGCGAGCGATTCGCGGCAGCCGTACAGGTTGTCGAATTTGCTCTTCGTGACCGAGTCGTTCACGTTGATCGCGGGAACCTTGAGCTCGCCGCGCTCGTGCATCTGATACAGGCGATGTACGCCCGTGGTGGTCTCTTCCGACAGGCCGCGGATGTCTTCCAAGAATTCGGGATAGCGAGTGTGAACCATTGCGGTCAGGTCGCCACCGTCGTCGAGGATCATGTTGAGCGGCTTGCCCGAGGGGAAGAACAAGGTCTGCTCGATGCACCAATCGAACTCTTCCTCGCTCATGCCTTTCCAGGCGTAGACGGGGACTCCCGCTGCGGCGATCGCACAAGCGGCGTGATCCTGGGTCGAGAAAATGTTGCAGCTGCTCCAAGTCACTTCCGCGCCGAGATCGATGAGCGTCTCTATGAGAACGGCGGTTTGGATCGTCATGTGCAAGCAGCCGGCAATCCGCGCTCCGGCGAGCGGCTTGGTCTTGCCGTACTTTTCCCGCAAGGCCATCAAGCCCGGCATTTCGTTTTCAGCCAGTTCGATCTCTTTGCGGCCCCAGCTGGCGAGGCGTTCAAATTCGGCGTCGGAACATTTAAGGACTTTGTAGGGAAGCCTGGTTTCAACTTGGGCCACGTTCGGAAATCTCCATTAAGAATACTGATAGAAAGATCAAGGCAGCGGTCGATTCCTTGCCGACGTACTAACCGCCCGATTTTAACAACTTTAACGGTTGTATGAGTTTATCCCGCAAAGGGCTGGGCTGACAAGCGACAGGGCCCTATTCGCGGCCGATTTCGGCAAATCCGCGCTTCGCAGCCGCGATGAAGGCCCGCACTTTGTCGGGGTCTTTCTGACCGGGACTCGACTCGACGCCGCTGGCTACATCCACACCGTAGGGCCGAACGACCCGAATCGCTTCGGCCACGTTCTCCGGCGTCAGCCCACCCGCCAAGATCAGCTTCATGGGCTCTGGTCGATCAAAGTTCAATATCTCGATGCGGTCACCCAAGCTATCCCAATCAAGCCGGCGACCGGTCCCTCCATATTCCCCCGGCGCGACGGCGTCGATCAACAACGCCTCTGGGACGCGGCCAAACTTTTCGCACATCACGAGGTCGGCTTTCACTTTGATAAAGCCAGATTTGCCAATCCGAAAGACACGCAAGATGGGAAAGCTCGGCTCGACGTCTAATAAATAAGCCGGGGGTTGATCGCCATGTAACTGCACGGCATCGAGCCCCACACCGCGCGCGATTTCATTCAAATCATCCGCTGATTGCGTGACGAACACGCCGACTTTCAGCGAACGATTTCCCACGGCGTCGGCAATCTTTTTTGCCTCGACAAGCGGCACGTAACGCTTGCTGCCAGCAAAGTAATTCAGACCAATCGCATCGGCGCCAGCATCAACAGCAGTCAACGCATCAGTAGGATTCGTGATGCCACAAATTTTGATGCGGAACATGTGCGTCTCGCGTGGATCGTACGGCTAAACAAGACATTACCGGTTATGCATTGTCCCTGTTAAAGATTGAGGGTCAAGCTGAGTCGAATTGACACCCCAGAGGTGCAGGCCACGCGTCGGCATTGCCGATGGTGGAGAATGAGTGTCCCAGGCAGATTCCCTACGCATTGTTCACTCCGTTACCTAGTGAGTTCGCTATTGTGAACCAGGAAGTGCGCACCATGGAAGAGAGTTCCCCCATCGACACCATCGAGAGACCCTTTGTCGCGGCCCCCGATCCGGATCGCTATTTCCCCGCCACGGTGATCGAAGAGGCACGTCGTCGGCTTTCGCGCTGCATCGAGCGCGGCGAAGGCCCGGCCCTGTTGATCGGCGGCACGGGAACCGGCAAGTCGCTGCTGTTGGAAGTCCTCGCGCGCCAGTTCGAGAATAAGATGACGACCGTGCTGCTGGCTGGTGCTCAGCTTTGCACCCGCCGCGCGCTGCAACAATCGATCCTGTTCCAACTCGGCTTGCCCTACCGCCAGTTGGAAGAAGGAGACTTGCGGTTGTCGCTGCTCGAATTCTTGCGTCCGCTGGAAGGCAAGCCCCGCAAGTTGTTGCTACTTGTCGACGAGGCCGACTCGCTCCCCACGCGATTGCTGGAAGAACTCCGCGCGCTTACGAATATATCGTATAAGGGAGAACTGCTTGTTGGCCTCGTGCTGGTCGGCTGTGCCGCGCTGGAAGAGCGTTTTGCTGAACCAGAACTCGAGGTGTTTTCACAACGATTGGCTCATCGCTGCTATCTGGCTCCGTTGGGTCGCGAAGAAACCTTCCAATACTTACGGGCCCAAGTGGCGTCCGTCGGTATTGATCCGGCCAAACTTTATGCCCAAGACGGCCTCGAAGCGATTTTCACCGCCACCGACGGTGTGCCCCGGTTGATCAATCAAATTGGCGATCAACTTGTGTGGCTGGTAAGCGAAACTGGTTACGCTCCGATTGATGCCGACATAGTGCAACAAGCCTGGGCCGAGCTGCAACAGCTTCCAGCCCCTTGGAATCTAACAGCGACCGAAGAACTCAACAGCCCCGTCGAGTTCGGTGAGCTGTCGCTCAGTGCCGTGGAATTCAGTGCGCCTGCCATTGAAGAGAGTGACGACGAACTCCCCGCTTCGATCCCCATCAACGGTGTTCGTTTTGGAGCCTACGGCGACGGGGATGAATTCTTCGATTCGCTCCCCAATACCGCAGCCATCACAGACGAGTTCAAGAATCTCGGTACGATTGCCCAAACCTACACGGCCCCGCTAGCCAGGAATCCGTTCGAGGAAGATTTCGCTTCCGAGGAAGTGGTCTTCGATCAATACATGGGATTCGAGGATCAAATGCTGGCCGTCGCCCCCAAGGTGATCAACCGCATCGATACGGCCTTTGCCCAACAACTCAAGATGTGCGAGCTGCAAGCAGAGTCAGAAGCACTCTTGGCGCCGGTCAAAACGGAACCAGTCACTCGGCTCGAACAAGTGGCATTGAAAGCGGAGCCGGTTGCCTTCGCGCAATTGGAAGAAGAAGTGGAAGCAGCGGATTTCGGTGACGTGCTGATTGTCGAAGATGAACGGACCACCGGGCCCACGATCGTTTCCAGCCGCAACTTCCGTCAGTTGTTCAGCAGCCTCGAAGCAAACAACAAGCCCCATCGGGTTGGTTAACGCCCAGCGGACGCTCGCCACACGCTCATGCCAATGGTTGATCCCGCCGCGGTGTTGATTGGCTTGGCCACTTACAATGAGTTGGACAATTTGCCCGGACTGGTGGCGCTGATCCATACGATCTTGCCCGAAACCCAGGTGCTGGTCGTCGACGACAATTCGCCCGACGGCACGGGGGCATGGTGTCGGGAGTTCGCGGAGAAGGAAGAATGGTTCTCGTGCATTGAGCGCCCCGGCAAGCTGGGGCTTGGCTCGGCGATCACGTTGCTCATGCAAACCGCCATTGAGCGCGGGGCCAGCCATCTTGTCACGCTCGATGCCGATTGGAGCCATCCCCCCGACAAACTGCCCGCGCTGCTGCAAGCGGCAACCTATGCTGACGTGGTGATCGGTTCGCGTTACACCGCGGGGGGGCAAATCGTCGGCTGGCCCATGCAACGCCGGGTCATGAGCAAAGTGATCAATTCACTTTCGCAAAAAATTCTTGCTCTTCCGATCACCGACTTCAGCGGCAACTACCGCGTGTACACCACCCGCCTGCTCGCGGGGCTGCCCTGGCAGGAGATTAACTCCTCGGGCTATGCCTTCATCGAAGAAGTCTTGTGGCATCTAAAACTTGCCGGGGCGAAGTTCGCCGAGGTGCCGATCACGTTCACGAACCGCACCCGCGGGAAATCAAAAATCTCGTGGCGCGAAAGCGTCGGTGCCGTGCGGATGCTCACGCAGCTGGCGGCCAAACGATTCCGCAAGCGTTGATTTATTGACGGTTGTAACGATTAGCATACCGAGTACTGTGAAGACACTGCTGGGCAAGCCAGCAGTGGCACCCAATGTTCGCTGCTTCAGATATCGTTCTATACTTTGAGTGAGACCTTTTGCGGCAATTCAGCGAGAACGATGATGTCTAGAAACAATAACGATCTGCCAGAAGATTTCGATGACTCGGTCGAGGACGAACTCCCCTGCGAGTTGAAGGCCAAGATCGATCAAGCCCTGGCGGCGGATGATGAGATCTACACCAGTGGAGACGTTGAGATCAACATTGAGTTGACACTCGAAATCGCCGAAGCCGCGGCGGATGAAGCGTTGTTGGATTAGGGAGCAACGTCTAGCTTTGTAGCAAACGCTCATATTGGTCGTGCGGGCCGATCCAGAACCAAACTAATCCTTCAGAACGTTCCTTCGCAAGCGCACGATAATTCAACCCCACACGTGCGGACCAATATACTCCCACTTTCTTTAGACGTAGCGAAGGATGATGCGGGTCCTGCTTGAGCAAAGTGAAGTTTTTATCCGCCAAGTTACGCATCTCGTCGGGAAGCTGACGATAGTGAGCCCAGAATTCTGGCGTGGCCAGATGATTCATAGTGGCCTGCACCGTCCTGCCTCAAAGTCGGCATCCGCTCGCTGGCCGACAGAGTCAAGTCGCCCTGACAGAATATCCTGTTCAATTTGGCGATCCCACTGATCGGCGCGATATTCATCGAACCATTGCGCAAAACGAGCCATCTCCGTCGGGGAGAGTTGCGTGATGGCGTTTTCCAGTTCGTCAACGCTCATAGAATAAACCCCTACATGCGGAGGGATGTCAATTGTTTACAAGTCAATTCTACCACGGCAACCAATGTGAGTCAGTTCAAATCTTTTGAACTGAAAGGGAAAAGCCGGCAGCAAGCTGCCTCTCAACTGCAATCTGTGCTACAACACCGGTGAAATCGAGAGAGTATCCTGCATTCGTTATTGTTCCTGGTTCCTGGCCTAAGCCGACGTTAGCAAAAGCGTGGAAATTAACGTCGAGTTGACACTCGAAATCGCCGAAGCCGCGGCGGATGAAGCGTTGTTGGATTAGCTTAGCGCGATCGGCGTAGCCGAAACTGCTCTTGCAAGATTTCGCCCTGAAAGCCGACTTCGAATACGTGCAAACCAAATCGTTCGGAGAGTTCGCGGCATACTTTGATGCCACGCACGCTGTTGCCGCGTTCGTCGAGTGGCGGTGAAAAAATGCCGATGCCGCACACGCCCGGCACGACCGCGCAGATACCGCCACCCACGCCGCTTTTAGCCGGTAGGCCTACGCGATAGGCCCATTCGCCGGCGTAGTCGTACATGCCGCAGGAAAGCATGATACTCAGGATGTCTTTGACATATTCGTGATCGATCGCACGCTGCTTGGTGACGGGATTGACGCCTCCGTTGGCCAGGGTGGCTCCCATGACGGCTAAATCATGGGCGTGCACCAAAATGCCACACTGCTGAAAATATAATTCCAACGAGTCTTGAACCTGCTCCGTGACCATCCCGAAATTTAGCATCAAATGGGCAATGGCACGGTTGCGATGCCCCGTCGTCCGCTCGGAAAGAAACACCGCGTTGTCGACGTGCAAATCGCGCCCCGCGTAGGTGCTGAACATCGCCAGGATCCGTTTGATGCGATCGGCAAAGTCTTTGCCGCCGACGAGATCGGTCGTGGCAATCGCGCCGGCGTTCACCAGCGGATTAAACGGGCGATTGGAAACTTCATCCAGCACCACCGAGTTAAACGCTTCGCCGGTGGGTTCGACTCCCACTTTCTTGAGCACCGCCTCGCGGCCATGATCCTCGAGCGCCTTCCCGAAGACAAAGGGTTTCGACACCGATTGAATGCTAAAGAGCTGTTGGCTGTCGCCGACTTCAAAGATATCGCCGTCCACCGTCACAACGCAGATACCAAACCACTTGCGATCCGCGAGGGCCAACTCAGGAATGTAGCCGGCAACTTTACCTTCATCCAGTTCGCGATACTTGGCGTGGATCTCCTGCAAGGTCTTGCGAAACGGAGCGACTGAAGTCTTGAGGTTGCCAATCAACCCTTGGATCGGGTCATCAGAGTCGCTCATGGACATTGCCGGCTCGATTGCTAAATTCTGTTAAGGGATCAGGCCATGATCCGTGCGGCCACTTGCTGCAGCGCAAGCGTCATCGGATGGTCGGGAAAACGATTGACAAAAATTCCACTGCTCGCCAGACGGACGATTTCGAAGTTCATCGGTAAGAGCGCCGCCACTTCCGCCTGATAGGTGGTTTCTACTTTCTCGCGGAGTTGGACCGTATCCATGCCGGGCGGCACTTTATTTACCACCATCAACATGGTGGGGATATCGAGCCTGCGTGCCAGTTCGGCCGTGACGGCCGTCCCTTGAAAATCTTGGCTGTCGGGACGCATCACTAGGAGCAGAATATCGGAGATGGCAATCGAAAGCAGGGTTTCTTCGTTTACGCCTGGATGGGTATCGATGAACAAGTAATCAAGCCGCAAATCTTCGAGCAATCTTTGAAAACCGTCGTTGAGTTTGCCCACGTCGTAGCCGTCGCGCAGGATCTTGCTAATTTCGCCCGTCTTGATGCTTGAAGGAATCAAAAAAATGCGGGGACGTTCCGCGTCAGGCTCCGCCGTGCCAATCGCCGACTCGGTCACGTCGTATGCGGCCTCTTCGATTGGGCAGCGTTCCCACAGGTAGTCATTTAATGCCCGCACGATTCGGGACTCGGGCAACTGAAAGATCACATGGATGCCAGGGGATTGAATGTCGGTATCAATGACGCCCACGCGGTTCCCAGCCCGCGCCACGAGGACCGCGATATTGGCCGTCGTATTGGACTTGCCCGTGCCGCCGCGAAAGGAGTGTGTGGAAATAATTTTTGGCAAAAGACAATCCTTGGAGACGAGTTGAAACCCTTGCGGAGAAAGGGATGCTTTAGCTTGGCGATTCTCGCCTACGAGCTTTCATAATCTGCGATTGCTCCAACAGACCTTGAAATAAGGCGTCTTCGGTAATGTGGCGAACTTCTTCTTGTGTCCGGGCCTCGTCAACCGCCAGCATCGCAATCATGCTCGGATCAAAATTACTTATTGTTTCGGTGCGCGTCGGCTCTGCCTCGGTAAGTCTCACGCGCAGCATGGGTCCGTCGGTTCCCAAGCGAAAGATTGTTTGGTCGGTCAGTTGGAACTCCGAGACAAGGTGATTGTCGATCACCGTGCCGTTGCGTCCCAGCGAAATAAGCTGCCAGCCGTTCTCCTGCCAGACCAACTTGGCGTGTAGCCGCGAAACTTGCTGATCGGCGATGGCAATATGATTGTCTTCGGCGCGACCGATCGTGATCGAGGGAAGATTATCGAAACGCCACGCTTGAATAGGACGACCCTGCGCGGAGTCCAGCAATTGAATGAACAGGCTGCGCGGGGATTGAGGGTCAGAGTCGTTGGTCATCACGCCCAACACTTCCTTCCCGCCTACCATCCATTAAGTTGTCGTCGAGGGATTTGCCTTTCCCACGGTGACGATTCTAAAGGACCGTTGGTCGCAATGCAATCAGTTCGCCGCATCCTTTTGGATCATTGTCAAAGTACTTAATTTCTTACCTTGCCCCCGCAACCTGCACTTCAATGCCGTCCGGATCGGGAAAGTATACCCGGCCGCCCGTTTCGCGAGGATTGATTCCCTCCGCACGCAGTTTCGCCACGGCCGAGGCAGTATCAAAATTCTTGATGCCGTAGCAGTAATGATTTAACTGCGGCTTGTCAGCACGAAACAACGTCAAAAAGAATTCGCCATCCGCCCCCATGAACAGGGCATTGTCATCGCCATTGGTGACGCGCAGTCCCAAATGCTCGGCATAAAAGTCGCGCGAACGCGGCACGTCGGTCACATCCAAGGCAATGTGGTGCAGGCCCGTGGCCTGAAACGTCGGCGCTTTGGATTTCGTGTCTTCTTGCGCTAGCGCGTTGTCCGCCGTCATGGCCATGGCGGCTCCTAGCCCCATCAATCTTGCCACGAGTTGCCGGCGCGTGATTTTACCGGCTTCAAAATCAGCAACAAGTTTTTCCGCGAGATTTGTGTTCATAGGAATTTCCTGCTAATTGCTAGATATGAGTCGTACACATAAATTCGCTATGCGTCGTCGCTAGACGACTGTATAAGTACGCTATGACATACGCTACTTTTTGGCAACGACTGTTGGCAGTTCTTATTGATGGGCTCGTTCTCTTTCCACTGGTTATCCTGTCGTGGTGGCTGGAGGGATTTTCAAAGCCCTCGGCTTATCTTGTTAATTTAGTTCGCTTTGTCATTCTGAATGGCTACCAAGTTTACTGTCATGGACGTTATGGCCAAACTGCGGGCAAGTATGCGATTGGCATTCGTGTCTTACAACTCAATGGTGAAAAGATTACTTGGAAACAGGCATGGCTACGTAGTTCAGCGGATATCCTACTTGGTGGCATAATTCTTTTTGGTACGCTTCACACATTGTCTATTATGCCCATCTCCGATTTTTATTTGGGCTGGTACGATCGAGGTAAAATCATCAAGCAGTTGAAGCCAGACTGGCTAATTATTATGATCCGGATTGCTCAGGTCTGGACTGTATGCGGTGCGGTTGCAATTTTATTGAGCAAGAAACGACGTTCACTCGACGACCTTATTGCTAAAACTTTAGTGGTCGATTTGCAATCAGGATGAGGAGTCAAACCGAGCCAACCATCCACTGTGTGCTACAATTCAATACTAAGGATTCAAACTCCACGAAGATCCATTGATCTCGAGGTTTGAAAATGGGTGCTTATCGCTATCTGGTGTTTCCACGACGTCAGCAGCCGACGACGGACGAGGTGGCCGAATTTCAAACTTATGCGATGCTGCTCAAACGTCGCTATGCGATCGGTCGCGAGAGCAAAACGGATGCGCTCGTAATTGCCTTTGAACAAGAGGTGTTCGACCAAGCCTTATCCGCGGACGAAGGTTTTGAGTTGCTGATTCGCAAGTGGCAAGTTCACGGCTGCGAACTGGTCGACAAGCTGAAGTTTGTGAAAGATCCCGACGCGCTTAAGCCAACGCGTGTCCATCCGCTCGAGCGTCATCCTTCGCCGGCAAAAATCCTGGCGGCGAAACAGCAATTGGCTCAGGAGGCCATCGCGAAATCACTGCTTAACGTCGAGCAGACTTTGTCGCGGATGACATGGCTGCAACGCGTGGGAAGAAGTGTCCCCTACGCTCTGATCGCGCTAGGAACAATCGGAATGATTGCCATGGGGTTTGCAGTCAGCAGTCGCCTCGAAAGTGCCGGCCGTGAGCGACGTCAAGACACCTTTGAACGAGTTTCGACCGATGCCATGCAAGAAAAACTAGAAGCCGAAACCGCCTTGGCCACAGATTAATGGCTAATATCGCTTGGCATTCAAGTTGCACTCTTTTCAAGGAACCCGACACTAGCGCGTTGCGGCTCAGATACACTTCAGAGAGGATCACGCCATGGAACACTCACTAGCAACGGCGGAAGTCATTAGCAAAATGGCTTATCGCATTTGGGAAGAGGCGGGTAAGCCCGCAGGCACTGGCGAAGCGGATTGGCTCGAGGCAGAACGGCTTTACTGCGCGCAGCATCATTGCGAAGATGATCCCACGGTCGTCGGCGTCGTTCAGGAAGCGTCCGAGGAGTCGTTCCCCGCGAGCGATGCCCCCGCTTGGACCGGCGCGGCGGTGACAGGAACCGTGAATCCCATCAAAATCCCCGAAAGGATCCCAACTATGCCTAAAATTACAGTCGACGGAGTCTGCAGCGTCGAAGTCCCCCTGGGTAAACGACTCGTCCTGGCGTTGACCGAAGATGCGGGCATCGACCAATTGCATGCCTGCGGCGGCAAGGCACGCTGCACGACTTGTAAAGTCGAATTCGTCGACGGGGAACCCGACAAGATGACCGTGGCCGAACGCGACGTCCTCGCGGCGAAGGGACTTACCGGCGTGCGGCTGAGTTGCCAGATCCTTTGCGAACACGACATGACCGTGCGGGCCACGAGCCGCTTTGAAGGGAGCGGGCGCAAAGATGCCGGTAGCCCCGTGGCAACGGAAATCGAACCACCTGCGGAGTGGATCGACAAATAATTCTTCTCGTCAATCTTCTCTCAGACGTGAGGATTAATCCACGGTCTGCGTAAGTTTGCTATCCAACGTATTGCTGTGGCTCGTGTCGTTCGGAATTTCCGGCATGACGCGTTGACGATTGCGCCCATTGGTCGAGTTACAGCGGCAACATCAAGCAGAGCGCCGTCTTAGCCAGAAAATATGGCCTAGAATTCACTGGCTTTTCGGCTCGCCAGTTTTGGCGGCACACAACTTTTCCTTGGTGATTCTCATCCACAAACGCACATGTTCGTGCGACTTCCCGCGGAGAGGGATTGCCACGGAATACCACACAACTTTGGGGGGGATTGACTATGTCTTGTTTGAATTCACGATTGGGCGTTGCGGCCACACTACTGGTGTTGGCAACCTTGATTGCCAGCCCTGTTTTTGCACGGGGTGGCGGTGGTGGACGAGGCGGTGCCGGTCGAGGTGCCGGAGGTGGCGGGCGACAAAGCGCAGCTCCACGTGGTGATCGCAACTTCCGCGACCAGGGGCAGATCGGCAACGGCAATAGACAGTTCCAACAGGATCGAGCGATCCAAGGAGACGCAAATAACGCGATCGATACCCGCGGTTTGGATAACCAAAATCTATCGAATGCCTTCAAGCAACAAGGATTTGACAACCGCAATGGTCAAGTTCAACAAGCGGCTCGCGATCGGGCGAACAACTTCCAGAATCGGAATCAGCCCTTTTCGCCTGCTTGGTATGCCGACCATCCGCAAGCTTGGCGATACGCCAATCCTCGTGCTGGCGTGATAGCGGCTGCCAGCATCGCCTCCGTCGGCGCATGGATCAGTGATGATTACTATGTGCCTGTTGATGACACGGATGACACAATTGGCTATGAGGAAACTCCTTCGGAGACATACGCACCTCAGCAGACGATGGCAAACGTTGCCCCGGATACGCAAGAATGGATGACCTTAGGAACATACTCCTTATCGTCCAATCAGAATTCGTCTCCCTCGGTGATGCTGCAATTGGCGGTCGATCATGCGGGCGAACTTCGTGGGGTCTACTACGATTCGTTCACCAATACGACGCACAACGTGGTTGGCACATTGAATCCCAAGACCAAGCACGTTCAATGGTCGTTCGATACCAATCAGGATGTGACATTTCAAACGACAATGAATCAACTGTTGCAACCCACGGGTAGCGTCGCCGTAAACTTCGCCACGGGCCAACAGCAATGGCAACTCGCACGAGTCGACCAGACGGCGCAGGGGAATTAACGTCGTTTCACCTTTCGTGTAGTCGACAATTTGAGAAACGCCCGCGTCAAAGGGATTTTGGCGCGGGCGTTTTTGCATTTCGGGCATCGCTTTAGAAAGATCTGTAAACCGCTTATTATCGCTAATAAAACGCTCATGAGATTAGCGATTATTAGCGTTAATCAGCGGTTTACTTCTGTTACGGTATCTCGCTAAACGGCTGGAAATCGCAGTCCGTTTCTGTAAAATCGAAGGTTCTCATTTCCAGACTTTTCCTTCGCTTTTCAGACCGGGAGACTTGTCGATGTCGGCAGCCAGCGGGCAGATTGATACCGTTATGCACGAAACGCGGCTGTTTCCGCCGAGTGCGGAATTTTCAGCCCAGGCACGGATCAAATCACTTGCCGAATATGAGCAGCTCTGGAACCATGCGAAGAGCGACCCCGTCAAATTTTGGTCCGACCTTGCTCGCGAAGAATTACATTGGTTCAAGCCGTTCACCAAAGCTCTCGAGTGGAACGAACCGTTCGCCGAGTGGTTCGCCGATGGCGAAACGAACGTGTCCTACAACGCGCTCGATAAGCACATCGCTGAAGGCCGCGGCGACCGCATGGCAATTCTTTGGGAAGGTGAGCCCGGCGACGAACGCAAACTTACCTACACCGATTTGCATCGCGAGGTCTGCAAGTTCGCCAACTGCCTGAAATCGCTCGACATTCAAAAAGGCGACGTTGTTTCGATTTACATGCCGATGGTTCCCGAGCTCGCCATCGCGATGCTCGCCTGTGCGCGAATCGGGGCGATTCATTCGGTGATCTTCGCGGGCTTCTCCGCCGAAGCGATTGCCGACCGCAATAACGACGCGAAAGCCAAGCTGCAAATCACGGCCGATGCCGGTTGGCGGCGCGGCAAGGCGCTACCGCTCAAGCAAACTGTTGATGAAGCGCTCGCCAAATCGACGACCGTAAAACATTGCATTGTGCTCGACCGTGTGAATGAAGCGATCCATATGGAAAAAGGACGCGATCATTGGTGGCATGAAATGATGGCCAAGGCCTCGGCCGATTGCCCCGCCACGCCGCTCCCTAGCGAAGCACCGCTGTATATTTTGTACACGAGCGGTTCGACCGGAAAACCCAAAGGGATCAAGCACACCACGGCGGGCTACAATCTGTTCGCCAAAAAGACGTTCCAGTGGGTCTTCGATCATCGCGACGAGGACGTCTATTGGTGTACCGCCGACTGCGGCTGGGTCACGGGGCATACCTACTTCGTTTACGGTCCACTCAGTGCCGGTGCAACGTGCGTGATGTACGAAGGGGCCCCCAACGCCCCCGATGAAAGCCGCTTCTGGCAGATCATCGAAAAGTACAAAGTCACGATCTTCTACACGGCCCCCACGGCGATCCGCGCGTTCATCAAGTGGGGCGACCATCACGTCGCCAAGCACGACCTCAGCAGCTTGCGCCTCTTGGGCACGGTGGGCGAAGGAATCAATCCCGAAGCATGGATGTGGTATCACCGCGTCATCGGCGGCGAGCGCTGCCCGATTGTCGATACTTGGTGGCAAACAGAAACCGGCGGCATCATGATGAGCCCACTTCCTGGGGCGATTGCTACCAAGCCCGGCAGTTGCACCAAGCCTTTGCCAGGGATCATTCCCGAGATCGTCGACGAAACGGGCAAGCCCGTTGGGATCAACCAAGGGGGATGGCTTACGATCGCTCATCCTTGGCCGGGCATGCTCCGTGGTATCTGGGGCGACGATGAACGCTATAAGGAAGTCTACTGGAGCAAAGTCAAAGGCAGGTACCTCGCCGGCGATAATGCGCGTTGCGACGACGATGGCTATTACTGGATTATGGGCCGCATCGATGACGTGCTGAACGTCTCAGGTCATCGGCTCAGCACAATCGAAATCGAAAGCGCGCTCGTGTCGCATCCCAACGTCGCCGAAGCCGCGGCGGTGGGTCGCCCTGATGAGCTCAAGGGAGAAGCGGTCGCCGTGTTTGTGACGCTCAAAAATGCCGTGCCCAGCGACGAACTCCGCAACGCCCTCAAGCAGCACGTGCGCAAAGAAATCGGCGCACTCGCCCAACCCGACGACATCCGCTTCACGGGCAGCCTTCCCAAAACTCGCAGCGGCAAGATCATGCGGCGGTTGCTCAAAGACATCGCCGCCGGCAAGGAAACGGTCGGCGATACCACGACGCTCGAAGATTACAGTGTCCTGGCGAAGCTCAAGGAAGACGACGAGTAGCCTTTCACCCATCCGGGGGGAGGGAAAATCTCCACTCTCTCTTGGAAATGTGCGGCTCCGCCGATTAGACTACGCTTTCAAATACCATTGCCTGATCTCTCTTTTCAATTGCCTGAAAGGTAGGCGTGTCATGGAACAACTAGTTCCTCTGTTGATTCAATTGATTGGTGGCGGAGCGGGTGGCAACATTGCCGGCACGCTGCTCAAGAATATCGATTTGAGCAAGCTGGCCCAAACGATCATCGGCATCATCGGCGGTATCGCAGGTGGTCAGGCCATCAATTGGATGGGCGTACTGGAGTCGATTCTGGGAGCCGGCGGAGCGGGCGAAATGGCTGGCCAAGCTGGAGCTTCAGCCATTGGCGGCGGACTCCTGGTCGCGATCATCGGCCTGATCAAAAAAGCTATGGCCGGCGGCGCAGCGGCGCGCTAAGCGTTCGCTTCATTTCGTGTAAGCGAAATCAACTGCGCTGGGTGTGCGCGCGGTGGCGAAATTTGGGCCGCGTGTACTCCCATTCCTGGCTCTGCTAAACTTCTAGCATGTGCCACCATTTTTCTCTTGTTGCCGACGAAGCGCTTTTGCTCAAACAGTTTTATGCGGCCACCCATCCTGGCCATCAATCATTTCCCTTTGGCAGCTTCTATCCCTTGAGCAAGATTCATGTGATCCGACTCAACGATCGGGGCGAACGTGAGCTGATGCCCATGGAGTGGGGACTGCTGCCGCCATGGTGGAAGCCGTCGGGTCGGAAGACGGCCCGCAGCGGCTTTCAGCGGGGGTGTTATAACGCTCGCAGTGAAGAGATTCACGAAAAGCGCTCGTACAAATCACCGTTCGCGCGGCGGCGTTGCTTGCTGGTTGGTACTGAATTCATGGAAGGGGATCGCTATTTTTTTCTTCCTGACAAACCCCTGTTGGCGTTTGCGGGCATCTGGGAATTGTGGCGCTCAGCAGAAGAACATGTTTTCAGTTGCTCGATGCTGACGACCGCGGCCAATGCCGAAGTGCTGGAGGCAGGTAACGATCGCATGCCTTTAGTACTGGAAACTGACGACGCTCGCGCGCTGTGGCTAGATCAAGAGATCGTCGAACGCAGCCCGCTGGATTCGCTCATGGTTCCCGCGGCCGATGGCACGTATTTGTCACGCCCCAAAGAAAACAAGCAGAAAGCATTGTTTTAATTGCCAATAAGCGACATTCCCTACAGCCGCATCAACTGCTCACGTACGGTTGCCATTCTGCCCCTCGTCCGCAATACTGGAAAATTCTGGTCAACTCGCCAGCCTTGGTCCGGTAGCTCAGTTGGTTAGAGCAGGGGACTCATAATCAGAATGGTTAATTTGCACCAATCTACAATAATCACCGTATTGCACGATGATTCTCGTCTGTGCTGATGATTGTCACGCAATAGTAAACCAAAGTAAATCGAAGTAAATCGGTGTGAAAAGAGCAGTCTACACACGTTCTACAATGCGACTCCGTGATGACATTCTAACGCACTGAACGTCCTGGCCCCATGATTGTGCGGAGCGTGATATGCGAACGCGGCACAGGGCAGATTTCGAGGCGTGAGCGGCCCTTGCGAAGATGGCCTATTGGCCCTGTTTGCCCACGATCACGGGATTGCGATTCTCTCGCAACATGCGTGCATAGAAACGCCTGGCTTCGATGGCGTTCGGCAACACCTTGCGGACACGATTACCGCGACTGTCATATTCCACAGTAACGGGATTTTCGTTGATCGCTTTTCTGTCCATTGGGAACATGCATACAGTGTAAACGCACTACTGCACGCTCGCAAGCCTAGAGAAAGCCCTCGGCCATCAGTGTGACAGCCGAGGGCATAGTTTTAATCTAGAAATGCTTCTGGCACATCCAAGTAGGTAACATTGTCACTATCGACCTCACGCAAAATTATGTTGCAGAGCGACGCTGCACATTCCTTTTCGCAGACGATTCTCAACCAGCCGATGAAAGCGTTGCAACAGTCATCGAACTTCTCATAATCCTCACGGCCAGAGCCTGCTTCGTGTGTGTGATGTCGCCGTAGTCGCACTGAAAGACGACTTTGGCGTTGGCGTCATATCCCTGCAAAATGTCGATCAACTCCTCGACCGTTAGGGCCTGATCGAGCAATTGGCTGATCTCACGCGGGATGTTAGAATTGGCCTTCATGACTTTCTCCTTCGTACAAAAGGGGACTGTTTAGCCTCGTCACGATGTTGACGCATCGTGCCGGGGCGACTTGTTGTGGTGAACACAAGTTCACCAACAATCATTGTAGAAAAGTTTGTAGACTTTACAACAGAGGATCACTTAGAATGGGGTAAATGCCCTTAATCCTCGAAGAAAACGACCAATGGTCCGGTAGCTCAGTTGGTTAGAGCAGGGGACTCATAATCCCTTGGTCGGGGGTTCAAGTCCCTCCCGGACTACTTTTCATTTATCCTGGTTTGCCATGATATCAACGGCTCCACCCGATTATGGGGACGAGCCTGCATTAAACCAACCAGCTGGGTAGAATACAGAAGCGCGGTATCTTGGGCGACCCTCAACGCACTTAGTGAGTTCGTCCCCTTTCCGCGTCCACTTGGCTGATTACTCGCCACCTTGATCGCAAAGAGTTCCAATCCTAACTGCTCTGCGCGGTTATGAAGGAAGCTCTTGGGATCGCTTTTGATCAACATCTGTTCGCCAAAAATCCAGCCTTTAGGGTATCTTCATTGTGTTGTTCTATCTCGCTGGTACAATCTTGACTTGGATAAACCCCAAGAATTCATGAGAATCGTGGCCCAGCGATTACTGGTTGCGGAAGCAACCAATCGCAATTCTGCGGATGCGCATCTCCATGAAGCAGTACGCGTCTGCGAAAAGCTGCGTATCGCGATGGTGCGACTCATTGGATTAGATGGCTACGCCGCCTTGTTGCGACGTGCGCTGGCTCTGGCACGAGTTGAAGTCCCTGAACTTGAGCGCGTAACAGTCGGTTCCGACGGTTGCATGCATGGACTTGAAGACCTCGCGACTGATAACACGAGTGGTGGAATCCAAGCGCCGACCGTGGTCACTGCCCATCTGCTCGGACTCCTAGCCACATTCCTTGGCGAAGCACTCACTCTGCGGTTGGTTCGCGAATGTTGGCCCGCTGCGACTTTGGATGATAACCCCTGAACCGAGGCTGTTATGAGTATTTGCCCCGCGATTGATGAACGCCCTGCCCCGGTGGAAATCCAGCTTATGTCCACCGGAGTACCTGGCTTGGACGAAATCCTGGGCGGCGGTCTACCTGAGTATTCCTTCAATATCTTAGCTGGCTCGCCCGGTAGCGGTAAAACCACTCTGGCGCACCAAATGATGTTCACCAATGCTAGCCCAGAGCGACCCGCGTTATACTTCACCGTACTCGGTGAGCCGGCTATCAAGATGCTGCGCTATCAGCAGCAGTTCTCGTTTTTCGACGGTTCCAAAATTGACAGCGCAATCCGTTTCGTCAATCTCAGCCAAGCTGTCTTACAGAACGACCTTGGCGCTGTGTTGGACGAAATCATCAAGGAGGTGGAAAGCTCCAACGCCAGGATTGTCGTCGTCGATTCTTTCCGGACCGTCGTTCGCCGCGCACAGGCCGAGTCCAGCGATTTCGGGATGGAACTCCAGGGCTTCGTACAGCGCCTGGCTTTGCACCTTACCAGTTGGCAAGCCACTTCATTTTTAGTGGGCGAGTATTCCGACACCGAGTTGCGCGACAACCCGGTGTTTACCGTTGCCGACGGTTTGTTCTGGCTCTATCAGTCGGTCGAACGAAACTCGATCGTCCGCAAGATGCAGATCATGAAGATCCGGGGTCAGGCAACCGTGCCTGGATTGCACACCTTCCGCATCACCCAGGATGGATTGCAAACTTTCCCGCGCACGTTTGGACTCGTTGGCAGCGACGGGCATGTCAAAGGCACCCGTCGTCTCTCCACCGGCATCGCCAAACTTGATGAGCTGCTTCATGGCGGTATCCCCGAAGGCGAGAGCCTGCTCCTGGCTGGTCCATCGGGATCGGGCAAGAGCACGGTTGGAATGCAGTTCATCGACGAGGGACTCCAGCAGGGAGAACCGGGCATCGTCGCCATATTTGAAGAACTCCCCGGGGAACACGTGCAGCGAGCGGCGATGTTCGGCATTGACTTCGACACGCCACAAAAAGAAGGTAAGTTAAAGTTGATCTATCTGCGGCCGCTCGACCTCTCGGTCGACGAGACGGTTTACGAGATCGTCCAAAGTGTCCGCGAAATCGGCTGCAAGAGGTTGGTGATCGATTCCTTGGTCGGCTTCGAAATGGCGCTGGCTCCGGGTTTCCGCGAAGACTTTCGCGAATCGCTCTACCGCATGATTGCGGCGCTCACGCGCCTGGGTGTGACAATCATGAGCACAGTCGAGGTCGAAGAAGAATTCACTTCGATGGTCTTCTCGAAGTACACCGTCTCGTTCCTGGCCGATGACATCGTGCGCATGCGCTACGTGTCGATCAACGGGCAATTCCGCAAGATACTGATGGTGGTGAAGATGCGTCGCAGCGCCCACTCGATTGACATGCATGAATACCAGATCACCACCGACGGGGTGCAAATTGGCGAGCCGCTGCGCGGCTATTGTGGGCTCACAAGTGGCATCCCCGCACCCTGGTCCGCGAATGCTGGACAGAATATGCCGGAATTGAGTGTTGATACCCCCTCGCCTCCTCAGAAAAACCCTCTGCCCGACGCACGCTAGCGCTGGGGCAAGAAAAATCTCTACGAAAGATGCTGATTAACCCGTGGACATCGAACAAAAACTTCGCGAGGTGAACGAAGCGCTGCTGATTTCATCAGTTCAGCAACATGAACTGACTGCGCAGGCACAGCAAGCCGAGGCCGCAATGCGGGCGAGCGAGAATCGCTTTCGCACTTTGTTCGACCTTGGTCCCGTGGCTGTGTACACCTGCGACGCTGCGGGCAGAATCATTGAGTATAACCGCCGTGCGGTCGAGGTGTGGGGCCGCGTACCCGCGATTGAAGATGACAATGAACTCTACTGTGGCTCATACAAAATGTATCTCCCTGACGGAAGTCCTATGGCCCACAAGGACTGCCGGATGGCCGAGGTGCTCCGGGGCGCGGTCCCACAGATCGTGGATGCTGAAGCAATCATCGAACGGCCCGATGGCTCGCGAATCACTGTCCTCGCCAATGTTCGTCCGCTCAAAAATGAACAAGGAGAGATCACCGGAGCGATCAATTGCTTGCACGATATCACCGAACGCAAGCGGGCATTGATAGAATTGCAGGAGAAGAGAGACCTCCTGCAGGCGGTAAGCGACGGGATACCCGACGCAGTGTTTGTCAAAGATCGAGACGGTCGCTACCTGCTGTTCAACCGGGCAGCAGCCGATTTTGTCGGTCGGCCAATTGACGAGGTGCTGGGGCATGACGATACAGAATTGTTTAATCCGATCGATGCTCGTCGGGTGATGGAACGTGATCAACGAGTAATGACAACCGGGAAAATGGAAACGGATGAGGAGGTATTAACAGCCGTCGGGGTGACTCGAACCTATCTCGCCACCAAGATCGCTTACCGAGATGGGCTAGGGAACATCGTAGGTGTCATGGGTATCTCCCGAGACATTACGGACCGCAAGCGAGCAGAAGAGGTTCTGCAACTACGCGATCGGGCGATCCAAGCAGTGACACAAGGCATCTTGATTACTGACCCCGGCCTGCCGGACAACCCGATTATCTATGCCAGTCCCGGGCTACAAAGAATGACGGGCTACACAGCGGAAGAAATCCTCGGTCGGAACTGCCGGTTTCTCCAAGGTCCAGATTCCGACATCGAGACCATTCATAATCTTCGCATGGCCGTTCAAGAAAGCCGTCAGTTGACGGTTGAAATACTCAACTACCGCAAAGACGGCACGTCATTCTGGAATGAATTGTCAATCTCGCCCGTGATGGATGCCAACGGTCGATTGACAAATTTTGTCGGCATCTCGACCGATGTCACCCAGCGGCGTCAACTCGAGGAACAGTACCGTCAATCACAGAAGCTCGAGGCGATCGGGCGACTGGCTGGAGGAGTTGCCCACGATTTCAACAACCTTTTGACTGTCATTCTTGGTTATTGCGATGTCTTGCTCGATTCCTCGCCAGCACAAGACGAATCCCACGAACATCTCGAAGAAATCAAGCGAGCCGGAGAGCGAGCAGCAGGCCTCACTAACCAGCTCCTCCTGTTCAGTCGTAAGCAGGTGCAAGAAGCAACCCAATTGGATCTCAACGACCTTGTGCGTAACACAGAGAAAATGCTCGGCCGCGTCATCGGAGAGGATGTTCGCTTAATTACAAATTTGGATCCGAGGCTCGGCAGCGTCAAGGCTGTGTATGGACAGTTGGAGCAGGCCTTACTTAATCTGACGGTCAATGCCCGCGATGCCATGCCCAATGGCGGCAAGCTCGAGATCGAAACAAATCATATAGATGTTGACGAAGAATATGCTGCAGCTCATCACACGCTTCAGCCTGGCTTGTATGCCATGTTGAAAGTAATCGATACAGGTGAGGGAATTCCAGATGACATTCGCGAGCACATCTTCGAGCCCTTCTTCACGACCAAAGGGGTAGGCCAAGGGACAGGCTTGGGCCTGCCCGTTGTTCATAGTGTTGTCAAGCACAGCGGTGGTCATATCGAGGTCGAAAGTCAACCTGGCAAGGGGGCTTCGTTTAGTATTTACTTGCCATGCGTTAAGCAACTAGAACAATGTACAAAAATTTCGCGAGTCGAGGAACTGACTCCGTTGGGAGTGGAAAGCATCCTCTTGGTGGAAGATGAACAATCCGTGGCCACCCTGGGCCAACTTATCTTAGAGGAGTGCGGTTATACCGTGTTCACGGCAGGAAACGCCGAAGAAGCTCTGGCGGTCTTCGCAACCCAGCCATCGACTATTCAGCTACTCGTGACGGACGTTGTGTTACCAGGACTAAACGGGCGTATGCTGGCCGAGCAGCTACTGGAGCTTAATCCGCAGTTGAAAGTCCTGTATGTATCGGGCTACATGGATGACGATGTTCTCCGGCGAGGCATCGTGCAAGATGGGGTGGCCTTTTTGCAAAAACCCTACTCGCGAATTAACCTCGCCAAGAAAGTGCGGGAAGTGCTTGAAGTTACCAACGGTGCACTGCAACGATCAGAGTACTGACGAGTAGCAACATGAGGCCTGTCGGTTCTGGGACGCCGAGAGGGACAGCTTGCAGTGCGCTAATACTGTAGTTTGCTTGCCACAACTGCAAATCGGTCGTCGAATGCGGGTTGGGCGAACCCCCGCGTTGCCACATGAGAAAGTCGCGGCCGTTGACATTTCCGTCTCCGTCGAAGTCCCCCGCTGTCTGAGCGAAAAGCGTGACGCTATCGATGAACACGCTCCCACCATCGTAGGATGAGGGTTGGACAAAGACGAACGCCAAGCGAGCTTCCACCGCATTGAGTGGTGCTGACTCGTTGATTTGCCTGTACGACCATGCATCTTCAGGCGATTCGCCGTTGGCCAAAGTAATAATCGACTCGCCCAAAAAGTATTGTGACCCATAGGGGGCACCGAACTCGCTGTAGAACTCCAGCTTCATTTCAACCACGTTAAGCGTGTCGGCGATCGAATCTTCGGAACGCGTCAGCGCGTGCGCACCGGCCACGATATGCGATCCCCCCGTGATCGGCACGCTTTGATAGGCACCCGAAACATTCGTCTGGCCGTTGAATTGGCCGAAGAGTTTGAGCGAGCGCTCACCATCGAGAGGCGTCCCATAATCCGAAAGCACATTATTAATGCTGCTGCCAAATACGCCCCAATTGGCGAGAGATCCGCCAGCTTCCTCGAAGCCTGGGTCGGCGATTAACGATGTTGGCGGCGCGCTAGGTGTAGGACGCTGCCAAACGCGCACATAATCGACCTCGAACTCGGACGGGAAGGGGGTCGTTTGGTCGGGATAGCCGGAATAATTACCGCCGACCGCTAGGTTCAGGATTAGGCTTTTGGGAGTATTCGGAATCCCCACGTCGGGTTCATACAGTCGCATGTGCTCGACGCCATCGACATAGAACCGAACCGTGCCCGTTTCCCATTCGACGGCAAAGTCATGAAAGTCGGCCTGAAAATTCGCGCCGCTCTCGTACCACTCCGAACGATACTGTCGCGAGTTGAAGTCCCATCCCCAGTGGAGCGCGCTGCTCATGCCATAGGGTAGATCGCCGCGTGCTTCCATGATGTCGATCTCGCCCCCGGCCGGCCAGCTCGCATGACGAGGAAGCAACCAAATCGCGGGCCAGAATCCTTGGCCGTGCGGGAGCTTAGCGCGAACTTCAAAGCGGCCATGACTCCACTCTTGCCATGTCCGCACGAGCCCAGAAAGGTAAGGCTTGCCATAGGTGTAACTTGGATCGAGGTCGGCCCGCAGATGCAGCAGATCGTTTCCGACCGAAACCTGGCTGGGATGATAGTACTGAGCTTCGCCGTTGGCTTCGTTGGCACGATGAGCGACTTCCCACACACCCGTGTTGATGCCGCTCCCCGCGAAGTTCTCTTGAAAGACAGGACTTCCCCAGCCCGGCACAATCACGGGACCTGCTTGAGCACATTGCAAGCCCTGGTTGGCAACAATAGCCAGGAGGCACAAGATGAGCGCCTGGAAGAAATATTTTTGACACACAGGCACTTGCAGTACCCTTGTAACAATGAGAGGAAAAGCCACCTTGGCGAGAAGGTATTGATGTTTCCAGTATAAAGATTGGGGGCGAAATTTCAAACTAATTGAGTTGTACTGACGGGAAGATGGAGTGAGCCAACCCATACCTGTTCGCCAGACCAGCGAATGACCTTATAATTCCCTATCAGAACAAGCCTGAAGTGCAATATTGCAAGATACTAGCGTCGGGGGAGATTTCATTTTGACGAGTCCGCTGATTGTCGTTGGATTGGGTGAGGCCCTGTTCGATTGTTTTTCCGATAAGCACATCGTCCTGGGAGGCGCGCCGGTGAATCTCGCCGTGCATGCTCATCAGCTTTTGCAATCGCGGGGGCGCGGCGTGGTGGCCAGCTCAGTGGGTCGCGACAACCTAGGTAGCAATTTGCTCGCTGGACTCGCTGAGCGCGGGATGACGACCGAGTACGTTGCGGTCACCGAAAGCTACCCCACGAGCACGGTCGAGGTGGAGATCGATTCCACGGGCGAAACGCAATACGAAATCAAGCAGGGCGTAGCTTGGGATCATCTCGAGTTCAACGAAAAACTCGCGGAACTGGCGACAAAATGCTCGGCCGTTTGTTTCGGCACATTGGCCCAACGTGAGGAAGCAAGCCGCGCGTCGATTCGACAGTTTCTCACCACGGCCAAGTCCGCGCTCAAAGTCTGCGACGTCAATCTTAGGCAACGATTCTATTCGCAGGAAATTTTGCGAACGTCGCTGGAACTGGCCGACGTGGTGAAACTCAACGAGAACGAGCTGCCCATTGTGAGCGAGGCGATAGAGATGCCCCCAGCGATCCTTGTTGATGAACAGGCGCTCCGTCTCATCGCGAAGTATAACTTAAAGTTGCTCGCATTAACGCGGGGCGAAAAGGGGACTGTCCTTTACTCGGCAACACAGCGAGTGGAAGGAAATGTTCCCAGCTATCCACGCAAACCGAATGCCGACAATGTCGGCGCTGGAGATTCTAGCTGTGCGGCGATCATCGTTGGCGTGTTGCTTGACAAACCGCTGCCGGAGATCGTCAAACTCGCCAATCGCGTGGGTGCTTATGTGGCGGCTCAACCAGGCGCGACGCCAGTCCTGCCTGGAGAGATTCTCGAACAGGTGTGAGTGCCGCCCTATAGCTCAGCTTTCAGCAGAAAGTCCGTAGCCGAGTAGGCGCGACTGACGTCGGCACTCAAGATCTACCGCCAGGGATAGACGGTCCAGTTAAATATCCTGAGCACTTTGAGCATCTTCTTGAGTTCCGTGAAGTCAGCATCACCGCGAGCTTCACGATAGGCTCCAAAGGCCACCGGCAAGATATTGGGGGCAATCTTTGCGTAGCGTGAAGCTCCGCTCAGAAACAACCAAATCTCACGCGCCTGTATCGAGGCGGGGCTGAGATGCGAAACGTCCTCTTCAAAGTCGATAAAGCCGATCTCACCACCATTGGTCACAATAAAATCATTGATCTTGGCACGACCGTGGCATTGCCCCGCTGTGTGCAACCGAGCAAGTTCCCGGCCGCAGGCACTGATCACGTCGCGAACGCCGTCCGCTGATATATTCGTCTGCTCAGTGAAATGACGGTCCACCGTCAAACCTAAATCCGACAAGACCAGCCACTCGTCAAAACGGGCGAGCACTTCGGGAACAACAAACCCCGCCTTACGCAATTCGGTAATGCGTCTTGCTTCGTGATGCAATGCCGCGGCGCCACCCGTGGTAACAGTCGGGCGAAAACCTTCGATGGGAATCAATCGGCAAAGGACTTGCTGAATCTTGTGAAAGATTGTTGCCTTAGGGCGCGTCGCTCGTTTAATCCAGACTTTGCGCCCATGCCATGCCTCGCGTCTGACGCGCAGGGGACTGAGAACATTGGCCACATCTGTGAGGCTCTGTGGATTTTCGGCGCTAATCGTTAGCATGGTCACGTGTCTTTGCTTGCTTGCATGTGGGCTGGCTACCTAGACTGTGAGGTCGTCGTAGGCAGATTTTTAGTCCAGCACTCGTGATGAGAGAAGAGCATTGAAAGAGCGATCAATGATGCTGATTCATCTATCTTCGATTGATTTCCAGGGGATATTTAGTAAAACCCCTCGCAATGGGTACAATTGGCTTAAGGAAATGTAACCTTGTTTTGGGTGAGCCTTTCATCTGAGATTGAATATCAAAATCCTCTACGCCTGATTGATTGCTGGATGTTTAAGCCTCTTTGTTTATCGCTGCTAATTGCCACCTCATTGCTAGGCGGCAAAATCCCCGCAGCGCAAGAGTTTACCGGTGATCAGCTTGTCGTCGACGAGTTCCTGGTGCTGCCCCGAGTAGGACGCTACGGCCGGGTTCCGCTTCACGTCGATCCACTGCAAGCAGAATTGGCCAGCGGTGATTGGCGCCCCCCCACCTTGGGGTCTGAAGTGTCCACCTACGATGGCAAGAAAGTCACCTGGCAGGAGTTCCAAGCCGGCGAAGAAGGTTGGCTGGAGCATACAACGCTATGGGGCGGTTATGCTTATGCCCAAGTCAAATCTGCCAAACGCCAGGTTGCTTTACTGGAAGCGTCAGGCCACGCGATGGTCTTCGTCAACGGTGAACCGCGCGCGGGTGATCCGTATCTCACGGGCAGCACAGTCTTGCCCATCATGCTCAACCCCGGCACCAATGAACTGTTGTTTCATGCCGCAGCTGGGAAGCTCCGAGTCAAACTCTCAAGGCCCACTGAAGATGTGATCTTCGATCTGCGTGATGTGACCAAGCCTGACTTGGTACACGATGAAACGGAACCGGTGTGGTTGGGTGTAGTCGTTGTGAATTGTCGCGAACAAACACTTAGAGATGCACAAGTCAAAACAACCGTTGCCGGTGGCGGAGACTTGACGGCGAAAGTCGATACGGTACCGCCATTGAGCGTTCGCAAGGTAGCCATTCCGGTTTTGCCAAACTGGAAAGCCGATAGCGCCACATCCGACAAAACCAACGTCGAGTTTGCCTGGAGTGATTCTACAAACGGCAAACCAGCGAAGATCGAACTTAGTATCGTCGAAGCAAGCGAACAGCAGACGCGCACCTTTCGCAGCAAACTCGACGGCAGCGTGCAGGCTTATCGTTTATTACCTGCCAAAGGTAGCAATGATGAAGCTGGGATGTTGGTTTCATTGCATGATGCTGACGAAACACCAACCAATCTTCTATCAAAATTACAAGCTGCCGCAGGCGTGCATTTGTTGGCGCCGACGGGCCGGCGGGTCGAAGGGTGTGACTGGGAAGATTGGTCAGCTCGAGATGTCTTGGAAGCTCTGGATGATGCGGCGAAGCATGTGAAGTACGACCCACGGCGAACGTGGCTACGTGGCACCAACACGGGTGGGCATGGCGTGTTGCGACTCGGCGGGATCGCCGCGGATCGTTGGGCCGCGCTCGCGCCGCGTGATCCTTGGCTCGAATATGGGGGCGACGAACAAACCGACGTCGACACGCCCGTCGAGGAAATGCTGGAGCGCGTGGCATGGTCGAATCGACTCACACCGTTGCTGCGAAACACGGTTTCAAGCGCTCTGTTATTGGAAGAAGACAAATCGAACCCGCTTACTCAAGAGCTCATCAAATTGTTCCGCGCGTTCCATCCGAAATTTGAATCGCGCACCCTCGACAACGAAACACCGGAGCAGAATCTCACCGAGGTACTGAAGTTCGTGACCAAGCACCTATCGCCCACCGATTCCGAAGTCGAGGAGGCCGATTGCGTGACGTTCAGCCCAGGAGTGAATTCGCAAAGCCGTTGGCTGACGATCTTGGGCCAAGAAGAGCAATGGGCGCTCAGCCGCGCCGCGGTGAAGTTCGACCGTGCTCGCAACCTGTTCTTGGGTCTCACGGTCAATGTCAAGGCACTTTCGATCGAAACATCCCAACTGAAAAGTGATACGGTCGTTGAAGTCGCCCTCGATGGCGAGCCAGTGGGCGAATTCGCCGTCGATGGCCGACCGCTCACCTTTTTGCGGCACGATGAGGCTTGGCAATTGGTCCCCAGCTTGCCCGCTTCTTTCAAACGCCCCGCGCGTTATGGCGGACTGCGAAGCGTGTTCGAGAACAATGCGGTGCTAGTTTATGGCACAAACGGCACACCCGCAGAAAGCCAATGGGCACTGGCCAAGGCCCGTTACGATGCCGAGACAATGCTCGTGCGGCTCAACGGTTCCGCAGAAATTGTCGCCGACAAGGTTTTCAAACCGGAAAACTATCGCGATCGCAACGTCGTGCTCTACGGCAATGCCGACACGAATCTGGCGTGGCCCGTGCTGCTCTCGACATCGCCGGCGCAAATGCGTCGCGATGGCGTGTGGATTGACCGTCGTCCGGAACTAGGCGACGATTTGGCTTGCGTATTTGTTCATCCCCGCCGTGGCAGTTCTAAGGCGGTCGTCGGCGTGATCGGGGGCACGGGCATTAACGGCATGCGAACGACCGACCGCTTGCCGGTGTTTGTGAACGGCACGAACTTTCCGGACTTGTTGCTTTATAGTTCCCAAAGCCTTATGACCGGGAACGACGACGTCCGGGCTGCGGGATTCTTTGGCATCGCCTGGACGGTGGAGCCGGGCGAGATCGTGTGGCGGGATGCGGCGCTTTAATGGCCCCAACGGCATCGGGACGAAGCTGGCTAACTATTCCACCGTGACGCTCTTGGCCAAATTCCGCGGCTTATCGACGTCGCAACCGCGGACAACGGCCATGTGGTACGCCAACAGTTGAAGCGGTACCGCGGCGACAATCGGTTGCAGTAACTCCGTCACGGGGGGAATGTAAATCACGTCATCGGCAAGTTGAGCCACGCGCGAATCATCGTCATCAATCACCGCGATGACTGGGCCGCCGCGGGCTTTGATTTCCTCGACATTTGCCAGCACTTTGTCGTATACCGGACCTTGAGGAACGATAAACACGCTAGGCGTATGTTCATCGACAAGCGCGATGGGACCATGCTTCATCTCAGCCGCGGGATAGCCCTCGGCATGGATGTAGCTGATTTCCTTGAGCTTGAGGGCCCCTTCCAAGGCAGTGGGGAAATTGTACTGCCGGCCAAGATACAAGAAGTTGTTGCAGTCGGCATACTTCTCGGCAATCCGCCGGGTCACTTCGTTGGTTTCCAACGCGCGTTCCACTTGGCCTGGAAGCTGCTCAAGCTCTTCGATAATTCGCAGTCCGCTTTCGTAGCTCAAATGGTGCAACCGGCCGAAATACAACGCCAGGAGCGACAACACCACGCACTGCGCGGTAAAGGCCTTGGTCGACGCCACGCCGATTTCTTGCCCGGCATGCAGATAGATGCCGCCGTCCGCTTCACGGGCAATGCTGCTCCCCACGACGTTGCAAATCGCCATCGTGGGATGCCCTTTGCGCTTCATCTCGCGAAGCGCGGCCAAGGTATCAATTGTTTCGCCACTTTGGGTCAAGGCAAAAAACAGGGTCTGATTATCAAGCGGCGGATTGCGATAGCGCAGTTCGCTGGCATATTCCACTTCGACGGGAATTCGCGCCAAGGCTTCAATCATGTACTCACCCACAAGCGCCGAATGCCAACTCGTGCCGCATGCCGTCAGCACAAACCGCTTTACCGATTGCAATTGATTTGCCGTGAGATTTAACCCGCCAAACACTGCCGTGGCCGAGTCTTTGTCCAAACGACCGCGCATCGCGTTGCGAATCGTTTCGGGCTGCTCATAGATTTCCTTGAGCATGTAATGGGGAAAGCCGTTGAGATCCATGTCGGCCGCTTCGATATCGAGGGCTTGCACGTCGTGAACCACGTCGCCTGAATCGCGGTGAATCACGCGGATCGAATCAGAGGTGACCAGCGCGATCTCATGGTCGGCCAGATACACAATCTTGTTCGTGCGACCCGCCAAGGGAGAACCGTCGCTCGCGATAAAGTTTTCGCCGTCGCCGACGCCAATCACCAGCGGACTGCCAAGCCGTGCTGCGACAATTACGTTTGGCCAATCGCGAAACACCATTGCGAGGCCGTAAGTCCCGCGTAGCTTGGCCAGCGATTTCTGCACTGCGGTAATCAACGGGGCATAAGGATCTTCGCTTTCCAGCACGGTGTCAGAAACTTTATCCAGCTCGTAAGCCACTAGCTGTGCGACCACTTCGGTGTCAGTGGCCGAACGAAATTCGCAGCCCTTCTCGATGAGCCGCTCTTTGATCGCACGGAAATTTTCGATCACGCCGTTGTGAACCATGGCCAACATACAGTCGCCACCCATGTGCGGGTGAGCATTTACATCGTTTGCCGGGCCATGCGTGGCCCAGCGGGTGTGACCGATGCCAATTGAACCTTTGTGTGCGTGCCGCTTCAGCAGGTTGGCCAACTCGTCGACTCGGCCAGCGGCTTTATCGATTGCTATCTCGCCATCTTCGAGCGTGGCGATGCCCGAGCTATCGTAACCGCGATATTCCAAGCGGCGCAAGCCTTCGAGCAAGTACTCACTCGCGTCCGCGAATCCGACGTAACCGACTATTCCGCACATAGAACGACTTCCTTCCAACGGTCGTAGACTGCTAGCAACCATGCCAGCAGTCGTGGCGACATTCAAGATAGCATTTTGGGCGAATTCCGGCCACGGAGATAAGAAACCAGCCCACGGACTGACGTGGAGCTAACGCGGCAGTTTTGGTATTTAGGAGCCGCGATTTTTGGCCCTGCCGGAGAAATTCTATGTCATGTCCCATGGAAAGTGAAAAGTGCTTGTTGGTGATCCCCGCTCGCCGCCGTTCGACGCGGCTGCCGGACAAAATGCTGCTCAAGGACACCGGGAAAACGGTTCTTCAGCACACCTATGAAGCCGCCTGTCGGGCAACATTGCCAGAGGCCATTCTCATCGCCACCGATGATCGCGAAATCGCTCACGAGGTTCAGCGCTTTGGCGGGCGCGCGATTCTGACCAACCCCGACTGCCCCAGTGGCACCGACCGGGTTGCCGAAGTGGCCAGATTCATTCCGTGGGCGGAAATTATCGTTAATTTGCAGGGAGACGAGCCGGAAATTGATCCGCGGGCCATCGACCGCTTGGTTATGCTTTTGCAGCAGAATCCTGCCGCCACGATGGCAACCTTGGCCACGCCGATTCGCAGTCGCGAAGCTTTGGAAGATCCCGCGTGCGTGAAAGTGGTCTTCGATAACGCCGGGCGGGCCATGTATTTCAGCCGCAGTCCGATTCCTCATCCCCGCGAATGGCGGGACGACATGCTCACATCCTCACCAGCCACTTTTTTCCAGCACATCGGCATCTACGCCTACCGCCGCGACCTGTTGCTGCGGTTTGCCAGCCTGCCGATGGGCCAGACCGAGCAGATCGAAAAGCTCGAACAACTCCGAATTCTCGAGCAAGACGAAACGATCCTGATCGGTGAGATCGCCCAGCCCACCCGCGGCATCGACACCCCGGCCGATTACGCCGCCTTCGTCGAAAGACAACGCCGCCAGCGGCTCGCGGCCTAGATGACGTTCGCCGACGGCATGGGCTATAATTAGCCCATGCGTGAATCGAACGAATTCCCCCTGCCCTTGCTGATCACCGGCATTGCCGGCGTGCCGGGTTACAATGCGCTCGCCTATTTTCAGCAGCGTTACCCAGGCCAGGTTATCGGCATCCGGCAGGAAGACAATTGGCCCCTGTCGGGGCCAGGAATCATCGCCTGCAACGCCGAAGACCGTGCTGGACTTGAGCGATTGTTCGATCAGCATCAATTTCGCGCCGTGCTGAACTGCGCCGGCAATTGTGCTTTGAAATCGTGCGAACTCGATTCGCGGCTCGCCTGGCGAACGAATGTCGAAGGAATGATCACGCTGCTTTCGATTGTCGTTGAGCGGCAAGTTCGACTCGTGCATACGTCAATCGATCTTGTGTTCGGTGGTCGCGATTGCAAGCCCATCGATTGGCCCGGCCATTTTGAAACGGATCGCACCGATCCTGTCACCGTCTACGGCACGACCATGGTAGCCGCCGAGCAGCTTTTGTTTGACTGCGCTCCCGCGGCCTGCACGTTGCGAATTTCGCTCCCCATGGGCGTGAGTTTCAATGGCCACGCGGGGGCCATCGACTGGATTCAATCCCGGTTTGCCAAGGGCCGCCCCGCCACGCTTTATTTCGATGAAGTTCGTACGCCCACCTACACCGATTGCCTGAATCATGTTTACGAAACATTACTCAGCAACGATCTTGCTGGCCTCTATCACGCGGGAGCGCCACGACGGTTATCTCTCTATCAAATCGCGCAGGTCATCAATCGTGTGGGCGGGTACGATCCGCACTTATTGATGGGTTGTCCTCGAATTGAGGCGGGCCCTATTCCCCCGCGAGCGGGCGATGTTTCAATGAATTCTACTAAGCTCGCGCAAGCCTTGGGCTATCAACCATTTGATCCCTGGCCACTGGAAAACGATTGGGTTCCAACCCACGACAAGTGGCACTACGAACGCGATGGCTTTCGCGGCTCACCCGAGTTGCTGGCCGAGGTGTTGTACCGCAATCCCCGGCGCGTGAACGCGGCGTAGTTCATCCAACCACAAAGGCACGAAGTACACCAAGTAATTCATTTTTGCTTGGTGTACTTCGTGCCTTTGTGGTTTAACCCCTCTTCCTAAAACTCCGCGTTCCCCGGTGTTCTCGGAAACGGAATCACGTCCCGAATGTTCGCCATACCGGTCACTGCTTGAACCATGCGTTCCAGGCCTAAGCCGAAACCCGAGTGCGGCACCGAGCCAAACTTTCGTAGCTCGATGTACCACCAATAATCGTCAGGGTTGAGCCCCTGCTCGGCCATCCGCGCGAGCAACACATCGAGCCGATCTTCGCGCTGACTGCCACCGATGATTTCACCCACCCGTGGCACAAGCACATCCATTGCCCGTACGGTTCGGCCCGGCACGTCGGGGGTTTCGTCGTTCACTTTCATATAGAACGGCTTAATCGCCGCTGGATAGTCGTGCAGGATCACCGGCGCTTGCAGATATTTCTCGGTGATGAATCGCTCGTGTTCGGCCTGCAAATCGGTGCCCCAGGAGATGGGATATTCAAACGTCTCGCCGGACTTCTCCAGGATCTCGATGGCTTGGGTATAGCTCAGCCGCTGGAAATGTTTGCCCGCGATTGTCTTAAGGCTATCGAGCACCGTGTTGTCGATTCGCTCGTGGAAGAATTGCATATCCTCGTCGCAGTCGGCGAGTACGTCGTTGACGATCCGTTTGAGGAACCGCTCGGCGAGGTCCATGTTGTCGGTCAACTCGAAAAAGGCGGCTTCCGGTTCGATCATCCAAAACTCGGCCAAATGCCGTGAGGTGTTGGAATTCTCCGCGCGGAACGTGGGCCCGAAGGTATAAATCTTGCCGAGTGCCGTGGCGTAGATTTCACCTTCTAACTGCCCCGACACGGTGAGATACGCGGGACGATCAAAAAAATCCTGCTCGAAATCAACCGCGCCGTCCGCTTTGCGCGGCACATTCGCCGGGTCGAGCGTCGTCACGCGAAACATCTCGCCGGCCCCTTCACAGTCGCTCGCCGTGATGATCGGCGTGTGAATGTACAGAAAACCTTCTTCTTGAAAGAAATCGTGAATCGAACGGCAAATGCGATTTCGCACGCGCATCACCGCGCCAAAGGTATTCGTGCGCGGCCGTAGATGGGCCCATTCGCGGAGCTTTTCCATCGTGTGCCGCTTCTTTTGCAGCGGATACTCGTCGGGATCGGCCCAGCCGTGAACAATAATTTCACTGGCATAGAGTTCGGTCGCCTGGCCCTTGCCGTTGGAAGGTTTGATCTCGCCACGAACCGAAACGCTTGCCCCCGCGCCAAGTTTTTTAACGTCGGTCTCGTAGTTTGCGAGCGTGCCGTCGGCGATCACTTGGATATTGTTCAAACACGTGCCGTCGTTAATCTCCAAAAAGCTGAAGCCGCCGCCACTATCGCGACGTGTGCGAATCCAACCTTGGATCAAGACGTTTTGTCCTACCGACTTGGCATCACGCGCTTCGCGTACCGAAAGTTTTTTCATGGATCCTTCCCAATCGTAGTTACCAGCCGTGCTGCTGGCGGAGCCAAAGAATTTGTCCCGTGTGATGGCGGCTATGCCACGGATAATAGCAAAGGGCTGATTTCAATGTGACTTGCTGCGACGTCTCGGGATGGATGAACGACTTCTCAAAATCGCCGTAGTCCATCGACTTCAAAAGCTGTACCCAACGAGCATGAATCGCGTCGAACAACGCGAGCGGCGCCGCTATCTCGCCATGCTTGGAATCTGCCAGTGCGACCCAGCGATCTTCAAAATAAGCCTTGATCGTGGGTTGATCCTCGGTCAAAGCCCATTTGAAGCGAATGTAGCTGTTCACATGACTGTCGGCCAAATGATGGACAATCTGCCGAACCGACCAGTTGCGATACAGCGTGTCGAGTTGAGATTCCGATAGCCCGGCAACAGCCTTCCGCAGTTCCGCAGGGGCCGAAGCAATTTGCTCGATCAACTCCGCGATGCGAGCGGGACTACATACCTGCTCGGCAACATATTCTCCTACCGGATTAAGCGGCGCATCCATCGTCGATATAGCGATTGTCCATCGCCCCTTTGAGGACTGTGAATACTGAATCGCTCTACAGACCCTTCGCGGCCAACCAACGTTCGGCATCCAATGCCGACATGCATCCCGACCCGGCGGCGGTCACCGCTTGGCGATAGTAGTCGTCAGCTACGTCCCCCGCAGCAAACACGCCTTCCACGCTGGTATTCGTGCGGAACGGCACGGTCCATTTGAGGTACTTCTTGGGGGTCATCTCGAGTTTGCCTTCGAGGAACCTCGTATTGGGTGTATGACCGATCGCCATGAACGCGCCGGCGATTTCTTTTTCCGTTTTCTTGTCGTCGATGGTCGAAACCAGCCGCACGCCGGTCACTCCGTTTTTGTCGTCGCCCAGAATTTCCTCAACGGCGCTGTTCCACACGATATCGATCTTCTTGTTGTTCTTGGCTCGCTCGGCCATGATCTTCGAGGCCCGCAATTCGTCGCGGCGATGTACGAGGTGAACGACGCTGGCGAACTTGGAAAGATAATCAGCCTCTTCCACGGCCGAGTCGCCGCCACCGACAACCACCACCGGCTTGTTACGGAAACGTGGCAATGCACCATCGCACACGGCACAGGCACTCACGCCAGCGTTCTTGAAGCGTTCCTCCGAGGGCAAGCCAAGATAATTCGCCCGGGCCCCCGTGGCGATGATCACTGAATAAGCTTCGATTTCTTGGCCTTCAAGCGATTTGAGCTTAAACGGTTGACCCGTGAAATCGACGTCGACAATATCATCTGTCATGATCCGCGTGCCAAAATTCTCGGCCTGCTTACGCATCAGGTGCATCAGTTCAGGTCCCGAGCAGCCTTCCCCATGATGCAAATCGGCAAGCCAATGATGCTCTTCCGGCAAGGCCGAACGCAGATAGTGGCTCAAGTCGCCCGCGGGAAAGCCGGGATAATTTTCCACTTCGGTCGTAAGAGCGAGCTGCCCCAGCGGCATGGTTCCCTGCAACCGGTTAGCTTCCGTGATCGCCCCCTCAAAGAGCACAGGTTCCAAGCTCGCGCGGGCCGCATAAATGGCTGCTGTCCAACCCGAGGGTCCACTTCCAACGATGACAACTTTTTCCGGCAAGATAGTCTCCTCAACTTCTGAAATCCCAAGATGCCGGGCGACTCACCGTCTCGAATTGTGCAGCTCCCTCGGCAGCGAAGATTATAGGCCAGCCACTGAAAACCGTAAACCAAGCCAAATTGCGACGTTTCTACCCGACGGGCTATGATGTAGAGTAGCGGCAACTTTTTGGCTGCGGTTTCTCGCGTTGTGAAAGCTTCTCCATGAATCTGCTCTATATCGTGCTTCCGTCGGCGGTCGTGTTGACGGTGGCCTATCTCACCTACGGCCGACTGCTGGGACGGCTCTTGCAGCTTGATCCCAAGACCAAGACACCTGCCGTCGAATTGCGGGATGGCATCGACTTCGAGCCGCTCTCCTCGTCGGCCCTGTTGCCCCAGCACTTTTCAGCGATTGCTGCCGCGGGACCTATCGTGGGGCCTATTCTCGCTGGGATCACCTTCGGCTGGCTGCCGGCTCTGCTTTGGATTTTGATCGGCTCGATCTTCGTCGGCGGCGTCCACGATATCACGGCCCTGGTTGCTTCGATTCGCCATAAAGCCCGTTCGATTGCCGAAGTCGTCCGCGAGCACATGTCGCGGCGATCCTATTTACTGTTCCTTTCGTTCATTTGGATCGCACTCATTTACATCATCGTGGCGTTTACCGACGTCACTGCCGCGTCGTTTGTAGGTGCGGCCACCGCGGAAGCAGGCGGCGTCGGGGGGGCAGCGATCGCTAGCTCATCGCTCATATACTTGCTGCTCACGCTGATCATGGGCCTCGCGATGCGCTATGCAGGATTGTCGCAAAAGTGGGCATTGGCGATCTTTTTGCCGTTGGTTGCGGGTGCAATTGTTATTGGCCCGTATATGCCCTTTGATCTGGCTGCGATGACAGGCCAAGACGACAACGGTGCCCGAAAGACTTGGGACGTGATTCTTCTCGTCTATTGCTTGATCGCGGGGGTGATGCCCGTCTGGCTGCTCCTGCAACCGCGGGGGCAACTGGGAGGCTGGTTTCTGTACGCGGCACTTGCCGCCGGCGCGGTGGGTCTTGCCTTCGGCGGTGGAACTGCCGAATATCCCATGTTTCGCGGCTGGCAAGTGACGGGAGCTGACGGCATTACGACCAATTTATTCCCCTTACTGTTCATCACCATCGCCTGTGGTGCGTGTTCCGGGTTTCACTCGCTCATCGCGTCGGGCACAACATCCAAACAACTCCGCGTGGAAACCGACGCCGTCGTGGTCGGCTACGGCACAATGCTTCTGGAAGCGATGGTGTCGATCATTGCCCTTTGCTGCGTGATGATGTTTTCAGCCGGTTCGCCGCAACTCAACGGTGGGCCGAATCAAGTCTTTTCCCAAGGGATCGGCAAGTTCCTCGAAGTCATCCATCTGCCACGAGCCGTGGGGATGACTTTTGCGCTCATGGCCTTCACGACGTTTGTTTACGACACGCTCGATGTTTGCACGCGATTGGGCCGCTATATCTTGCAGGAACTCACCGGCTGGCACGGCCGGGGCGGTCGTGCGCTCGGAACCGCGCTGACCGCAGGAGTGCCGCTCTTTTTCTTGCTAGGGCATAGTGATCCCAATGTGCCGGTTTGGCGTATTTTTTGGAATCTCTTCGGCGCCAGCAATCAATTGCTCGCCGCTCTGACATTGCTCGGCGTGACGGTCTGGCTCTGGCGAACACGCGGGGCCTGGTGGGTTTGGATCGTGACCGGTATTCCAACTTTGCTCATGTATCTCACGAGCACCTGGGCGCTGGCCTCGATGACGCTAAGCAAGTTTCGCTCGGCCGACGGAACGTGGCACATGTCGTCCGATATCGTCGGTTGGATCGGAATTGTGCTCATACTGCTCGCCGCCATGATGCTCTACGAAGCGGTGATCGCGCTGTTGGGTTCGCGTGAGCCGTCAGAACCTGAGCCTAAACCTGCTCTCGCTCAGTAAATCGTCACCACTGCTGCATAAAGGCGTGACACTTAGGACACTTTGCGAACCACATCGGCACTTTTTCACCGCATTTGCATTTAATGTGGTGACGGATTACTGACGAGCCCAGCATGCTGCCGCTGGTTTCGGCGGAGGGTTCTTCCGGATCATCGAAAACAGAAGACCCACTCGGTGAGCCGCCATGTTCGAGGCGCACCGCGCGCAAGGCGGCCGTTTTGAGTTGATCCGACGAAGTTGCATCCGGCACGCGAACGACGACTTGCCCGGGGCAAAAAGGACAAACACCTTTTTTGCCGGCGTATTTATCTTTGACCTTGAATTCGTGCCCGTTGGGGCAAACAACCGAGATCCCCATGTGCATGTCTCCTCACAGGTTCGCCGGAAATATTTCCCGACGCGAGTGTCGCTATTGGCAACCATTGCGTCGCTTGATTGCGGCGCACGGTCTAAATCAACAACTCAACTGAGACAAACCACAGGCCATCGCGCTGTGCAGTGTTCCCTGCACGCGTGCGAGAGTCTGGCACTCTTCTCGTTCTGCGTTCTCAAAAAAATCGCGAACAGGCAACATTCGCGACAAGCACGGCAGTCACATCAAAGATAAGATAATGAAAAGATGTTGCCTACAACTTGTATTCTTTCCGCGAAGCAGGCCCGGTGTCAATTGATTCGTCACCAGATTCTTACGAACTCGGCCACGCTCAGCCTGCGGTTTTGGCCTGAGCCGCTGCGTTTTTCGCGGCGTATTGCAGATGGTGTTCTTCGCAAAGCCCCAGCACTTCAATGGCTTTGCGCCCTTTGTGTTGCCCAGGCTTGGCGAAATACTTGGGTTTTCCCTCGACCGATACCACCAACGGTTCGGAAATATCCTTTTCCGTCGCGATGATATCCCCCACTCGGAGGTTGATCAGGTCCGCGGTCGAGATTGTCGTTTCGGCAAGCTCGACCACCACCTCTACGGGCGCATCGGCGATGCGGTCGCTGATCAATTGGATCGATTCTTGCGTCGGCGGACGCTTGCTGTAGCTCACCCAGCTATTGGAAGTCAGTTTGTTGCTGATGCGCTCAATCGAATTAAACGGAATGCACAGGTTCACCATGCCACGCGTTTCGCCGACTGTCAGTTCAAAGCTGATCAGCACCACCACTTCATTAGCGGGAATGATCTGCACAAGCTGCGGGTTGCTCTCCACTCGGTCGACCGCGAGCTCAAACTTCAGAACATTCTCCCACGTATGCTGCATTTCCGCGAGGAACAAGCTTGTGATCCGCGAGACCAGCCGCAGCTCGATCTCGGTCAGCGGCCGCCGCACCGAAGCAGTCGACATCGTGCTGCCACCCAGCAAGCGGTCGATGATCGGAAATAAAATCGACGGATTAATATCGAGGATCAACTGCCCTTCCAGCGGCGGCGCGTTGATCAGATTGAAACACGTCGGATTCTCAAGACTAAAAACGAATTCGCTGTAGGTGAGTTGATCGACGCTGGTGAGCTTCACTTCTACGATATTGCGGAGTAAGGCCGAAAGGGCCGCACCAAAGTTGCGACCAAAGCCTTCGTGCATCGTTTGCAAAGCGCGCATTTGCTCTTTGCCGACGCGCTCGGGGCGTTTGAAGTCGTAGACCGAAACCTTTTCCTTCGGCCTGAGCGTCACCGGCGAAGCAGACAACGACTGCAACTCTTCCGGCTCGGCCTCCAAGGCACTTAGCAGGTTCTCGACTTCTGCTTGACTTAATACATCGCCACCCATGCCGCACTCCATTGCGCTCAATGTGTTGTGACTATTTTCTGACCTGTCCCTGTCCGAAAACCACGTATTTGTAACTGGTCAGCTCTTCGATGCCACAAGGCCCGCGAGCATGAAATTTGTCGGTGCTGATCCCGATTTCGGCACCCAGACCAAACTCCCCGCCGTCATTAAAGCGGGTACTCGCATTGACCATCACCGCGGCGCTGTCGACGGCCGCCGTGAATTTCTGCGCGGCAAGCAAATCGTTCGTCACGATGGTGTCCGTGTGCCCTGAACCGTAGCGATTAATGTGCGCGATGGCCGCATCGACTGATTCGACGACGCAAGCCGAGATAATCGCGGCCAGAAACTCCGCCGCATAATCTTCTTCGCTCGCCGGGACGGCGAAATCGACAAGTTCGCAAGTCCGTTCGTCACCGCGAAGTTCAACTTTGTGCTTAGCCAACGCCGTCGCGGCCAAGGGCAAAAATTCGCCGGCAAGGTCGGTATGCACCAGCAGCGACTCAGCGGCATTGCAAACCCCCAGCCGATGGCACTTCGAGTTGATCAAAATCTCCACAGCCATGTCCAGATCCGCCGCTGCGTCGACGTACACATGGCAATTACCATGAAAATGCTTGATCACAGGCATCTGGGCTTCCGCCACAACGCGGCGAATCAATCCCTCGCCACCGCGCGGGATCGCCACGTCGATATATTCGGGAAGCTGCAAGAAATGGCCCACCGCGGCGCGGTCGGTTGTTTCCACCAACTGCACGGCATCGAGCGGCACACCCGTTTCACGAGCCGCTATCTTCATCAAATCAACAATCGCTTGACTGGAGTGAATGGCTTCTTTGCCGCCACGCAAAATGACCGCGTTGCCACCTTTAACACAAATCGCTGCGGCGTCGGCGGTCACGTTGGGGCGTGATTCGTAAATAAAGAACACCACCCCCAACGGCACACGAACCTTGTTGATCACCAGCCCATTAGGCCGCACCGTGGAGTGCATCACTTCGCCAATGGGGTCGGGCAGCATGGCGACATCGCACAGGGCCAAGGCTATTCCTTCGATCCGCTCGGGGGTGAGCCGCAAGCGGTCGATCTCCGCAGCGGTAAAACCATAACCAGGGGCCGCCGCGAGATCGCGTTCGTTGGCTTCTTGAATCGTATTGCTGTTCTCACGCAGCAGTTCCGCCGACCGCTTCAGCCAGGCGATCTTCGTCTCGCCCGAGAGCTGCGCGAGTTGGGCCGAGGCTTGCTTAGCTCGTCGCGCAACCTGAGTGCAATACTCGGCGAGATCACCGGTCGCGACTTCAGACTGTTCGATGGTAGCCATGACGTTTTGCCTTGCTCAGCAGTGTCCAATGAGCAGACACTATCTCCGTAAGTATCGTTCATGGCCCAGGATGGGTCAACGTCGATGGGTTTGCTAGCTCGAGCGCCACTCCGTCGATTCCGCCGGTCGCGGCGAATGCCAGCAATGCCTCGCGGACGGGCCGCACGTCGTGAACGCGAATCACTTGGACACCCTGTCGGGCAAGCGACAAGGCACTCCCTACGGTGGCGGCCGTGCGATCCTGCTCCGCATCACCGATCACCTTGGCCAAGAAACCTTTCCGCGAATGCCCCACCAACAACGGGCAGCCCAATTCATGAAACTGCCAGCAGTTGGCCATCAGCGTCAGATTGTGCTGATGCGTTTTGCCAAAGCCAATTCCCGGATCGAGGCAAATGCGTTCAGGCGTAATTCCGGCGGCGAGCAAGGCATCGCGCCGTGCCGCCAGATAACTATGGATGTCACGAACGACATCGTTGTAGCGCGGATCATCCTGCATCGTCTTTGGCGTCCCTTGCATGTGCATTGCGCAGACGCCGACTTGCGATTTCGCCGCCAAAGGCAGCATCGCCGGATCGCCTTCTAGTCCGGTGACGTCGTTGATCATTTCAGCACCCGCCGCGATTGCTGCTTCGGCAACAACGGCCTTACTGGTGTCAATCGAAATCGGCACGCTGACCGCTGCGGCGAGAGATTCAATCACCGGCACAACGCGGCGGAGTTCTTCGTCGATGCTCACTGGATCGGCATAAGGTCGAGTGCTTTCCCCGCCGATGTCGAGAATGTCCGCCCCATCGGCCACCAGGGCAAGCGCATGGTCAACGGCAACTTGCGGGTCAAAAAATTTCCCCCCATCCGAAAAGCTGTCGGGCGTGACGTTCACAATCCCCATCAGCAAAGGCAACCGCCCAAACTCAAGTGTGCGGGAGCGTAATTGCCAATGGGCCGCACGCTGGGGATATCGCTTAGCAAGAGAAGACTCGAATTTCATCCCTTGAGCTTAACATGAAGCGCCAATGCTTGCACCGCATACGACTTTTTAGCCAACACTACCAAGGCTCTTCCATCGTCGAAACAATCTGCTGCGCCAGCCGCTCGATCGCTTGCTGCTGAGATACCGCGACCGACTGGCCACCTTCAGGAATCAACTGGGCCGTCTGGCTCACCGGCAGCAATTCCGGCGGCAATATCACCGTGGACGGCAAACGCAACGGCTCGCGGCGGCGATTGAGCCACGAAATTTCGGCGAACATCCCCATCTCGTTCACGCGGGGATCGTCGTTCTTGTTTTCGACGGTCACACGCTTGGTGTCGGCGATGAGCCTGGCCGAGAGAATGCTATCCGCATCGGGGGTGCCCACGACTTTGAACGGCGTTTTGAGTTCGATTTCCTTGACGACCGCTTCTGTCAGCCGTTCGCCCAAATCCCGGCGGAAACTATCGGACTCGATCATCGGCACGTAGACGGTTTGCACGTCGGGGGCATACAGCGATTCGCTCCCCATCCGGTACGAAGCGCAGCCCAAGCAGAGAACCACGGCGAGCAAACTCAGACCCGCACGCTTAGCGATAGACGGTGTTGCCATCGGCTTGCACACCTTCGGTTTGCGGTCGCGTAGCCATTTGAACGTCAGGCTGTTGCTCCAAGAGCGGCACCTGCTGGAGCATTTTGCGCTCGGCATTCTCAGGCCACATCTTCAAAAACCAACCAACTTGAGTCGTCGGATGATCGGGCAAACTGAGAATCTGATCATATCGCTCGCGAGCCTGTGTCCCCAGCGACGAAGTCGGATACTCACGGGCAATCTTGGCGTAATAGTATTTCGCGCTGCCAAAATGCTCGGTTTCGTCGTAATACTTGGCCACCACGAAGTCACGTTCAGCCAAGGCTTCGTTCAACTGAGCCAGCTGCGTATTCAAACGTTCGCGTTCTTCGGCCGATAGGTCGACGTTAAATTGCAGCTTGATTTGCTTGACAAGTTTCTTCGCCTCTTCGAGCGGCGTGCCGTCATAGTTCGGACCTTGGTACTTGCGAATCTTGCTTTGCAGCCCCAGCAGATGAGCCTCGAATTGATGCTCGCTCTGTGGATATTCGGTTCGCAGCAAGTTGTAGTGATAATCCGCGTCGCTGTAGCGACCCCTCAAGAAATACGAATTCGCCGTCGCCATGATCGCATCGTCGGCCAGCGGCCCCGTGGGATCTTTCAAACGAATGTTTTCGTAAGTTTTAATCGCATAGCCCAAGGTGTCGAACCAGGGCCGCGTGTCGTCGAATGCGTTCGGCGTCATGACCCAATGAGGATCGTACTCATGATGCTTTTCCCAATAGCGCGCGATATCGAACTGCCTACGCACGACTTTGTCGAGATGCTGCGAGTTGGGATACTTTTCCAAGAGGTCACCATATTGGGAAACAGCCTTGGAATATTCGTTGGCGTAGAAATAACTCTCCGCCAGATAGAACATCGCATCTTGTTCGATGTCGGAATCCGGATCGCGGTCAACGGCTTCGTCGAAAGCTTCCGCGGCGTCGGCATACTTTTCTTGCCGGAATAATTCTTCGCCCTTGGCAAAGGCCGCGCGTGCGGCGGTGGCGTCGGGGCCCATGCCGAAGGTTGTTTTCACTTCGTCCATGGTTTCGATCATAGCGACGTCGTTGAGCAAGCCCCCGGCCCCTTTGGGCTTCACGACTTTGGCGACTTTCGCCTGAATGGGCCGGCCTTCCTGATCGAAATAGCCTTCTTGGCCAGCCACGCGAAAACCTTCGCCCGGCACGAACTCAGCTTTTTTCTTGTGCTTCTTCCACCACGCCTTGGTGCCCACCTCTTTGGGATCGCCCCCGCCGGTGGTCGGCAACTGCCAACTCGTGGGATTAAGGTCCATGCTCGCGCAGCCTCCTAAGAGGAGTGTGGCGATGGTCCACAGAATCGCGATCTGCTTGCCTGGCTTACTGAGCATGCTGCAGCGTGTGTAGGTGAAACGGCATTCCAACCACGCAACCAGCGCGCAATCGGAGAACAAGTGACGCGGAACCGTACAGGCCAAAGGGGAACGCGGTCAAGGGCTGTTTGCGTGCTCTGCTAGCAGCGCGAAAAGAAACCACGAAACACACCAAACACACGAAAAACTTTAGCCCCGGGTGATTTGTCGGTCCCGCCGACGATACACCCGGGGCGGATGGTTTTCGTTCATGATTTGTCAGTTTCGAGTTTCGAGACACGAGCTTCAAGAACTTCTCGTTAGCCGCGACGCGCCGCGAAGCAACACGGAGCAGGTCAAGCGTTATGCAGGCCGGAACAAGCCGAGGTGGAAAAAAGGGGGCGGGAGTTTTGCCCCCTTTTCTTATTCCTTTTCTATTTCGGACTTCTTTCATACGAATTTGCCAACTGCTTTTGCAGGCCAAGCCAGCAGTAGCGAATCGTTCGCAACTTCGGGACGAAGACGCCATCGACGGTGAGCGCCGTGGCATATTGCGAATCCCCTTCGTTAGTCGGGGCCATACTTCTTAGGCAGAGTTGGTGACGTTTTCACGTTCGTCACCGACTCACCCGACTCAAAGAGCGATGCGGTCAGTTTTGAAGTTTCCTGGTTCGCGGTTGAACATCGACAACCGTGGATTGTGACCGTCAGTTGTTGATCGTGCAGTCACCCCGCATCGCATTTTTCTTTTGTCAGCCAACTGTCTGCTATCCCGACATACACGGACTACCGGTCCTCTGCCATTCTCGTCACATTCGGGGGTGGCCGAGATTTTATTGATGAGTGACTTATTTACTTTGGCAAGTGTGAAGTTTAGATTATTTGCAAATGGTCTTTTCTCTTTAACTTCGTCGCCAGGGGTAGTAATGGTAAAGATACCAGCCAAAGTCAACCAACGTATCGTTGCCGGCATCAAACGCTTTCAGCCGATTCTTGCTTCTGCGAAGACGCGAGACGTGGGTGAGTCTGATACCGTAACCATCATCAACGACATGCTGGCCGAAATCTTTGGCTATGACAAGTTTCTCGAGATTACTTCGGAGTATGCAATCCGTGGTACCTATTGCGATCTGGCGATCAAGTTAGAGGGCAAGCTGGAAATGCTGATCGAAGTCAAAGCAATCGGACTCGACTTGAAAGAACAGCATGTCAAGCAGGCAGTTGATTACGCTGCCAATCAAGGCGTCGATTGGGTCGTGTTAACAAACGGTGTTAGTTGGCGAGTCTACAAAGTTATCTTTGGAAAACCGATCGGCCAAGAACTTGTGATCGAGTTGGAGATATGCAATCTCTCGCCCAAGAGTACCAAGGACGTTGAATCGCTATTTCTATTCTGCAAGGAAGGCTGGATAAAATCGGTCCTTGGTGAATATCACACCCAGAAGCAAACGCTCAGCCGCTTCTTTCTTGGTGCCATGATACTGACCGATCCCGTATTGCAGGTGCTTCGTCGTCAACTCAAACTCATGTCTCCGGACGTCCGTGTCGAGATCGAAGAGATTAAGACGGCACTTGCAGCCGAAGTTATCAAGCGTGAGATATTAGAAGGTGACAAGGCCACCGAAGCGAAACGAAAAATCGCTCGTGCCGCAGGCAAGCAGTTGAAAGCAAAGGTCGAAAAAGCCAATGGTGATGAGGTCGTTGCCGTTGTCGAGGTCGAAGAAAGGAATTGATATGAATTGGCTCCAGTTCTTTGGGTTAGATAGATTGCTGCCAAAGCCAGCTCCAATGACACCAGAGACCGCGGATCCGATAATTGATATTGTCGCGGCAGCTTTACAGGAAAATGACGGGCTTCCTTATCATCCACTGTCGTCACTACAGGGATTTGATGTACTACAGATTGACACGGCACTGAAGTTATGGATTGCTAATCAGTTTCTTCTGCTTTCGTTGAGTGAGAGAGAGGCAGAATTGGACGAAATAGCCGCGGAATTTGCAACGACACCCCAACTAGTCGCCACGCTTTTTGTTGCGGATGAGGAACGCAACAAGTTGAAGTCTGTCCTTAAAGGCTCGCGTGAATTTTCAACGCTACAATTTGAAATGATGCCGTCCTATCTAGATGCCGATGGAAAGGTGAAGCCCGAGTTTGCGTCACTCGAAACGTTGCCATCTTTTGCGAAGTTTTGCCGACAGGTTGGTGCAGCAGACCCCTTATATTGGCAAAATGTTTATACGCGAATAGGACTGCCTTACGAAAAGAGATGCCCTCAAGGCAACAATCCAGTTTTTATCAATTAACAATTGGGCGCAGACTATAGCGCATTGGGGCTCAATATTCTCCGATGCAATTCTCCTGACCTCCGATATCCTTTTCTCTCATTCTTATTCGTGCTATTCGACCGATTCGTGGTTGCCTTTCCTCCGTGTTCTCCGTGTCCTCTGTGGTTTAATATCTTCACCCCGGCCAAGAATTGTTGTGGCGAAGCGATTCTCAATCGCGATAATGGTGTTCGCCATTTGCTAGGCATGTTCTTTAAAAACTGAATCCGCAGACAGTCCTTTTGGAACACGCTCGCCGTGCGTTTTGACCAAAAGTCGACTCGTTTTGGCACGTGTGATTTTCGCAAGGGCTTGGACTATCAAGACTTGCGATTTGACCAAGTGACAAAACCCAAGAGTTTCGTCACCAAAGTTGGGACCCCAGCGCTCGCGCGAAAAGGCAGGTTGGCAACATTTATGAGACCGCAAACCAAGCAAACCTCGCAAAGCTCGCAAACCTGAAGAGATGTTTTTGTAGGCCGGAACAAGCGGTGCGCCGTTCCGGCATGGCTTACTTAACACTGTTCTGTGCCGGAACGGCGCGGAGCTTGTTCCGGCCTATACCCAACACATGGACAAACCGTGTGGATGTGTAGACTAGATTCTTCGGCTCGCCGTGATTTCCCTGCGGGAGTTTATGGCTCGCCTCAGAATGACCTGATAAACCTACGCGCTTTCGCGTTGGTCGTCGGTCAGCCGCTCGATGCGCACTCGTTCGACGCGGCGTTTCGAGGCTTCGAGCACGCGGATTTGCACCTGCTCCTGCCACGTGAGCGATTCACCAGAGACCGGCACGCGGCCTAGTTCAGAAAAGACAAATCCGCCGATCGTCGTGTAATCACCATCCTCAGGGAGTTCGATGCCTAAGCGTTCGTTGATTTCGTCGATGCGTGTTTTGCCGAGGGCTTCGCAGATGTTGTCGTCGATCATGTGGATTTCCTCGACGACTTCTTCGTCGTATTCATCGACGATCTCGCCGACGATTTCCTCGAGAACGTCTTCGACGGTGACCAGTCCCGCCACGCCGCCGTATTCATCGAGCACGACCGCGATATGGGTCCGCATTTTTTGGAACATCTGCAACAGATCATGCACTGGCTTGGTTTCGGGCACAAAGACCGGCTTACGCAGCAGTTCTCGAATCGGAGTTCGCGATGCTCCATCGCTCGTTGCCAACTCGGGGAGCAAGTCCTTGGTGTACAGGATGCCGATGATGTCGTCGCGGTTCTTTTCGTACACAGGGATCCGCGTGTGGCCCGTCTCAATCGCTGCGGCAATGAGGGCATCCCACTCCAGCCCGATCGAAAGCATGTGCATGTCGGTCCGCGGAGTCATTACGTCCGCTACATCGGCCTCGCCGAGGTCGATCACCCCTTCGATCATTTCCCGGGCTTCTTCTTCGAGCAAACCTTCGCGGTGCCCTTCGCTGACAATCGTCCGGATTTCTTCCTCGATCCGCTCGTCGTCTTCGTCGTGTTGCTCGCGGCCAGCTATGCGGTGGAACAGCACGTCCAAGAAATGCGCCCCCCAACCTAGCGGCGTCGTCAGCACAGCCAGCCCCCGCCACAGCGGCCAAGTGCGAGACAGAAACTCTTCGGAGAACACACGCGCGATCGCGCGGCTGATCCAAACGATGCCGATGATCAGGACCAAAGCACACACCGCACCCGTGGCGAGAAGCGTGCTCCAATCTTCGTTGTCGGCCAACTCCCAACGCATGTCGACCCAGGCGGTGATAATCACCACGGCAAACGCGGCGAGCAGCACGGTCAGTATTTCAGCACCCAGCCCCACGTGTTCGTGTTCTTGCAAGACTTGGGAAAAACGATCTGGGTTGCCGCGGCGGCGGCAGATTTCTTCTAAATCGTGCCGAGAAAAGTCTCGCAACGACCGCGCACCGAGATTGGCCACTATCGCGGCTGCGAGTGTTACCAGACCCGTTATGAGCAATGCCGACAACGTCACGATGACGAATCCTTTCCAAGAGCATCCTGCCAACGTGACCGGTCAGCTGGCAGGGCGATTCCCAACTGTCTCAAATAGTGTGCCTCGGCCGCGTACATTTCTCGCTGATCGGCCGGTTCGTGATCGTCATAGCCCACCAAATGCAGCGTGCCATGAATCACGTAGAGCAACAATTCGTCCAGCGGCGACCAACCTGCTTCCTGGGCTTCCCGCACCGCCGTGTCGGAGCTGACGATCAATTCCCCTTCGACGAGCTGCGGCGTTTCCTCCAGAACAAAGCTTAATACGTCAGTGGGATAATCGTGCTGGAGATACTGCACATTGAGTGCGTGGATCGCAGGATCATCAACCACGGCGATGCTCACCATGGCTTGGGAATAATCCGTGTCGGCCAGAATGGCGTCCACCGCGGCGACTAATCGCGCTTCGTCGATGGTTAATGTCGCTTGTTCGTTGGCGACAAGAATTCGGTAAGCCCGTTTCGCAGGGTCCGATTCGCTGGGCATAGGGGAAGACGTGGGTGGGGGAACTTTGTCCAAACGGTGTTCGTGCATATCGTTCACGAGGTGGGAGAACAAACGCTACGCCGTTTCTTGCTCGGGGTATTTAACGCGGCCATGATACACGGCGGTGAGCGATTTTACCAAACTTTCACCAACTTTGCGCACCTCTTCCAAAGTCAGCCCACTTTCGTCAAATTGGCCGTCCAAAAGCCGCTTCATCGCCAAATCTTCGACGATTCCTTCGATGCGCGAAGGAGTTGGCTCCTTAAGTGCCCGGCTGGCACTCTCCACCGCATCGGCCAGCATCAGCACGCCGGCTTCTTTAGACTGCGGTTTCGGGCCGGGATAGCGGAACGAGCTTTCATCGACTTCGGCGCTGTCGGGATCTTGGTTCCGCTTCTCATTGGCTTGGCGATAAAAATACTCGACAAGGGTCGTGCCGTGATGCTGTTGAATGAAGTCGATTATCGATTCCGGAAGTTTATTCTGGCGCGCGAGGTCAGCCCCATCTTTCACATGGGCAATGATCACTAGCGTGCTCATCGCCGGGACCAGCGTATCATGGCGGTTCTGACCAGGGGTTTGATTTTCGATAAAGTAACCCGGCTTAAGCATTTTGCCGATGTCGTGGAAGTAAGCCCCCACGCGCACCAACAAGCCGCGGGCACCGATGGATTCCGCCGCGGCTTCGGCAAGCGATGCCACCGTGATCGAATGGTTGTAAGTTCCCGGTGCTCGGCGAATCAATTCTTGCAGCAGCGGATGGGCCGGGTCGCCCAATTCAATGAGGCTCAAATCGGTCTGCACGTTGAACACACGTTCCACGGCTGGCAAAAGTACCGTCATCAACGATCCGGCAATCACTGACCAAAGCGCCAGTGTGAGCCCATTGATCCACAATTGCATGTGAGGTTGACCGTAGAGCGTGCCAACGCCGACCGTCGTAAAGAGCGCCACGACGCCCGCGACGGCACCGACGGACAGGAGTTTGCCGCGGGTGCGAACTTGTTTCAAAACCAGAATCGCCCCTGCCACCGTCGCCAGCAGCACGAGCGATTGCTGCATATCAAGCCCGATGGCCACGGTAATCACCAAATTGACGCTGGCCGCGATAATCAGTGCCATCTCTTGTTGATAGGCGATGGCGACCGTCATTCCTAACAGCAATAGCGGAATGACTTCAGTGCCCCACAAGTAATGACTTACTAAGTCGGCAAGCAATACCGTAACGCAGCATAACGTGACCAGCGAGACAAAGCGGAAAAGATCGTTCAGGGCGCGAGGTTCGCGTGCGTAGATGTAAAATCCACAAAGTGTGTAAAGGGCGACATACATTCCCAAAATCGCCAGAGCTCGCCGCACTTTCACGCCGAAGCCGCGCTCGGCGAGTCGCGAATCGTATTCGAGTTTCAGGAGTTTCAGCGTGTCGGCATCAATCGCCACGCCCCCCTTAGCGAGCGTGTTTTCGCCCGTGCGAAATGGTTTGGTCACTTCGGCCACCGCCGCGGCTGCGGCATCTTGTGCTTTGAGCGTTGCGGCAAGATTTAATTTCAGCGTCGGCAGCAATCGCGGTCGCAACCAGGCAAACACTTGTTGCGCTAGTTCCACCGAAGAAAGCTTCTCGTTGAGAGATTGCTGCAGTTTGGCACTGGCATTCTTGATTAGTACGTCGGGAACATCTCGCCCCGCTTCGGCGGAAAAGCCTTCCCCTTCGCGGGTGCGGACGAAGATTTTCTCCAAGTTGCCGTCGTGTTCCTTAGGCAGTTCTTCCAACAGACCCCATTCTTCAAGTGGAGCCATCGATTCGGCAACCTTGGTATTGAAAGCATCCAGAGCCGTCTCCGTGGCGAGGGATTCTTTCAACCGTTTGAATTGCTCGGCGCGCTCTTCGTCGGTCGGGTCGGGCGTGCCTTCCGCCAGCGGCGGCTGAAACTGCTGCCAGAGTTCGGGATCAACGTCTTCCCAGGTTTCGGCCGTGAGAAGTTTGCCGATTTCCAGCCTTAATTGAGCTCGCAGCTGTTCGAGTGGCGCAGGGTCTTGGTCGTACACGGCCACCGTCAACCGGCGGGACAAGGTGCGAGCTTCTGCAGTCGCGGCTTGGTCGGGCTGCTCGAAATCGACGCTTGCCACGATGTTCCGCTCGGGAACTTCGTTGAGCCGATAGCGGAACGGCGGATCCCAGCCTCGGGTGAAGATCAGCATCAAAATCGCGGCTAGTGCGCAAATGGCCAACCGCAGCAAGATGGAACCTCGCTGTAGTTGCCCCCACAAATTGCCCAACAGCCCAGGTGGCAATTCGACGACAGCCACGCGTTGCTGTCGAGTTCGTTTTTGAGGGATATTGGCCATAACAAAATAACTCACCACCCCAGCGCAGTTTTACCGCAGGGGTGAGTCGCTGAAATCTCAGCGTTTCTTTTTCGAGCTCTCCTCATACGCGCGGACAATATCCTGCACAATCCGATGGCGGACGATGTCTTCGGTCGAAAGATGAATCTTGGCGAAGCCTTCGATATCCCGCAGGCGCGACAACGCATCGATCAATCCGCTCTTGGTGTGCGGGGGCAAGTCGATCTGCGTCGTGTCACCCGACACAACAATTTGAGACCCTTCGCCCATCCGCGTCAAAAACATTTTCATTTGTGCGACGGTCGTGTTTTGGGCCTCATCCATGATGATGAATGCATTATTCAGCGTCCGGCCACGCATGTAAGCGAGCGGCACGACTTCGATCACGTCCTCATCCATATATCGCTGGACCTGATCGCGGTCGATCATGTCACCCAGCGCATCCAACAGTGGTCGCAGATAGGGATTGATCTTTGCCTGCAAATCACCAGGAAGAAAGCCGAGGCTTTCGCCCGCTTCGACCGCAGGGCGCACCAGCACCAACTTCCGCACCCGGTGAGCCCGAAGGGCTTCCACGGCGGTGGCCACGGCCAAATACGTTTTGCCCGTACCAGCGGGACCCGTACAGAACACCAGCGCGTTTTCGCGGATGGTGCGCAAGTAGTCGGCTTGGCCGCGAGTGCGGGGGTGAATGAGTTTACCGCCACGGACGCTGATCGGTTCAGCGCGTGGCATTTTTTCGCCCGTCGTGACGCGGCGGATAACTTGCTGCACTTGATCATTATCAAGGGGCAAATCGCGCGCGAGCAATGTGCGCAATTCTTCCAACACGCTCGTGGCCTGTATCACGGCGTGTTCGTCGCCATGGATATAGATTTTGCCGTCACGCGTCGAGATATGCGCGGGAATTGCTTCGCGTATCTGTTTAAGATGCTGATCCTTCGTCCCCAGGATGAGTACCAGACTCTCTGGATCCCCTACCGAGATGCTTGCTTCAATCATGCAGACAGGGGCGCGTGGTAAGCGTCCGTATTGCTATAAGGAGTCATCGCCGGGTCTCCGTCCTTCGGCGCCGCAACGAGCGATGTCACTTCATAAATATACTCAATCCCTGCCAGCAACGGCCACCCAATCGCCCCCTGCCGGGCCTAAATAGTGACTGGCTAACGGTTTGTAGGGATTCTGCCACGGAACCGGTCGGCGGCAGACTATACCACAATTGGCATTCTGGGAACTTATCGCTCGCCTGAAACGCCTCTCGTGCAATGTCATTAAACGCTCACAACTCCCAATATCCAAAGCAAATAAGCCACCGGTGCGGCCAGCAGCAGCGAGTCGAGCAAATCCAACACGCCGCCAAAACCGGGGAGCCACGTGCTGGAGTCTTTCATTCCCGCATCACGTTTGAGCAGTGATTCGGTCAAGTCGCCGATCATGCCGGCGATGCTCACACAGACGCCATAGGCGATGGCCCCACCCAACCAAGGCAACCACGCTCGCTCGCTTGGCACGCTCATGAAACGGGCAAACGGGCCCAACATTAGAAACGCCATGGCGGTGCCCAAGGCCAAGCCGCTGGCTGCTCCTTCCCATGTCTTTCCGGGACTGATGACGGGAGCCAACTTGTGTTTCCCCCATTTCTTCCCGCCAAAGTACGCGCCGATATCGGTGAATTTCACCACAGCGATCATCGAAAAGAGCGCGACCATGCCACCGTGAAAACGCTCGCCGTCGATGGGGAGCAAACGGAGTTGCACCAAAAATCCCAACAAGCCGCCAACATAAACCACGGCCAACGTGGCGAGTGCAATTTGGGTGATTGTTTTGCCAGGAGCCGTATAACGCCACATCTCGGCAATGACATTCACAATAAATCCAGCAGCAACGGCCAATCCTAAACAGCCAAGCCGACCGACAGTGGTATTGCCGGTGCCATCGGACCAACTCAATGGCAAGCTTGCGCCGATAAGCGTCACCAATGTTGCCACATGAGTGGCCAAGTGGTGTGGTTCATGTCCCACGGCTCGAAACATGGCGAGCAGTTCTTCCGTGGCGAGCACACACACCAAGGCAGCCAAGGGAAACAAATACATACCGGGCCGAGGACCATGCACATCGAGCCAGCAAAGCCCCAATAACAAAGCCACCAAGGCCGTTCCGATAATGAGTCGCCAGCGAAGCACTTAAGACTTTGCCCCCAAAGCCGAATTGCGTCTTGTCAACAGAAATGCGATGGGCAGCAGCAGAACGATACTGCTTGGCTCGGGCACGGCCGTCACGGCAATCGATGGGCTCTCGTATCCCGCTTGCCAATCAGCTAAGTCGCCGGAACTGAATGGAACGGGTGATTCGCCCCGCTGCCAAGCCAAGAAGTCTCTTCCGTTAACCACGCCGTCGGCGTTGAAATCGCCCGGCACGCTGAAGAAATCGGCAGCCGAACCGACCATCACACTGCTCACCGTGTAGTTCGCCTCAAATAAGCTGGTGAACTGCAAGTCGGTGATCGTGGGGTTGAAGCCAGTGCCGCCGTCGGCGGAGAGCATCCACTGGAAATCCGGATCGGTGAAGTTGCCTACGGTCGAGCCGGTGGCAAATAGCGACGCCTGCAGCTGGTTGGCGTCGGTGCCGTTGCCAGAGATTTTTGCCACAAACAAGAATGTCTCATTCGCAGCGAAGCCGTCCGCCGTCACATCTTCGCCAAGTGCGTCCGTCTGACTGCGAATGCCGAAGTCGGTCTGCTGACCGAAGAACGCGAAATCATACGCTGCTTGGCCGGCGGCGGTTTGGAGTTCCAATGTGATGGTGCGATTCGGCGACGCCAACTGGGCAGCGGTCAGCCCTGCCGTGTCCTGCCGTACGAGAAAAGTAAGGTAGGTTTCATCGTTTTCGGCAAGGTTGATTGGCGTTGCCAGCGTCGTCTTCATCTTGCGGGCCGCGGTATTGAGCCCGTCAAACGCCTCCGCGCTGTTCTGCTGACGAATCGTGACAGCTGTTGTACTGAACTTTTCCGCGCCTACGCCATCAGCGTCAAACGAAAGATAGCCGGGATCACGCTGGTTGAAGTTGCCCGTCTCGACGAGTTGGTTGGCCACGTTCCGCTCCGCCTGCCAGCGCCCATTGAGGCCCATCGTGGTGCCCAGTTTCTCGAACGTGCCCGTGTAAGGGAGCCGGTCCGGAATGGCCACGCCAAGCGTCGTAAACCGTGCGGCCAGCCAATCGGCGTCTGCCTGGTTGACGAAGCCGTTGCCGTCGCGGTCGCCCTTCTCCCAGTTCCCCCCAATATAAAACGCCTCCATACGCGCCGGCGTGTTCGTGCCGGTCCAGCCGGGCACGCTCCCCATATTGTCCGCCAGGGCGTTCGCGTCGACCGCGTCGACCTTGCCATTAAGGTCCAAATCCGGGATACCTTGCTTAAACATGGCGTAGTGGTGTGCCACTCGGTGCAGGCTCATCGGCCCCACAGCGTCGTAGTGTAGAGTCCAGAACATCACCCCTGGCTGGCCGCGATCGAGCGCGAGTTGAACATTGTCGCGCACCATGTAGCGGCTGTTAATTGTCCACGTGCCAGTGTGCGTGCCGTTAAAATCGGTGAGGGTGCCCGTGTACGACGTGGCGTCGGCAGGGAGATCAGGATTCGCGGCCACGATCGCCTTGAGGCTTTTGGTCGCCGGACCGTCCGTGCCCCATGTGCCGATGCCGATGACAATCTGCTCGTCGGTGAACGCCTTCTCGACCCCCTGCCCCGTGAGATTCATCTTCCCATTTGCAAAACCCGCCTGTGACGACGCAGCGTAGTGATAGGCCATCATCATGATTTGGTCGTACACTCGCGCATCGAACAGCGACGAGTCATCCCACCTCGCATCAGTAGACCCATAATCGTCGACGGAAATCTCGACGCGATGCTCCTGTCCCGGGGGATTGAGCGCCGTCCCAAGTTCTCTCGCAAACTGCGTATAGTTGCCCCATTTCGTAGCGGTGTTGGGACGTTCCCAGTCGAGGTTGACCCCCGCTAGTCCCCATTGATCGACGATCGTCTTGACGTTGTTCACAAACGTCGCGCGAATGGAAGCATTGCCGGTGATCGTCGTCCAAACCGAATCGACGCTGCCGCCGTTGGTGTCGAACATGTCCATCATCAACCGAAAGCCATACTGCTCGGAATCGGTCTTCAACTTGCCAAGATTGGCGTCCGTCCGGCTGTGCTTAAACAGCGTACCATCGGCCCTGGGGTGGTAGCCGGCATGATAGATTACGTCCGAAACGTGATTGTAAACGCCGTCGCCGGCGAACGTGTTGATCTGCGATGTCTCGGTCCAGTACGGCACGAAGCTCCAGATGCGAAAATCCGCCGCGTCCCACGACGAGACGGAGCTTTCCTGGGCACGGGCGACTGTCGACGCCGCGATCAGCGCAGTCAACAGCACTAATGCGACAGCAGGCAGGCGGAGTATCTCGCGACGACGAATGCGCATGATCTAAAGTGCCTTTCGATGTTCCTGTGGTCCTGGCTTGTCCCGAATGTAGCCTTAAGATACCTCGGATATCTTAATCACAAACGACGCTCTGGTACAGCAAAACGGCGCGTATCGGCTTGTCGTTTCGTTTATCTCTCTGGGGAGTGCCGCGCGCCAGACTGGCTAGTAACGTGTTTGAATTGCCGGCCACAGCACTCTGCGGAAACACCAGGCATTGCCAAAAAAATTCCCTACATAAGCCCGCCGAATTTACGATTTCTTTGGGCAAAATCTGCCATTGCTTCGTGAAGCGTTGTTTCATCAAATTCAGGCCAACACTTCTCGGTCACCCAAATCTCGGCATAGCTGATTTGCCACAACAGAAAATTGCTGATCCGCATCTCGCCCGCGGTGCGAATCAGAAGATCGGGATCATCCGACCCCGCCGTGTACAGGTGGTCGGCGATGATGGATTCATTGACCTGTTCAGGCGAGAGTTCACCCGCCACGATCTCGCGGCCGATCGCTTGCATGGCGTCAACCAGCTCAGCACGGCTGCCATAGTTGATCGCCAAATTGAGCCACATGCCATAGTTCTCGCGGCTCATGGCGACGGTCTGGTCGAGTTCTTTGAGAACTTGCTCGGGGATGTTCGTCCGCCTGCCGACCATCCGTACCCGCAGATTGTTCTCCATGATCGTCGTGCGTTCTTCGATCATGTATTGCTCGAGCAAGTGCATCAAAAAATCGATCTCTTGCTGTGGGCGTTTCCAATTCTCGCTCGATAGGCAATAGAGCGTGAGCTGTTCCAATTTGAGCCGGGCGCATTCCTCGGTCGTTTTGCGCACGGAGTCAACGCCCCGGCGATGCCCATCGATCCGCGGCAAATTCTGACGCTGAGCCCAGCGACCATTGCCGTCCATAATGATGGCGATGTGCCGCGGCCAACGGTCACGGGGAATATGAGCAAGCAACTCTGGGATATGCTCCGCCATCATGAACATCCGAGATCAGTGGGTGGCGGTGAGGGAACGGCTATTGAGCACGGGGATCGTCTGGGCGCGATCAGGACCAACGGAAACCATTTCCACGGGAACACCAATCAACACGCCGATAAGATCCAAATAATCGCGTGCCGCAGCTGGCAGTTCGTCGAGCGAACGGACCCCCGTAATATCTTCCTGCCAACCTGGTAGCGTTTCGTAAATCGGTTTCACTTTACGAATATCATCGACGTGACTGGGGAAGGTCGACGTACGCTTGCCGTCGATTTCATAGGCCGTGCAGATTTTGAGTTCTTCCAGCCCGCTCAACACATCAAGCAGCATCACACAAATCGAATCCACACCGCTCAGCCGCGAAGTGTAACGCAAGGCCACGGTATCGAGCCATCCGCACCGACGGGGACGGCGAGTCACCGTGCCATATTCATTGCCCTGATCGCGGATGCGCTGGCCGATTTCGTTGTCCTGTTCCGTCGGGAACGGTCCACCGCCGACGCGAGTGCTATAGGCCTTCACGATGCCGATCACTTTGTCGATGTATTTTCCTGGCACGCCGGAACCGTTGGAAATTCCGACGCCCGAGCTATTGCTGCTCGTCACGAATGGATAAGTCCCATGATCGACGTCGAGCAATGCCCCTTGGGCCCCTTCAAACAAAATGCGCTTGCCATTCTCGGCGGCGGAGAGCAAATACTCCGTGGTGTCGGCCACATACGGTCGCAACCGTTCGGCAAAGGCGTGATATTGCTCGTAGATTTCTGCCGCGTTGAGCTCTTGAAATTCCTCAGCGGGTAACATCGCTTTGAGCAGACGGTTTTTCTCCGCGGTAATGAATGTGACCTGTTCGCGGAATGTGTCGCGATACATGTCACCCAGCCGAATCGCGAACGAACGGCCCACCTTATCACGATAACAAGGCCCGATGCCGCGACCGGTCGTGCCAATGTTTTCGCCATCGGATGTGTTGCGATCCATCGAGCGGTCTTCGGCGAAGTGCCAAGGGAAGATCACATGCGCGCGGTCGCTGAGCTTGAGATTGTCGTAGTCTTCGACGTTCCGTGATGCGAGTTCATCGAGTTCTTCAATCGCTTTAGCAGGATTGATGACCACGCCCCCGGCAATCACGCACGTCACACCCGCGGTCAGCACGCCGCTCGGGAGCAGCGACAATTTGTAGACTTCGCCGCCGACGACAACGGTGTGCCCGGCGTTCGCCCCCCCTTGGTAACGAACGACAATGTCGTGGTCGCGGGTCAACAGGTCGACGATCTTTCCTTTGGCTTCGTCGCCCCATTGCAAACCAATAACACATGTCCCAGGCACGTCATCTCCTCCGCGGCAACGGGGCGCAGCGCACTTGCGTACTCTTTCCCCAGGTCTACGATAAACAAACGACCCAATTGTAACGAACCTCAAGCCCTACCGACACGGGGTGCATCGAAATCGAGATTATGGACTACCTCTATCTAACAATCGAGATTCTGCTGCTGCTCTTTGCCATGGGTTTTGGCTGGTTGCTGACGCTGCTGGCTTTGCCGGGGATTTGGCTGATGGTTGGCGCGGCGGCTTTGTATGCCTGGCTGGGTCCGCAAACAGGTGTTACGAACATGACCTGGAATACCGTCATCGCGATGCTAATTTTAGCGATCATCGGCGAAATTGCTGAATTCTTGGCCGGTGTAATCGGAGCCAGTCGGGCGGGAGGTAGCCGCCGCGCGGCAGTTTATTCGTTGATGGGATCACTTATTGGCGCCATCGGTGGCGCGAGCGCCGGCATTCCGATCCCCGTAATCGGTTCGGCCATCGGTGCGGTCGTGGGTGGTGCTTTGGGGGCGTTTGGAGGCGCAGCCTACGCGGAACACTCATTGGGCATGGAAGTCCAACAATCGATGAAAGTTGGCCAAGCCGCCTTCTGGGGACGCCTGTTGGGCACTGGAGCGAAAACCGTGTTCGCTTCGATCATCGCCGTCATGGCCGTCGTCGCCCTCTGCGCGTAAGCGATTTCTTCCCGCGCAGATTCTGCTTTGCGTTTGCGGCCAGACCCTTTAGACTGGTCCTGACTCAGCCCCAAAGTTTCATAGGTGCCGCGCATGTCCGAACCGCGTAAACCCCTACCGCTCCATACCAAGATTCTGTTGGGGCTTGTTATCGGGACGACGTTGGGACTTACGGCCAAAGCGCTCGCCATCCCTCCTGAAGACGCCGCGGGAGTAGAACCCGGCTTTCGTACTTGGCTGGGCGAGAATCTCACGTTCATCGCCACGCAGATTGCCGAACCCATCGGCAAAATCTTTTTGCGGCTCATCATGATGATGGTCATCCCGCTGGTGGTGTCGGCGCTTGCGCTTGGTGTGTTGGAATTGGGCGACGTCGGTAAGCTGGGGTTGGTTGGGCTCAAAACGCTCTTTTACACGCTGATTCTCTCGGGCTGCGCGGTCGCGATTGGCATTGGGCTGGTGAATCGTTGGCAACCCGGCAACACACTTTCCGAAGAACAGCGCGAAATATTAGCTGAGCGATACAACGCCAAGGCCGCCGAATCGATGGCCAAAAGCAAAGCGACCAAGGGGCTCAAAGATACTCTACTGGACATGATCCCCGAGAATCCTCTGCAAGAAGCCGTGGGGGCGCTCGATGGCACCTCCAAGGGGAACGGAATGATCGCCGTGATGTTCTTCGCGCTCATTCTGGGGGGAGCGCTTTCGGTTTCGGGCGAGCGAACCAAAACGCTGGTCAGCTTGCTCGAAGGATTCTTCGATGTTTCGATGACCGTCATTGGCTGGGCGATGAAGATTGCGCCCTACGGCGTCGCATGTTTGTTGTTCACCATCACTTCGCAGGTGGGCTACGACATTCTTAAAACACTCGGATGGTTTGTGGCGACGGCTCTTTCGGCGATGGCGATTCAAATGCTTGTGGTCTATCCCCTGATGATCCGCTTTGTTGCCAACCGCAATCCCTGGCAATTCTACAAAGATATTAGCGATGCTCTGGTCACCGGCTTTGCTACGTCAAGTTCCAATGCAACGCTCCCCACTGCGCTACGAGTCGCCGACGAAAAGCTGTGGCTCCCTAACGAGATTTCGCAATTCGTACTTACGATCGGCGCCACGGGCAACCAAAACGGCACAGCGCTTTACGAAGGGGTCGTCGTGCTGTTTCTCGCGCAGGTGTTTGGAGTCGATCTCACGATTTCGCAACAAGCAACCGTGGTGCTGATGTCGATGCTCGCCGGCGTCGGCACGGCAGGCGTACCCGGCAGTTCGATTCCCTTGATCGTACTAGTGCTGCAATCCGTGGGAGTGCCGGGCGAAGGGATCGGCATTATCCTCGGCATCGACCGCATCCTCGACATGTGCCGCACGGTGCTCAACGTGGGCGGCGATCTCGTCCTCGCGGCGTGCGTGGCGCGGAAGTCGACCTAGCGCATTACCCCGCTGGCCACTGCCGGCAATATTCGTACAGTGCCATCGCCGTGGCCGTCGCGACGTTGTAGCTGTAAGGCAACCCCCACACGGGAATCTCCACCACATCATCCAGCAGCGCCAAGACATCGTCGGTGAGTCCGGTACGCTCATTGCCAATTACCAGCGCGGTCTGGCGATGGAACTGATAGTGGTGCATGTCGACCGAGTCGGTCGTTTGTTCGAGCCCCACCAAATGATATCCGTTTTCCTTGAGTCCTTTCAGCACGGGAGGCAACGTGCGGTGAGTCACAATCCGAATCGTGTCGGCGCCATCCCGCGCGATACTGCGTTCGAGTTTGGCGGGTCCCGTGCAAATGATCTCGGTGAGTCCACAGCAACTGGCCGCCCGGGCAATCCGCGAGAGATTGATGTTGCTCCGCATGGGAGCGCAAACGAGCAACAATTGCCGAGGTTCGACCAATTCACGCGGGGGCTTGTGGCGTTGATGCTCGAACAAGTTGGTTATTCTCCTTTGAGGATTCGTACGCAAAGATTAAGCTGAAAGAAAGCCCGCCCCACTCGTTCCGATTTGAGAAGAGTTTCCCGCCTGCATGCCCACCAACCGCCGCACATTGATCGCTTGGATACTGCTCTTGGGCGCGGGGGCGGGCATCGCTTGGTCGTTCTTGGGAAGCGACCTACCGCCGGCTGATTTTACCTTTATCAACCCGAGCGAAGTCAAGAGTGTCGATCCCTCGTTGATCACCGGCCAGCCGGAGGGCCGCATCGCGATGGCGATACACGAAGGTCTGCTGCGCTATCACCCGGAAACGCTCGAACCGATTCCCGCCATTGCGAAAAGCTGGGAAATCTCCGACGACGGTCTCGTTTATACGCTTCACCTGCGCGATAACGCCAAGTGGTCCAATGGGGATCCGATCACGGCCAAAGACTTTTACTACTCCTGGCGAAGACTGCTCGATCCCCGCACGGCTGCCGAATACGGCTATCAAGCGTGGTACCTCAAGAATGCGAGGCGTTACAGTATCGGTGGCAGCGGCATCGAACCGGGCGATCCGGTAGAAATCGAGCTGAATCTTCCCACCGACGCCATCAACACGTTGCGGGGGGAAGTCCTACACGGCAAGTTGGTTCGCATTGAGGAACGCGGCGAAGACGAACGGACCTACATCGTCGAGCGCGATGGCAAAGAAATCGCCTATTGCCCCACCGATGACAAAACAGCCGCCACCGAAAAGCCCCCCAAAGATTGCCACTGGTGCCGGCAAGTGATTCTCGACTTCCGCGAAGTCGGTCTCGAAGTCGTCGACGATCACACGCTGAGGCTCACGCTCACGCACCCCACGCCCTATTTCTTAAGCCTATTGGCGTTTTATCCCTTCAGCATCGTCAATCAAGAATGCGTGGAGACATTTGGCTCGCCCCAATGGACGGCGGAAGAAAACATTGTCTCGGCAGGCCCATACAAAATCGACTTTCGCCGCATTCGCGACCGCATTCGGCTTTCCAAGAACGAGCATCACTGGGACCGCGACAATGTAAAGCTTAACACGGTCGACGTGCTGGCTGTGGAATCGCTGACCACGGGGCTTAACTTGTTCATGACGGATGAGGCGGATTGGATCACCGAAGTCCCACCGCCCGCGATGCGGGTGTTGCTCAAAGAAGAACCGCCACGCGACGATGTCAACCCGCACCCTTTTCTGTTGAGTTACTTCTTCTATTTCAACACGACCCGCAAGCCACTCGATGACGTGCGGGTTCGCAAAGCGTTGTCGCTGGCACTCAACCGCGAAGAGATCACCAAGCGATTGCTGCCCGCCGGTGAGTTTCCGAGCTACAGCCTCGTGCCACCGGGAATTCCAGGCTATGTCGAACAAAAGTGTGCACCGGAAGATGCGGATGAAGCCCGCCGATTGCTCGCGGAAGCCGGTTATCCCGAAGGACGCGGCTTTCCGCGGATCGATATTCTTTACAACACGCACGAATCGCATCAGGCCGTGGCCGAACTGATGCGCAAACAATGGCAGCGCGAACTGGGAATCTCGGTTCGCACGCGCAACGAGGAGTGGATGTCGTATCTCTCCAGCTTGCAGCAAATGCAATACAACATCGGCCGTCGAGGTTGGATCGCCGACTACAACGATCCCAACACGTTCATCGATATGTTTATTTCCGATGGCGAGCAAAATACCACTGGCTGGAAAAATGAGAAGTACGATCAGCTGGTGAAGGACGCCAGCATGGAGCTCGATCCCGACAAGCGTTTCCGCATGTTGGAGGAAGCCGAGCGAATCATTATGGAGGAGCTACCCATTCTTCCAATTTATACGTCCGTCTCCAAGAACATGGTCAAACCGCACGTTCGCGGTTTTTACAACAACGTCCGCGACGAGCATCCCATTTGGGCTATGTCGATCGACCCCGACCTCAAGGGCCCCAATGAATTCATGAAAGGTGAGAAATGATCTCTTTCATGCTCCGCCGGTTGGTTTGGATGGCCGTCACGCTGTGGATCGTCTTTACGATTTCTTTTTTTCTTATGCGGGTCGTTCCTGGTGGACCATTTGACCGCGAACGCGCGTTAGAGCCCGAGATCAAAAAAAACATCGAAAAGCGATACAATCTCGACAAACCACTCTACCAACAGTATCTAATTGAATTGGGCAATGTGACACGCGGCGACTTGGGCTACAGCTTTCGCATCAGCGATTACACCGTCAACGAAGTGATTGCCGAAGGTCTGCCAATCTCGGTGGCACTCGGCAGCCTGGCACTGATCTTCGCGACAACATTAGGACTCTTTGCAGGTGTAACTTCCGCCGTGTTTCGCGGGACATGGACGGACGCTGGTTTGATGCTTGTGGCCACGCTGGGGATCGCGCTTCCCAATTTTGTGATTGCCGGCATCAGTATCATTTTGTTTGTGTTTCTGATTCCCATTTTCCCAGCCGCCGGCTGGGGCGATTTCAATCAGCTTTTGCTCCCGGCATTTTGCTTGGGAGCCCCTTACGCGGCTTATGTCGCCCGAATTGCGAGGACGAGCATGCTCGACGTGCTTTCCCAGGACCACATCCGCACGGCCAAGGCTAAGGGAGTGGGCCCCGTCCGAGTGGTCATTGTCCACGGACTGCGCGGCGCGCTGCTCCCTGTTGTGTCGTTCCTCGGGCCGGCAGTCGCGGGGATCCTTACCGGATCGTTGGTGGTCGAACAAATCTTTGCGATTCCGGGTCTCGGTTCGCACTTCGTTCGAGCCGCTTTGGACCGCGATTACACGTTGGCCATGGGGTTAGTGCTCCTCTATACCGTGCTGCTGTACGTCATGAACTGGATTGTCGACCTTTCGTATGCGGTGCTCGATCCGCGGGTGGAGTTGCAATAGCCGCATGTCGAGCGACATTATCAAAACAATCGAAACGCCAGCCGAGCCGATTCAAGCCGAGCCCATCCAAGCCGCCGTGGGAATGTCGCTCTCGCAAGATGCCTGGCGACGGCTGCGTAAGAACCATGTCGCCATGGTCTCGCTGGCCGTGCTGGTCATGATTTGCGTCTTCGCATTCATCACACCGCTCTTGCCACTTCAGGCCCCCGACCAGGCTCAGACAAGCTTGCAGTATGCCGAGCCGTTATTGTCGCCGTTTTGGCTACACACGTTTGAACTCGACACAAAGGCGATTGCCAAAACACCTGACATTGTAAATAAGCTCCAGTCGGAATTGGTTGAACTTGAACAAAATTTCGCCGCTGCTCGTGATAAGTCCGATGAAGAATACCACGCGACACGGGAAGCCTTGCGCCGCAAGGAAGCCGAGATCCAAGACACAATCCAAGCCCCTTACCGCAAGTTGGGATTTCCCAATCTCGGCATTGTGAGCCGCTGGATGGTTCGCACGCGCTATGCCATCTTCGGCAACCGCAGCGTCAATTCGCTCTGCGGTCGCGACGTGTTGGGCCGCGATAGCCTTTCGCGCGTTTTTTGGGGATCGCGGATTTCCTTGCTGGTGGGGCTCGTGGCGACGATCGTGTCACTGGTCATTGGCGTCACCTACGGGGCCGTATCCGGTTATTTTGGTGGTTGGGTCGACGACGCGATGATGCGGTTCGTTGACGTGCTGTATTCGGTTCCCTTTATTTTCGTCGTGATCTTTCTGCTCACGATTTTGGGCGAAGAACGTGTCGCCGATGAGTTGGCCTATTGGGGCATCAATCGCATCACGGTCTTCTATTTGGTCGTAGGTGCCATCTATTGGCTCACCATGGCTCGAGTGGTACGCGGACAAGTGATGTCGCTCAAGCACGAACTGTTCGTCGAAGCGGCCCGTTCACTTGGGGCCAGCCAATTCCGCATTATCTTCTGGCACTTGCTGCCCAACCTGCTGAGCGTCGTGCTGGTTTATCTCACACTCACCATTCCCCGAGTGATGTTGTTTGAAGCCTTCTTGTCGTTCCTTGGCTTGGGCGTGGAACCACCCGACGTGTCGTGGGGGTTGCTTGCCAACGAAGGGATCAAAGTCATCACTCCCGTAAAAATCTATTGGTGGCTGATTCTCTTCCCCAGCATGGCGTTGGGCACAACCTTGCTCGCACTCAATTTCCTGGGCGACGGGGTGCGCGACGCGCTCGATCCCCGCTTGCGGGATGCGTAATAGCGGGCTGTTAATCTGGGCAATTCCAAATCCCGCGAATTCCCGTCTTTCCAAGAGACCCTTTGACGCACGGCCCCAATTCGCTACATTAACGTCCATACATCTGACCGCACTCTTTCATTGAGCCGTTTCGAATTTTATCAGTTCGAAACGGCTCTTTATTTTTGGTGGTCTCATTTTCTTTCTACAGTTCTGTAGCCGACCTCTGTGAGGTCGGATTTCTGCTTTGCCAGGTTGGCCAGCTTTGCTTGGTTTGCAGTTCCCCGAGCACGCAAAGCTCGATTTTTCGCGAGAGCGCTGGGGTCCCAACTTTCTCGCCGAAAGTCTTGGGTTTTGTCACTTGGCCATATCGCAAGTGCTGAAAGTTCAAGCCCTTGCGAAATTCGCACGTGCCAAAACGAGTCGACTTTTGGTCAAAACGTACATCGAGCGCGTTCCAAAAGTACGTCCCATGGTTTCAGTTTTCAAAGAACATGCCTCACAATGGGCGAGCCCCATTATCGCGATTGCGAAGCACTTCGCCACAACAATTTTTGGCCGGGGGGGAAGTGATTAGGCCAGAGAGGGCACAGAGGAAATCAAGGATGCCACTGCTGGATTGTCCAGCAGTGGCATCCGGCGATCGACTATCCGATGATCCACATGTCGGCGTGATGCTATCGATGACGCCGTAAAGCGAATGCAAGTAACGAGCTTGTGGCGAGCATGATGGAAGTAGGCTCGGGAATTAGCGAAACACCCAGAAGTGCTGTAGTGCCATCTTCAAATACCGCGTGAAACACAAACATAGAATTGCTGAGATATTGGGGCGCTATGTACTGAATTCCATATTGTCTGATCGTGCGTGAATCTCCCTGACTAAGAGCGATTAATGATCCCTCCGTGGCAATTAGCTTTGCTTGTCCATCTAGATCGACCAGCCAGTAACCCTGTTTGATAGTAGATGGGTCTGTTAAAGTACGGTAACTTGCATGCACAACAATTTGGCCTCGCTCATTAATGAGAGCGGGGTCATCAAAACTTGCGAAGGTAGCACCGCCGTCGATTCCTGGAGCAGGACTTCCAGAAAGGAGCAACATTTCGATATCGTCAGGGGTACCTCGCCAAACACTACTGCCAAACGAGCTGCCAATTTTTAATGGAATCGAAAAGGCAAACTGTCCATCTGCATTAGGTGCGGTCACAAGGAGATTGGGATTGGGAGAGAAAATCGTATCAGGGCCCAGGCCTGGTACTTGGGCACCCGATTGAACGACAAGCTTAAAATCGTTGCCATTGTAATGCCAAAGGCCAGTTTCAGATGGCGAGTTACCTTGTCGGTAAGGAGCATAAAAGAGTGCTTCTCCTTCCTCTCCTATTGAAAATTCGCCAAACCAAGCCGAGCCAGCGAACTCCAATCCTGGACCGGCGGAAGCGCCATCAAAGATGAGAGGCTCTAGAGTTCCGTTAGCTTGAGACACAAACGTTGCAGATTGAACACTCCCGTTAAGAACTGGGAGTGAAAACCAGCTTTGGCCTTTGTTGTTGAGTCCTATTATACGAGCGTCAAAAGCGTCTAACATCGTTCCGAATGGTGCAAACTCCCGCCCTAAGGTAGCCTGAGGGCCGAACTCGGGCGTAGCCTGCCCTTCGCGCGCGATAAGATGAAGTGAACCACCCGCTGTTGACCAAAGCGATTCATCATTGCCAACGTTCACATCCGGACCATCCAGTAATGCGAAGAAAGCGCTCTCCCCTTGATCGTTGAAATCGGCACCAGTGAACAAGGCAGTACCGGGATTATTGTAAGAGAAGTATTGGCTATTGACTCCGAAAATTGTTCCCGCAGAGGTATTCGGGGCGCTATCAAATTCCTTGACCTCGAAGCTACCGTTCAAGCTCTTCAGAAAACGTCGCTGAGACGTTTCGTTGGTAGTCCCTCCAATGACGACATCTCCCATTTCATTTAGTATCCCGCCACCTAGTCGTCCAAATTGAATAGCCGAATACGGGCTGGACGACACCGCATCGGAGGTCGCCGCGAGCCTGCTTAACACACCGCCTTCCCACATCCAGCTTGCTCCACTTGGATTCAGTGAACTGTATGTGGGAAAGTGTGTAGTAAACAGAACCTGCCCACTATCATTCACGTTAATATGGCGGCCACCTACACCACTCAAGTGCGAGTCCAGACTAAAATCACGTAATATTCCCAATGTTCCATCGGGAAGTATGCTGTCGGCCACTTGCCAGTCAGAAACAGCAATCGGAAATACTTCGACAGCATGCGCGGATTTCGTTGTTAATAGTAACGAAACGATGATCACACTCATCAAGGAATTTGATGACCAAAGCATCGATTGCATACGAGTCATGATAGATTCCAATTGCATGGTCCTGAAAGCAAAAGCACTTAGGAACAATAGATATATTTCATCCACCAAACAAAAAAACGGCTAACACCAACGCAAAGGTTTGCATGGTATTGGCCGTTTATGTTAATGGCAGCAGTAGCGACTTTCTTTCAGAATTTTTTTGCAATATAACTAGAAATTTCACTGCGGTCAAGCTATTCAGCTGCCAGCTCTTCCCATCGCACTAAAATATTTACCCTTCTATCTTCTCAATGGGGTGTCTTCAAATTCATTAGCGTTAGCAGATGATGGGGTTTGTACCAGTGAGTAAAAACAATTAAACCTTCTAGGATCGCGTGGCGATCCGGCTATTAAGTCCACACACCGCTTCGATCATCCCGTTCGGTCGTGTATACTTTCGCCACGGCGGTAGGTTCGTAGCGTTGGTAAAGAAAGCGGTCCGCACACTGGATAAATCGAAAGAGCCCTCACTCGATACCAGACAAATCTCCCCTAGTTCCTCTCAAAGCACCGGGAGGGAGATTGATTCGCCCCCATTGCTACCCGAAGAGGCGAGCGCTGTTACCTGCCCAAAATGCCATTCGCCGATGGTCTTAAGCACGGCCAAGACGGGCGCGAATGCCGGTTCGCAATTCTGGTGTTGTAGCCGATTTCCCGGATGTCGCGGGACGAGAGAGAAATAGTCTTTTCGAGAATGGGTCTCTTTTCGAGAATTACGAAGACTCAGCGGCTGGAAGCCACCGTTACGGATCCGACCTCACAGAGGTCAGCCACAGGACTGGGCACATGGCCCCTTACTCTTATTCGTGCTATCCGTTTGATTCGTGGTTGCCTTCTTGCTGCCCTCCCCTAGCCCCTCCCCGAGTACCGGTAGGGGGATAAAAATACCGGCTACCACTCGCCATTGGCAACCAACGCCAACATCTGCGGCAAGATCGTCCGCATTGCGCGGGCGCGGTGGCTAAGTGCCGCTTTTATGTGTGGGCCGAGATCACCAAACGTTTGGTGGTATTCGCGAATCTCAAAAAGGGGGTCGTAACCAAATCCGTTGCTGCCCGAGGCCGTCGTGCGAATCACTCCGCGGCATTCGCCGCCACTCTCAGCGCGGATCGTCCCCGCGGGATCGGCCAATGCCACGTGGCAGTAGTAACGGGCCCCCCGCTTTTCCCAGGGGACATCAGCCAGTTCCACTAACAGCTTGGCGTTGTTATCAGCATCGATCCCCGTGCCGGCATAGCGGGCCGAATAAATCCCGGGGGCACCACTGAGCGCATCGACTTCGAGGCCACTGTCGTCGGCCAAAACCCATTGGTTGAGATGCTGCGCTTGAAGAGAGGCTTTGAGCCGCGCGTTGGCCGCGAAAGAATCGCCGCTCTCCTCCACGTCGAGCGGATTCGCAAAATCCTTGAGCGTGCGGATCTCAAAACCGTAGGGCTCGAGCAGTTCCGCCAGTTCTTGGGCTTTATGGGCGTTCGACGTGCCGATGACAAGTTGGTGCGCAGCATTGTTCATGCTTCGCGTTATAACGAGTCGGCCGCCAAGTCGCCAGCCGCCAAAACTCTGAGCCCAAACGCGCTAGCTTGGGGTTGTTCGATGCGGCGAAATATGAATTCTCAGAACCCGCGGCTAGCGCCTTGCGGCTCAAGTATCAGTCCTAGTTTCTCGCGTAAGTCGAACTGATCGACTTCTTCGGCACGTAAACCGGCTCGGGGATAATATCGAATGGCAAGCCGACGAATCGCTTAGGGTGCAAGCCGGCAAATGTTTGACCATGTTGAGAGAACAGATTGCTAAAGCGTTGTTTTTGCAGCTCTTCCAATTGCTGATCTTGGGCGGCGGGCTTCTCGAAAATATTATTGGGGGTCGCGGCACCGAAGGTGTTCACAATCGTCTGAGCTTCCGAGCCAGCCAGAGCAACACTGCCATCTTCAAACTGTTGCCCATCGTCGAATGAACCGACCGTTACATAGCTTTCGTGACGGTCGTGGAATTCATAGGCTTCCCAACCTTTTTCACGTAGCGCGGCGGCTAAGAGGTGGGCATTCTTCGCGGCTTCAACGAGAGGGTCTTTTTCTTTCGCAGCCCGAGTCTTATTATTTGTCTGCTCATCTTCGCCGGTTTGAAACATAATCCGACCACGGAACGTCGCCACACGGATTGAATACTTGCCTGGGCATTTCATCAACGAATACTCCAAGCCCTCATTCCATTTGGCGACTTCATTGTCGACACCTTGAGGCACAAAGTATTCCTTAGGCAGAATTGGGTTCCGCGTCAAAAAGGCGTGCCCCATCGGACCGCGTTTCTCTTTGGGATTGATTTGTTCCCGCACCATATTTTGAAATTGACGAATCCCTGCCAAACTTTGTGTGTTCTCTTCGCCTTGTTCAATCTTCAAGGTTTCGGGAGTGATTTCTTTGATTTGCTTAAGCAGTTTTTGGGCTTCAGCATCGTCAATCGTCGGAAACTCACCAACCATGACGGCATGCTCGACAACGATGTTACCCCGGTTATAGCGCTTCTTGATCGGCGCGCCGTGCTCATCGATGCCTCGTCCAGGATTGCCTCCCTCCATCTCGAAAGTCATGCCGTAGTAATAGGCCGGCAGTCGGAACTTACTTCGCAGTTCCAGCACCAATTCACGCGCTTGAGCCTCGCCTTCGTCGCCGGAGAACGAAGTCGCCATCACCAGCCATGGTCCGTTGGTGTCGCTCAAATTGTATTGCTGGTTGGGATCCGCTGGGACTGCTTTGCGCGGCACGAGTTGCTCCCAGACCTTGGGGGCAGCCGGGGCCAGTGAAGTGGAGAAAATTGTTAAGGTCAGCGCTAAAACAAATTGCGTGTATCGCATGGATCGCAGACTCCTCGGAAGGCGAGAAACACTCTTGCGGGATGCCGGTAATGGCATTCAGGGGCGGGGAAAATAGCAAATCTGGCCGCTGCCATCCAGGGCGATCCTCAGCCATTTCCTGTCGCAGAAACGGCGAAATCGGACGGTTTTTCCGCCACTAAGCGGTTTTCCTCACAAGATGTGCTAGCCCCCGGCGAACAACCCTGCATTCCGCCGTATAATCTTTGTGTGGTCGCGGGGAGCGGCCCCGCTTATAAATTAAATCGTTGAACAGACTTCGCTACGGCATTCTCGCCGAGTTGGTTATCAAAGAGGGAAAACCCATGCGTCATAATTTTTTTTCGTTGGCATTTCTTGCAACGCTGCTAGCACTTGGCAGCATCATCCACCCCGTCACAGCCGCCGAGGCTACCGTAGATAAGCCGAAAGCTGAAGCCGCTGACAAGGCTGATAAAAAAGCGGACACCGACAAAGCCGATAAAAAATCTGACGCGAAGAACTCCGAAGAGAAGGACGCCAAGGAGAAGGAACCCGAACAGAAACCGACCAAAGTTCGCCTGGCCCTAATCAAGATCGAAGGCGACTTGCCGGAGTCACCAGGACAAATGTCGCTCTTTGGTGACTTGGGTATCGACCTCCGCAAGATGATTGCCCGGCTCGACAAAGCGGCTGACGACAAGAACATCGACGCCATCATCTTGGAACTTGGCAATGCCAACCTGAGTCGCGGCAAACTCAACGAACTTCGCGATTCGATTCACCGCATTCGTAAGGGTGGCAAAAAGATCTACGCGCAAATGGAATCCGCCGACGGCGAGCAATTGCTCCTGGCGAGTTCTTGTGACGAAATCATTATGCCCGAAGCCGGCATCATCTTGATTCCCGGCGTGCAACTGGAAATCGCTTACTACAAAGACCTGCTCGAAAAAATCGGTGTCGAAGCCGACATGCTGCACGTGGGTGATTCCAAAGGCGCGGCCGAGCCCTTGATGCGCCGTAACATGAGCGACCCGGTCCGTAAAAACCTCACGGCATTGGTTGACGATTTATTTGACCAAATGCTCACCACGATCGCCGCGGATCGACAGCTGCAAATCGAAGAGGTTCGTAAAGTCGTCAATCAAGGCTTGCTGACCGCCAACGAAGCGAAGAAGGCCGGGCTGATCGACCGCGTGGAATACTTCGATGAATTTCGCGAACAGCTCACGAAACAATACAAGGCCGACAAACTGGTTTATGTCGTCAACTACGGCAAGCAGGAAATCGACACCGACTTTTCTGGCCCCATGGGCATGATGAAATTGTTCCAATCGATCCTGGGCGCCAGCACCAGCGGCGATGGTGTGACGGGCCCTAAAATCGCACTCGTCTATGCGGTCGGTCCGATCATGTCGGGCAAAAGCCAAAGCGGCTTCGGCGGCGAAGCGATGGGCTCGGAAACCATTGTCGAAGCCCTGCACAAAGCAGCCGCAGACGACGAAGTGAAGGCTATCGTGCTACGGATCAATAGTCCCGGCGGTTCGGCCTTGGCGAGCGACATGATTTGGCATGCCACGCAGAAGATCGACAAGCCCATCATCGCCAGCATGAGCGACGTCGCCGCCAGCGGTGGCTACTACATCGCAATGGGCGCCGACAAAATTTATGCCGAGCCAGGCACGATCACCGGCTCGATCGGCGTTGTCGGCGGCAAGCTGGCAATGAACGGTCTGTATAGCAAGCTCGGTATTACCACCGACGCGATTCGCCGTGGCGACAATAGCACGATCTTTTCGGCCACTGAGAAGTTCTCCGAGGGAGAACGCAAAGTCGTCGAGAACATGATGCAGGACGTCTACCGGCTCTTCACGACCAAAGCGGCTGAAGGGCGGAAGATGAAGCTCAAGGACTTAGAATCGCTGGCCAGCGGACAAGTTTACACGGGCCGCATCGCCAAGCGGAAAGGGCTGATCGACGAAGTCGGCAGCCTCAAAGATGCCTTCCACGCCGCCAAAGTCGCCGGCGGGCTCGATCCCGACAAGAAGTATCAACTCTTGGTGCTGCCCGAGCCTGTCAATCCGCTGGAAGAGCTGTTCGGTGCCGACTTAGACAAAGAACGTGAAACCGAAATCCTCAGCGGCTTGAATTCTTTGATACCCGAGATTGCGACCCCGTTGGTTCACGCCCTGCAATTGCGCGAGCTGATGCAGGATCCGGCGATGGTGCTTATGCCCTTCTGGGTGGAGGTAAAGTAGCGGGTAGAGGTGAAATAGTTGTAGGCCGCGAATAAGCCGTGCGCAGTTCCGGCAATGAAGAATGCTGCCGGAACTCGTACAACGCGTTCCGGCCTACGAACTGAGAATTTGCCGTGTGTGCCAATTCGCACGGCACATCCAGAGAAGTCGCTCAATTCTCGGCTTTGTGCGCTAGGAACAGCGTTTGCCCTTTGAATGAGTTGCATGGTTTACTCGATGCAACTGGGGGGCACGAAAATGTACACGTCACACGCTTGGTCAAGGATTTTAGTGATCGCCGGGCTGATGAGCATGATCATAGGAGCCATCGACCCACTCGAAGGCTGCGTCGTCATTCTGGCTGGAATCGCTTCAGCCGCGCTAGGTGCGTACTTGGGCCAAACGCGACATCGGAGGTTTCTTTACTGGGGTTTGGCGTCGGTCGTCTGCGGCGTTGCGGCGATGATCATCCTGAGCGATCTCGGCGGCATCGGCGGCCGCAGCGGACACTCGCTTTGGTGGGGTCTGTTGATGGTCCCCTACCCCGTGGGCTGGCTGTTAGGACTCATCGGGGTTGGATATGCGCTTGTCGAGTTTTATCGATTAAGGTCGCTGCCGAAGAATGGGTTGCAATAGAGATTAGGGAATCTCGTATTGAATCTATGTAAGTTTAATTGGCACTCATCCAAGCATACTCTCCGGAGAGAGTACTTGCTCTCGCTGAAGTGTCGATCCAAAATAGGATGGACCAATCCTAAAAGTTTTGACAAGGGCCATAGTTATGAATTTACGCTTGGAACCATTCCTTACTAAACACTATTGCTCAACGCTGCTTTTGAATTTTGCCGTATTCTTCCTTTTATATTTTTCTTGTTCCGATACTGTAGCGGCAAACGAACTACGCGAATGGACTGACAATACTGGCAAACACAAGATTACGGCAATCCTAATTGAGCACAAAGACGGCCAAGCAAGGCTAAAGCTCTCAAATGGAAAAATTGTTTCAGTACCTGTTGCTAAGTTGAGTCAAGCTGATCAAGAACACTTGGCGCAACTGGTACAGGCAAATAAGCAAAACGCACCTCAACACAAAGATGTTGACACAATTACCAGTAAGATTAACGGCTTGACTGAGGAATATAACGCGGCCTTCAAAATATTCAGCACTTTAGAAGAGAAAAGAACTGCCGGGGAAGTTGTAACTAAAACGGAAAGAACTAAGTCCGGCCAAGAATTGCAAAAAGAATACGAACAGTCTTTACAAAGTGCTGGCCTAGCTACTGAAAGCGTTGGTATGCCTGTTGGGACGGATTTTTCTCCTATTGAATTGCCACAGCCTGGCCGCGATTACACACCTTTTGATAGGTGCGATAGCCCAGGACTTTCGGACAGCGGCGGGCCAGTTTTTCTACGCCGCTAATGCCGGGGCGTTTTCGGCTTCGAATTGTTCTGGGGTTTTGTAGTCGAGCGACTGGTGGAGCCGCTGACGATTGTAAAAGATTTCGA